>CAZAWQ010000001.1:0-1606 GCA_964488585.1 uncultured Roseivirgaceae bacterium
CAGTATCTCTGATGCTTTTACCACTCTGTGATATTCATCCGCAGAATGTACCCGGGTGGTAATCTCTTCTGCCAGTGCTTTTTGGAGAATTCTCAAATGAGGATTTTCAAGATGCTCTTTTTCAAGTGTTACAATTTGTTCTAGCCCTTTGGTTGAAAAGATTCTGATGAGCTTCTGAGCATCATCATCGGCACAATTTAACCAGAATTGATAGAACTGATAAGGAGATGTCCTGAGTGGATCCAACCAAACATTGCCTTGCTCGGTTTTGCCAAATTTAGAACCATCAGCCTTGGTAACTAACGGTGTAGTTAGTGCAAATGCCTCACCCCCGGATTTTCTTCTGATGATCTCCGTACCGGTAACAATATTACCCCACTGGTCAGAGCCTCCCATTTGCAGCTTTACACCCTTCTTCTGGTATAACCAGTAGAAATCATAACCCTGCATTAGCTGGTATGAAAACTCAGTATACGAAAGTCCGGTTTCAAGACGACTCTTCACGGAATCTTTAGCGGTCATATAATTTACAGTTATATGTTTACCCACATCTCGAAGAAATTCTATAAAGCCCATATCTTTAAACCACTGGTAATTATTTGCCATAACTGCGGCATTTTCTCCCGAGTCAAAATCGAGGAAATAGCTTAGCTGTGCTTTGATACAGGATTCATTATGACGTAAGACTTCTTCATTTAGTAGCTGCCTTTCCGAACTTTTCCCCGAAGGATCTCCAACCATACCGGTGGCGCCACCAACTAGAGCATAGGGTTTATGACCACATCTTTGAAGATGTACCAGCGACATGATCTGTACCAGGTTGCCAATATGTAGTGAATCAGCGGTGGGGTCAAATCCTATATAGGCTGAGGTCATCTCCTTATTGAGCTGCTCTGCCGTCCCTGGCATGATATCATGGATCATGCCCCTCCATTTCATTTCTGCAATAAAATCTTGCATCCTGATACTATTGGTTTGGTGGGGCAAATATATATTAAAAACGCCAGTTCAACATTCAACATTTAATAAGCATCTATTCTGGGCCTCGCATAACTTGGACATTCCTTATTCAACATTCGATGTTGGAAATTTAGTACCTACCTCTATTACCCTCACTAAAATTGTTTGTAAATTTATAGGTCAATCTCACAATAGTGGGCTGACTACAATGAAGCGAGTCTTAGGAGTTATTAAGGGCAAGGGGGAAGGGCCTCTCAATATATTGTTAGGTGGCCTGCATGGCAACGAAGTAGCTGGTATTAAGGCAATCAATCAGGTGTTTCATACTATTCGTAAAAACCATATCCCCGTCAACGGCACTTTGGTTGGCCTGGCTGGTAATCTTCAGGCAATTGCTGAGAATCAAAGATTCCTGGATTATGATCTTAACCGCTGCTGGACTGAAGAATTCGTAAACCGTGTTAACCATAAACAGCATACATTGGCAGAAGATATTGAGCTAAAGATGCTTCACCAAACCATTCTAAAATACAACAGCGACAAGTATACCTCCAAGATCCTTATCGACCTGCATACTACCAGCGCTGAAAATGGCAATTTCATAGTGGTTCCCCGTACTGAAGCAGCGAACCCAATGGTACAAAGT
>CAZAWQ010000002.1:0-3745 GCA_964488585.1 uncultured Roseivirgaceae bacterium
CCAGACACTGTTATAAAAATTGTACCAGGCATATTGCAGGATGGAATCGTTAGCATAGTTATAGTGGTATTTCCAGATTTCATCTCCGGTTTGTCCATCCAGGGCCGCCAAATAGCTTCCACGGCCGCCAATAAATACATCGAGTACTCCATCCTTATTTATATCTTGAAAGGAGGCAGAACCTACCACACTCGCGTTAGCTGCCTGCTGCCAGATCAATTCACCACTTTCTCCATCGATAGCAAGCACTCCCTGATCAGTCTGGACCATTTCTCCATTACCAGCACCCATTACAATATCCAAAACTCCGTCACTGTTTAGATCTGCAGTCCGGGGAGAGGACTGGGATCCAATTCGAAAGAAGGACTGGTTCCAAACCAGTTCTGTTTGTTTTTTCTCACAGGATAATAAACCAAAACAAGTAAAAAGAATGAGAATATACTTCCTCATGGTAAGCAGTTATATCAAATGAAAAATATTCATTAAACTGTTTTAAAAATAATGTGCAAGTTTACTAATCTAGGTTGAATACGCCAATTGCAAGGGTGTTGTTAAAGGTTTGGGTTTTGTCTCGCCTGCCAGGAGGCAGGTTTTTTGGGATTTGTTATTTCTTACATTGCACAATTAACAACAAAAAAGGCCATCTCAATTGAGACAGCCCTTTATATTGTTTAGAATATGAACAAAATTAATTCACATCCCACCAGATTCTGGTCATCACATCATCAGGCGACGTACCTCCCGCTACAATGTTGCTTTCATTATTGGCTATTTCCACGGTGCTGTATTCAATCCTTCGGAAAATCTGCCCGCTGGAATAATTACCAGGGTAATTAGTCGGAGTCAATACCGGGAACCCGGTTCTGCGCCAGTTGGCGTAAGCTTCAAACCATTGCATAAAATTAGCAGCCCAGTGTTGGGTACTCAACATTTCCATAGAACCATCAAATGGATTCGCTGCCAGATAAGCATCAACTTCTGCATCCGTGATGGTTTTGGTAGGTTGAAATATTACCCATTGCTTCATAGAAGATCGAACACCATTGTTGTAGTGTTCCACTGGATCACCGGTGTGCCATCCCTTCATAGCCGCTTCAGCTAATAGAAATTCAACCTCAGCGTAAGTCATGAAGATGAAAGGATCACTATCATCCAGCAATTCAGGATTTAAGCGAGAAAATTGCATCTCTCGGTCAAAAGGTAGACCTGTATAATCCTCCAGCATTTCAATGTCCATACCATTGGGCATTCCTATCTGGTCCGCTGGATCGGTCAGCCAGGGACCGTCCCATAAACCTCGTACCGACCAGACTTCCAATCTCGGATCATTATTCGCCTGCAGCCAGTCCACCATGGTTTTACTCATCATGTTGTTAGCGCCCCAGTCACTGGGATTCATGGCCCTGGATAAGCCGTTTTTGTTGAACCAATCACTAGGACCATCAGCCATTTGTATCCATGCCATATCCAGGTTGCTCTCCATTACACCACCTGAAATAGCCGCTTGAACAAACGTCTGGGCAGTTCCTGGATCTACATTAGAAATACGCATAGCTAGACGTAACATCAATGAATTGGCAAACTTTCTCCACTTAACAAGGTCGCCACCAAATATTACATCTGCACTTCCAATATCATCGACACCTGTGCCAATAGTATTAGCGGCAGTTTGAAGTTTACTCAGCATAGCCTTGTATATGGATTCCTGGGAATCATACTTTGGGAAAAATATTCCGTCAATCCCCTGATTCATCTCGCTGTAAGGAATATTACCGTGCATATCAGTCAGGAGATGTGTAGAAAGGGCATGCATTACCTGAGCCACATGCTGCAAATTAACTGAACCAGGACTTGCACCATCGGGTCCGGTTTGGCGGATTACTTCTGACAGTGTTTTTAACACAAGTGTTGGGTATCTATCCCATAATGCATTAAAACTATCCAGGTGATACATATATTTATCTCCGGATCCTCGTTCTCCTCCAATTTGATGTGTGGCCATCTGCTGAATCAAACCGGCGGCAAGGTTCAGGTGCACACGTCCATTGGAATAACGATTTTCTGCTGCCTGTACCATTCCGGTAGTTAGCATAAATCGCCAGTCTACTTCATTTGCCTGAGTTGGATTGATATTCAAATCAGTCAACTCCTCATTGTCACACCCACTTATTGATACTAATATGATGGATGCGACAATAAAATACTTATATAATTTATTCATAATCTTATTTTCTAAAATAATCACACATTAAAATGTTACCACCAGGTTAAATCCATAAGACCTGGTTTGTGGCAATCCCCAGTAATCCAATCCCTGCGCATTTGAATTGTTGTATGTTGATTCAGCATCAACGTTTTCAATGTCATCAAATAACACCGCAAGATTTCTTCCTACAAATGACAGACTAGCCGACTCTATAGGGGTATTTACTAATAAATGCCTCGGGAACCGGTATCCAATACTTACTTGTCTCAATTTTGCAAAAGATGCATCGCGCATAAAACGATCGGAAAGGTTGCCATAAGCACCCCAGAAACCGTCAATTTGGGTCTTATCCAGTGTCATGGTCAGAGGATTACCTTCTGGGGTAACACCGTTAATGGTAAGTGACTCACGGCCCTGGGATTCAAATCCTATACCACTGGTGGGGTTAACTGTCTGCCAATGCGTTCCCTGCTGTGTCATTCGTACATTAGTACCAGAATAAATCTTTCCACCAGATTTCCAGTCGATCAGGAAGTCACCGTAGAAATTTTTCCATCGGAAGTTGTTGGAAAAACCACCTGTAAACTTATGTACTCCATTACCCAGAATGGAGGTTCCACTGGAACGTACCGGCTGACCGTTATCCGGGTTAAATACCGGTTGACCATCGATCATTTCCTGGGTAAATCCTTTGATGGTACCAAAAGACTCACCCACCACATGGAAAACAAATGCCTGACGAGATCGGGGTTCTCCCAAACCACCGGCTACCCGGATTTCATCCAACCCTTCATTTAACTGAACCACTTCACTGTCGTTCCAAGCCATATTCAAACTTACGTCCCAGCTAAAATTAGGGTTCTGTATGGGTGTTCCAGTAAGCAATAATTCAACTCCCGTATTGGTAATTTCTCCAATATTGATGGTAGTAGAGCCAAATCCTGAACTTTGTGAAACGGTAGCGGCAAGGATGTCATCAGTGGTGGTTTGGTCGTAGTAAGTGAAATCAAATCCAAGTCGACCGTCAAAAAACCTCAAATCAAATCCAAGCTCAAACTCTGATGAGGTCAGTGGTGTGAGTGCTGAGTTGGGAATAGAACCTTGTGCAATATTAGCATTCGGCGCACCTAGGTGACCCTGACCAAGACTGTAGGTCAGAAGCAATCTATATGGATCAGTATCTCCACCTACCTGGGCCCAGGAAGCCCTAAATTTACCGTAATCCAGGATACCACTATTACCCATCAACTCGGTAAAGACAAAACTACCACCAATTGATGGATAGAATATACTGTTGTTGTCGGGATCGAGGGTTGAGAACCAATCCTGACGACCTGTAGCGGTTACATACAAGAAATCTTTCCATCCCACCTCAGCTGAAAAGAATACGGAATTGATACCCTCTTCGTTGATACCATAGCTGGGACTCTGGTTCTGTAAATTAGAGAATGTATAGAAAAAGGGAATATTAAAAGAACTTCCACCCAGGGTTAATCGCTCGCCTTTATTGCGCATGCGGTTGCCCCCTACCAAAGCATT
>CAZAWQ010000003.1:0-4017 GCA_964488585.1 uncultured Roseivirgaceae bacterium
TTGGGTAACACATAGCTTGGACAATTGTCATTACAGACTACTTCACTAGGATCACTTTCATTGTCCGATCGATCAACTGCTGTCACATAGTAGCAACCTGCGAAAGACGATAAATTCTCATGAATATACTGGTCGTCCTTTATCCCTCCTGCGATAAGATCAAAGGGCTCTTCACCAGTCTTGCTGAAATATACGTTGTAGTGCTTAATAGTCTCATCTGAGCAATCATCCGTTTCATCTTCTTTCCATGCAATCAAATTTTGAAAATCCTTAAATGAACATGGTTTATCGGATAAGAATGTTTCACAATCGGTCTGAGTAATTTCCACAATTGGAGAGCAGGGAGGAATCGTATCATTCGGTTGAGCACATACAATCTGGGATAGATTCAGCAGGGGTCTTTCTATTTTCGGGTTTCCATATGAACCTTGAGTAATCACATAATAACAATATTCAATTCTCTCATTCAACTCCTCATCATTAAAACTGCCATCATCCAGAAATAAAAAGCCATCAGTGTTTACATTCACATTTGCTATCAGTACCAGCCTGTTTGGATCCGCTACCACGTGATCCCTAAAAATAAAATGGTGAGGAAAATCTTGCAGATTGTTCGACCATGGCACAACGGAGATCCATCGCAATTCAATCTGCTTGAATAGGGACTTCGGGCTCAAGAACACCGATGAAGCTGACGAGGAGGTAATTATTTTATTACCATTAACATCCCTCAGAATAATCCTGTAATTATATGCTTTCTCGAGCGTGTTTAAGCCTGTGTCACGGAACTCAAGTGTATTTTCATCCAAATCCGGGGCGATCACCGCATAGTCTATCTCGTCTCCGCCTGGCTGTCCTTCCAAACGAAGCAAACGATACCTGTAAGGAGGCGGAAAGAGGTCCTCATCAATTTCAAATGGTTCTCTCCATTTAATGCTGATCTCACCATCGGTTTCATGTGTATTTTCTACGCTAACTTTAGTAATTACAGGCGCATCAACAATAATGATACCGCATACTTCGGTTGAAGCGTAGGATTCGCCCCCGCCTGGAGAGGGAAACACAGCTACTATCCGATAACAATACAGGGCCCCAAAATCAAGCAGATTGCCTGCTTTGTCATCCATATATCCGGTAGCAGTAGGATCAACTTCATCTATCAATTGGTATCTCGCCGAATCCGGAATCCCGGTTTCACAATCAGTGATGTCGAACTGGTAACTGTCCACTCTCCTCCATATTTGAATTAACTGGGCATTGGAGCAAACATAGGGATCCCATGTGAGCTCGATGGTTCTTCCAGCATTTACCGAAAGGTCCATGCCGGTTGGAGCAGGGCCAACCACAGTTATATTCCAAGGTTCAAAGCCAACAAGGTTAGGTCCATCTTCAGGATCATCAGTAATTTTGAATGTTACCTGGTACGGTTGCGTTCTAATGTGACTGCAATTAGTCTCCCAGGAGAAGTCACCCCGAGCAGGCTGTGGTTCAAATCGCGGAGGAAAAGGTTCAAAAGTTGCCGGTGAGGCCAATGTGAACGGTCCCCCATAAGCTTCCAGCATTACATCATCCCCATCAGGATCGATCCCAACTACAAATTCTTCTAAATGAGTGCCCGCTTCCACACATACATCCTCGGGTACCTGCAATTCCGGTCGATCGTTATCGCATTCTTGCACAATAATTTGCATATCGCGTGTTATCCAACTCATCAGAAAGGCTTGCCCTTGAATGATCCTCCACTCATAAATGATAAAGGCTATATTGTACTCTCCGGCAATTGCTGGTGAATTCCATGAGATATCGCCGGTGATTGGGTCAATGTCAAAGTTTGTAGGGACTTCCCCATCTTCAGTAGTCCCGCCGAAAGAAGCATCATTAGGATAACGATAGTTACTTACATCCGTACCTTTGTCGCGCTTGGGGATCGTGACCTCGTAGGAAATACTATCACCATCCGCATCCCATGCACCCGGATTATGGAAGAAAATGGAACCAACACAGGCTTCGTCAACGGGAGGGATGAGTAAGATTGGTGTATTATTGCAACCCAGGAATGGATCTATCACCACAAGAGTTTCTATATAGAAAGTAGTCTCAACAGAATTATTCATATTGAGGACTCCGGCATTCCTGTTAGCTTCAAGGTAGGATAAAATATATACCCCATTGGCTCCATACGTATGATCGATCTGAAACTGAACAATCCCTACGTTGTTGCCAAGGTCTTGTTCAAGGGTAAGAACTGCACCAGATCGAAGATTGATTTTCGGAGATCCATCGCCAAAGTCGATTTCTCCTCCACCAAATTCCACTGTGGATTCAAGATCTACCCAACCCGTGATAGTTATTCTGAATGTAAGACCTACACAATCTATACGTTCTACCGTGATTTCTCCAGCCCTGATGTGGGTTGCATCCACTTCGCTAAAGATTCCAGTTATCAGAAGAACAAACCCCACAATTATCCACCTCATATTGACTCCCATCCTAGAAATTTTATTGATCTGCAAATATATCTACCTATTGTAAGTTAAGTAACACCATTTATGACAATTAGTTACATGTTTGAAATTTAGTAGTGTTTTGAGTACTAAAAGCCCGAAATTTGTAAATAATGCTAGTTGAATCTGACCATATTTCGATTTCTAACCCACTTGATAAAGAAAATGATGTATGGGCGGTATGCCACTTAACAAACAAGAAAGACGCCAGAAACCAGTGTATTCTAACCCGAAATAAACTCCTGATAACAAGAAGAGGTCGCGACCATAATTTTCTGGTTGAAACTGTCGATACTGTCTCAACAGGCAGACGAAAACTCCTTCTTCCAATCATCACCGGAGGCATACTCACCCCATTGGCTTTACTTGCAATTTTTAACAACTATTTATCCACCAATTTAACGCTTCCCACATTCTTCGCTGGCCTGTTTCTTCTCTATTATGGATTTTCTGGTGCCGCTACTATAATTATTACAACGAATGGAAATGAAAAATATGTTTTCATAAATGCTATTTCTGAAAATCTTCTAAAATTTATTACATTCTCCAATGCATTGATTAAAGGTTTCAATGAAAACGGAGGGGATTTCTTTTTTTATGCCCTGGCCACTGATAGTAAGCACCTGTTACTACGGGATATCATTGAAAATTTGAATACAGCCAACAAAGAAACCGGAATAGGCCTTTTTCTAAAAGATGCATTGAAGGAAACGTATCGTAACTCATCAACGATCGGAACGATGGTTTTAACAATTGCTCCTCGTAAACTTAACAATCCAATTGAACTAAAGACTTCCAGTGGTGAAAAAAACCAATTCACGGTTAGATCACTCAATAAAGAAAGTGTTGTGTCTTCAGATCCATTGAATGAATTGGTATAAGGTTTATGATAAATAAAATTCTTAGAAATTATACCAAATGCTTAATACCTGATAAAGACGGGGTTAAAGTGACTGGAGATGGGCTAACATCAAATTGGGAAGTTTAAATTTGCAACTATATTTGTTTCAGATCATTCTATAACGTTTATGGCAAAAAGAACACGCCGTAGATACCAACCTATAATTGCAAAAACCAAGAAATGGCCCGTAGTGCTGCTTACTAAGCACAGGGATGAATTTATGGAAGATGTTGTGGAAGATAGCTTTGATCGTCTGACCAAAGACTTCCCAACAAAGGCTACACTTCGGGAGGAGTTGGAAACCACCATGTTCAGGGAAAGACTCCGCATTAAAACCATGCCATGGAAAGTGGATCCCGCAGATGAAAAAGAGTTTTGGGACTACATAAAAAAAAGTTTAGTTGCCTCCTCTGCGCAAAAAGATGATTCCACAGAAAAGAAGTTACTCAGAGAGATCATATTAAGATATACAAAGGAAATTTTTAGTACGTTCAAACCTTCGAGGTATCGACTGGCCAGATCGATTGCAACCAATGGGTTCCGCAGGCTCCTCAACGCCACCAAGTTGAAAACAGTAACAGGTGCTATCACCGGTAAACATACGTTACGAGA
>CAZAWQ010000004.1:0-8886 GCA_964488585.1 uncultured Roseivirgaceae bacterium
TCTTACATGCGCCCATTAAGACACTCTATAGTAAAAAATGCTTTTTCTAGGTCATTTTTGCGCACAAAATAAAAAAACATCACCTGAGGAATATACCTTCCAAATTAGGCATTGTTGATTGATTTGAATTTCGCAAATTAGCATTTGATTGATGTCAATCAGAGATCTCTTACCAATAAGGTACTTCAAGTGAGATCATTTGAATACCTAATACCATCCGGGGTACTGGATGAGTCTTCAACAGCAAAGTAACTGGAAACAGTTACACCCCTTTTCGAGATAATTCACTTCTGGTAGATTTTTTAAGCCCTGTGGCATTTGCTACAGTGTGGACTTAATGGATTCTTTTGTCAACCACCTATACGAGGTGGTTATCATGGGAGTGTCCTTAGTCTAAGACGTCTTTAATTAATTTTTAATCATTTTTTTCAACTGGTTTGAATCACGCCTTTGGCGTGGTACAACACTTAAAGTATGTCGTCATGAAAAAGTCAATAATAACTGCAATCGGAATTATCGCAATGAGCATCAGTGCTCAAGCACAAATGAATAATGGAACTAAAACCGCTTGGAAGCCCTGGAAACCTGATAACAGGTCAGCAGGAATTTATTTCAAGTCTCGGGCAGCCTCTTCTGTATATGGTCTGAAGACCATTGTACAAGGGAATCAATTTGCCGAAGTCGATGAACTGAGTAACATGGGTCAGTATGTTAAAACTGAGCCTGGTGTTAACTACCAAGTATCATTTGCTTATGCTCATCGACAGTCAGCCGGAGACAAGGCGCTTAGAATAGCAGTCAATGGTGAACTGGCCTACGATATATTCGTAGATAATAATACCGCACCAGGTAGTTTCAGTTACCAGTCTTTCAAGTTTAAGGCAAAAGAAACCAAAACTTTCTTAGGTTTTTATGTCATCAGTCTAACCGGAGACCCTAACAAGGGTGTTCTTATAGATGACGTTTCCCTAACCATGGAAAATGGATCGGTTAATTTAATAGCTGATGGAGGATTTGAAATCAGTAATAAGCCAATAAATAGAACAGCTCGAAGTGCCAAAAGCAGTAATAATGCGCATCTCGATGAGTGGGCTTTATTGGAAGATGAACCGGAGAGTTTTGATGCTGCTACAAATTTTAAAATTGGTCAATATTATTATGTTCACAGCAAGGTACCTGCTCGGTCACTGGTTCATTTTGAACTGGCTCAACAGGGAAGCTTTGAGCAGGTAGATCTTGAATTTTATCTGGGTAGAGCGTATCATTTGAATCACAGGTTTGGTAAAGCTGTGGCGCACTATTATAAATACAATCGGCAATTACGAACCGCGAAAGATGCTAAAGCGTCTCAGAAAAGCGCCTCCGTTAGAAATCATATGGAGGATTGCATGGTCGGTACTACACTAATACCTGATTCACTTGAATTGGAAATCAAGAGCCTTGGCAAACTAGTCAATAGTTACTACCAGGATTATATCCCATTGGTTTCCGCTGATGAATCTACTCTCATTTTTACTTCAAGACGTAGTAGCAGTACTGGTGGAACAGTAACTAAAGATGGCAGTTTCTACGAAGACATCTTTATGGCTACCAGGAATGCTCATGGAAACTGGAGTAAGCCTGAGCCTATTGCTGGTTTGAACTCCAAACTGCACGATGCCGGAATCGGTTTGTCATATGATGGTAAACAACTGTTCATTTACAAAGATGATAACGGTGGTGATATTTATGTCAGCAACCGCAAGGCTAAGGGTTGGTCTAAGCCGGAGGCATTGAAAGGTGATGTTAATTCCAGGTATTGGGAAGGAAGTGCCAGTATCTCCAAAGATGGCAGGTACCTGTATTTTGCCAGTAACCGACCAGGTGGTTTCGGAGGAATTGATATTTATCGTTCAGAAGTGCAATCAAATGGAACCTGGAGTGCAGTTGTCAACCTGGGACCTAAGGTAAATACCGTAGGAGATGAAGATGCTCCTCAGATCCATACGGATGATATTACTTTATTTTTCAGCTCTAAGGGCCATGATGGTATGGGAGGATATGACATATTCTCAACCGTATTGGACCATTCCAGCAATACTTGGAGTGAGCCAAGAAATGTGGGTTACCCCATAAATACAGCATTTGATGACATTCATTTTTCATTGAACGCGGAAGGCAATAGGGCTTATTTCAACTCTTCACATTTTACTGCGGACGGTCAAAACGATATCTATATGATGGAAAGACCAGAAAATTCTGCTTCCTTGTTCTTACTTAAAGGTAAGGTTATTCAGAAGGATCCGGAACAGTCATTCAATGCCAGGGTAACTTTGACCAACAAGAAAACCAGAGAAGTACAAGCTACTACTACTACTGATCTGATGAAGGGGTCATACACCTTTAGCATGGCATTTGATACTGATTATAGTCTGTCTGTAGAATCAGAGGAGAACCTCTTCAATACCAGGGACATCAATATCCACAATCAGGCTGATTTGTTTCAGTATGTGATGAATTTTGTTGTTGACAACGACAAAATGTATATCATAGAGCAGCAGGATATTTCTCAGATAGCTATGAACGAGAAAGACTCCTATATGGTATTGGCTGTAAGTCGATAACTTATCCCATAAGAGATATATCTTATAACCGCTTTTCGAGATAAAATATCGCTTAAACCGGTCAACCTGTAATAACAGGCCCTGTAGTATCCGAGCACCGCGAGGATTACTATGGGGCTTGTTTTTTAAAGCACCCAGTGCCCGTACCCCGCGCCCCGTACCCCGCTCCCTGCCCCTTTAACAGTTAGTCGGGAAAAATCTAAAACAATGCAACCATTATGATTATTTTGGTGTTTTCAATGAACCTGAAAAATGGAAACCCCAGTAATAAATTCCACCCACACCCTTCAGCGCTATAAACAGGTACGGCAACAAACCGAAGCGCTTTGCAAGCCATTGGGCAAAGAAGATTACGTTGTTCAGCCTGTAGTTGACGTCAGCCCTCCAAAGTGGCACCTGGCTCACACAGCCTGGTTTTTTGAGACTTTATTGCTTCAAAAATTCAAATCAGATTATGAAGTATTTGATCAGGACTATAACTACTTGTTCAACAGTTATTATGAATCTGAGGGAGAGCGTGTACTGCGCACCAACCGTGGCAATTTAACCCGGCCTGGGGTAACAGAGGTGTATATTTACAGAAAACATGTGGATGAGGCCATGACACACCTGCTTGAAGGAGTACCTACCTTGAACGATGAGTTTTATAAGGTATTGGAAATAGGGTTACAACACGAGCAACAGCATCAGGAGTTACTCATCTCCGATATAAAATACATACTAGGTCATAATCCGGTTTTCCCGAGCTATTTTGAGGAAGTAAGTTTGCTCCAGAATAACCAGGGTAGGATTGCTGATTTCTTAGAAATTCCCGATGGACTATACCCAATTGGCCATCAGGGTGAGGGCTTTTGTTATGACAATGAACTGGGAATGCACCAAGTATATCTACCGGCTTACCAAATAATGGACCGGTTGGTAACCAACGATGAGTATCTGGAGTTTATGCTTGAAGGAGGATATGGTGATTTTCGTTTCTGGCTTATGGAAGGATGGGAGTGGGTGAAAGCCCATGAAGTTAGTAGTCCCCTGTATTGGCATCGTTTAGAAGGTAAATGGCAAAGTTATAATCTTCACGGCCTGCAACCGTTGGATGGAAATGCGCCGGTAACCCATATTAGTTTTTTTGAGGCAGATGCCTATGCGCGATGGAAAGGCATGAGACTGCCTTCTGAATTTGAATGGGAAACTGCATGCAAAATGCACCAACCTCAGGTGCCAGATCAGGCGGAATTCCAAGAATCGGGACGGTTTTTGCCATTACCAACCACTGGCGATAATTTTCAATTTTATGGTGATGCCTGGGAGTGGACAGGCAGCGCCTATCGGCCTTATCCTTATTTTAAACAAGAAGATGGCGCACTTGGTGAGTACAACGGAAAATTTATGATAAATCAGATGGTGCTTAGGGGAGGTTCGTGCGCAACTCCCCGTGATCATATAAGATCTACCTACAGAAATTTTTTCCACCCACATTTAAGATGGCAATTTACCGGCATCAGATTAGCTTCACATGTTTAATCAAAAAACTTACCTGAATGGATGAACAATTCGCGCGGGATGTGATGCATGGACTTTCTGCTGTACCAAAATATTTGTCTTCAAAATATTTTTATGATAAGAAGGGCGATGCCCTGTTTCAGAAAATCATGGGCCTTGATGAGTATTATCTCACCCGCTGTGAATACGAAATATTTCAAAGTGAAAAGAGAGATTTATTAGGTCAATTTTCCAAGAACGGGAAGCCATTTGATTTAATTGAATTTGGAGCTGGAGATGGCAAAAAAACCAAGATCCTCCTGGACCATTTTCTCAAAGCAGGGGTCGATTTCACTTACCTGCCTATTGATATTTCACAAAACGCCTTGAACATATTGGCTGGAGATCTTAATCATAGCCTGCCAAACCTAACATATAAAACACTCCAGGGTGAGTATTTTAGGGTGCTATCGCAGTTGGAGCAACAAACGGGTCGCACCAAAGTGGTTTTATTTCTAGGGTCGAACATTGGTAATTTTCTAAAACCTGTGGCCGTGGACTTTCTTTCTCAACTTGCCAAGACCCTGATAATCGGAGATTTGCTGCTGCTTGGAGTAGACCTGATGAAAGACCCCAGAGTGATGGCAAGTGCTTACAATGATCATCAAGGGGTCACAAAAGCATTTAATTTAAATTTATTAACCAGGATCAATCGGGAATTAGCCGGTGATTTTGATCTGGATGGATTTATTCATTTTCCGTTTTACGATCCCGTGAATGGCGCTGCACGCAGCTTGTTAATCAGTAATTGTCAGCAGACAGTATCCATTAAGCGCCTGAATGCCACTTTTCATTTCGAAGCCTGGGAACCGATTTACATGGAACTCTCTCAGAAGTACCATATAGAAGACTTAAAGCAGCTGGCTGAACAATCCGGATTCAATGTTATCAAACATTATTACGATTCCAAAAAGTACTTCACTGATGGCCTATGGCAGGTGTCAAACAATGATGATTAATATCTATAGCCTTTGAACATTTACTGAATTGTTTCTACTTTTGCATTCCTCGGAGGCAGTGGCTGAATCCCTCAGTCCTTCAATCCTTAATAATGCGCACGTGGCGGAATTGGTAGACGCGTCAGGTTGAGGGCCTGATGCCCGATTATGGGCGTGGAGGTTCGATTCCTCTCGTGCGCACTTCTCTCACTACTGAAAGCTATTATTCTTAATTTGGAATTATAGCTCTTGGATCATTTTTTCAATTCTATCTTTTAAATCAGCCATCTTATTAAACCATATCCTAGGAAGGTGGCCAGAATGCCGATAACTACGCTACCGATAGCATACCCAAAAAATACTCCAAATTGATGTTCGTTCAGCAGCGCCAGCCCCTCTATACTAAAGGTTGAAAAGGTGGTAAATCCCCCGCAAAACCCGGTGATGAGCAGCCATTTCAACGGCTCATTAATTAATTCATGCCGGGTTTCTAAACCGACAAGAATCCCGATTAGTAAACAACCAATAATATTTACTGTAAATGTTCCCCAAGGAAAAGTTGCCAGCGATCTACTGGATATTAAAAGATGCAGGCTGTATCTGGCAATGCTGCCCAGGAATCCCCCGGCGCCAATAAATAAAACAGGTTTAAGGAATTCCATATCCGGATAGTATGTTTTCAGGATTCATTGATTCGTTTCTTGGGGAATTTACTTTTAACTTTTTTAATGATTTTTTTGTACCCTGTATGCTCTTGTAGGCTGACTTTTAAGTTGATGCCACCCATAGTATGAATATGAAGTTCCTTATATGGCCCTCCGGCGGTTTTTATTTCAGTTTCCTTCCACCATTCTATGTCTCTGCTGTTGAATGCATTGGCTGGTCCAATTAGTTTTTTCACCTTCCACTGCTCTCCTTTGATCTGGATGGTTTGGTATCCCCAAAGCACCTTCAAGGTGATCACCAGCGCCGTGACTAGAAACAATAATGGAATGAGGTACCAGTAGGCCGGCGAGGAAGGCACAGTTAACGCTGTCCAGATACCCACCCCATAGGCTATAATCAAAAATAGGGAAAGAGAAAATAAAGTTGAATTCTTAGGTTTGGATCGGATCATTTTTGCTGAATTTCCTCTTTTGCAAATGCTATGACCTTTGGGAAAAAGGTCATAAATTCTGTATAAAATGATTTATAATCAGATCTCAAATTGGCTCCGGCAAGTTCCATACCAGACCTGAATTTGGTGCGTCGAGCCATTCCTTTCAATGCTTGTTCAACACCTTGAATCTGGGCATAGGCCAAAAGCCAATTTCCCCTGGACATATAGTGAAGTATGTTGTTGGCTTTTTCTGGAATTTGGTCCCGGTACTGACCTACCGTTTTATAAACAAGCTGCGTAAATAACTCCAACCGTTCAGGATGAAATTTGAAGAAATTTGCTGCCAGGAAATGGTCATAATACATGTCAACAATTACCCCGGAATAGTGATGGTAGGAGTCATATAGTCTCCTTTTGCTTAGTCGTACCTGAGCATGCCGATCCGTAAAATGGTCAATTTCTCTATGGAGCAGGATCCCTTTTCTTACAGGTTCGGAGTAATTCATGTAGTCATTTCCTTTTACAAAGTCAGCAATGAAATTGCCAACCATTATTTCCGGGTTTTCAAAGGAAAGGACGGCGTGTGCTAAAAAATTCATAAAATGTTGAAATTAAACAGATCATAGCAATATAATAGGCTTACTTTATAGTTTATTTTACTATTTTAAAGTTGCTTAACCTTTGAAAAGCATTTCTCACTAGCTAAATAAATTTCTATGTCAAAACAATTAATTCACACCCTGCTGCACCTGGCCCAGGTAGATGGTAATGTAAGTGGCTCAGAACTTGCACTGATTTATAAGATTGCCGTTGCAAAAGGCGTTCCAATGTTCGAAGTTGAACAAATGATCCAAAACCCTCCTCAACAAGCAGTGGATTTGGAAGAACTTTCAGACGATGACCGGTTTGAATACATATATACTATAATTCTGATGATAAAAATGGATGGCAAACTGGATGAGCGGGAATTCGACGCCTGTAAAAAGTATGCGGAAGCCCTGGGATACCATCACGATGTGATCTCACAGTTAATGAATCTGATCGAAAGTGATTTCGAATTAAGCGAAAATAAACTGGCACTAAAGCAGGAAATTCAAAAGCATCTAAAGTAAATTTTGGTGGGAAAACTATACGTATTCTTAACAGTTGTGCTCTTATTAATGCTGATTGTCTGTCAAGTACCAGCGCAGGAAACCCAACAGATCATCAAGGATATCATGAAAAAACAGGAATCTTGTTGGAATAAAGGAGATCTGGATTGTTTTATGAATGACTATTGGAAATCAGACTCATTGATGTTTATTAGTAAATATAAGGTGTATTACGGTTATGAACATACCATGAAGCGATATAAAACTGATTATCCGGATAAGGAAGCAATGGGGCATTTATCGTTTGAATTTATCTATATGCAGCCACTAAGCGAAATCTCCTTTTATGTGGTTGGCAAATATCACTTAAAGAGAACCATTGGTGATCGGGAAGGCCATTTTACTCTTTTGTGGAGGAAGATTAACGGTAAATGGTTGATCGTAAGTGATCACAGCAGTTAGGAAATAAGGAATAAGAAATAAGGAGGGCGCTGCTTCTTACTCATTACTTATTATTTATTTCTTATTTCTAATGTCCGTTATTACGCTTCTGATATTTGTAACTCAAATAGGACAATACCTCTCCAAAAGCTTGTACTCCCTGTTTGTTTGAGTCATCAACTGGCTTTCCGTTTAATCTTAAGATCAGCATTCCGTAAATGCCATTCAGACAAATTTGAATGGCATTATTCACCTGTCCATTGGAAAGTGCCGCGTTGCGGCTTATGTGTAGCTTGGCCTGGTCAAAGATCTTTCGATAAGATTGGTCTGATTTCAGCAGTTCCAGGTTGAAATGCGATAACTCTTTTGCCAAATTGTTGAGCTCTTCCAAATGACCGGCTTTGTCAAGGGACTCCTTTTTCATTTGACTGGCCACCTTCCGGTACCAGGCTTTGATGCGGGTTTTCTTATTGTCTTCTACAGGAAAGTGTTGAATTACATACTTGTAAATTTCTTCGAGATCGAAATTATAAGCCCGGATCAGATCTTCAGTCTGATACATAAAGATGATGTACTCGCTTATACTTTCCTTCCGTTTTTGTTCCGCGATTAGCATAGGAAAACATATTTGGGGGGACAAATATCCAATATTTATCGCGTTAACTCAAATTTATAGACCCACTTTTTGAAAATATTACTCCCAATTAATAGCAGCCATTGTTTCTCAAAGTAGAAATTTATTGGCTATTTTTGCCCTGAATTTGCTATGAAAAATATAAGGAATTTCTGCATAATTGCCCACATCGATCACGGGAAAAGCACCCTTGCTGATAGACTGTTAGAAGCTACTGGCACGGTTTCCGGAAGAGAAATGCAGGACCAATTACTAGATAATATGGACCTTGAGCGGGAACGTGGGATCACTATTAAAAGTCACGCGGTTCAAATGGACTATCAAAGTCAAGGCAACAGTTATGTACTAAATTTGATCGACACCCCTGGTCATGTTGATTTTTCCTACGAGGTATCCAGATCAATTGCGGCATGTGAAGGAGCTTTGTTGGTGGTAGACGCTTCGCAAGGTATTGAAGCACAGACAATTTCTAATCTTTACCTGGCCCTGGAACAGGATCTGGAAATTATTCCCATCCTTAACAAAATTGACCTTCCGGGAG
>CAZAWQ010000005.1:0-2308 GCA_964488585.1 uncultured Roseivirgaceae bacterium
AACCCAATAGTCTACATCCAAACATTCCAACATCCAACTTTCCAACATCCCAACATTCCAATATTCCAACATACTAACATTCAACATCCCAACATTCCAACATTCCAACATTCCAACATTCCAACATTCTCCCATTCATCTCCGTTGATATTCAACAAGCAAGGTAACCGACTGCTCAAACGTATCTGCGCCTTTATAGACAATCTTCATCCTTCGTTTTTCCCTGAATTCCTTCCAGAATTTTTTTCGACTCAGAATATAGGCCCTGGGTTTATCGGCCAACCAAGTCCTTAGTTCCTTAGGGGAATGAGCTATGGGCACTTTCCTTTGAAGATGAAAAATGAATGCCTGGTTCACGCGCTTGTAATAAACAACCGGGACTCCTTGGTCCATCATCTTAATTGAAGTGGTTACCGGGTTTCGATCGAAAACTGCGGGATAACCGGCGTAAAACAAATAGAAATTGGCAAATATGAATGAGCCCATCAAACCATAATGAGCCCACCTGATACGATTCTCCAATACCCAAATCAGTCCGGTTAATCCTCCCAGTGGCAAAATCAAGAATCCCCAGGCTATATTTTTGGATGAAGTCAAATATGTAAAATAATGAAATGCCAAATACATGCCCAAGGGTATGGCCATTAGGATTAGGGTGTAAACCAGGTAGTTGATCCATATTTTGTTCTTTATCGGATCAATTTGGGCCACAAACCAACCAAGAATAATTGCCAGGAAAGGAAACGAGGGCATGGGATAATTGGGCAATTTTGTTTGTGAAAGGGAGAAAAAAACCACTGTTACAGCTACGGTGATAAGGCAAAGTTGAATAGCCCTATGATTCCGTTCTTTCCAAGCCTTGAGCAGGGCTTGAGGAAGATACAAAGAGAATGGAAGTAAGCCGATGATTATGAAAACAGTTGGTAAGAGAATACTTCCACCGTGACCTTCCTTGGTCTCCAAAAACCTGGAAATATTCTGTTCGAACAGGAATCTCCTGACCCATTCACCATCGGTTTGAGACCAAACTGTGGCATACCATGGAAGAACCACAACGCCAATAATAAGGACACCTTGAAGAATTCTAAATCTGGAAAGAGACGACCAACCGAATTCCCGGTTGACCAGAAGAAAAAACAGGAAAATTGCACCAGTAAGGGCGATGGCTACCGGGCCTTTTGACATGGTTGCCAATCCAACCGACGCATATCCCAAGTAAATGAAAATACTCCGGTTCGATTCATAACCATGAAACAGCAAGAAAATGGAACTGACCATAAACAAGATCAAATAGGGATCGGGAACAGCCAAATGGAACTCGAGAGCAAAATGAAGCGAGGTTAACAGGGCAGCAGCAGCCCAGACAGCGGCCTTCTTGCCCAAATACCGGACGGCAAAAAGATAGGTGCTCAAAACAGTTAGAGCCCCCGCCAAGGAAGAAAATATGCGGGCCGAAAACTCGCCAAACCCAAAAAAATAAGAGGCTAAAATCAAAAAATAGTAGTGAAGAGGAGGCTTGTCGACCCTAAGATCGTAGTTAAAGGTTGGAACTATCAGATCACCCCGCTCTAACATTTCCCGGGCAGATACGGCATTGCGGACTTCGTCCAGAATATACAATTCCATTCCCCAGATGTTAGTGGAAAACAATATTATTCCAATAATGAAAATCCACAGGGGCTCCCGCTTTTCTAAGATCTTAATTGGCAAATGATTTGGTGGTTTATGATCTTAATTAGATGAAGCATTTTCCTTATTATTAGTTTTAGATGTTGAGGTAAATCAAGAAGAAATTGATGATAACCTCACCCTTTTACAGGAAATATGTTGAATCATTAATTACCATTTATTTTTGACCCCAATTCTTTCTCATGAAAATTGACCGACGAAAAAGGAATATCCTGAAGTTCGTTATAAAGCTAGTCGTTTCAGCTTTAGGCTTGTTCGTCGTGGTTCATAAAATTAACTATGACCAAGCCATAGAAATCCTGCAAAATGCCAATCCACTTTGGCTGGCTTTTTCCTTGGTTGCCTTCAATGTCTCCCAATGGTTTAGTGCCTATCGCCTTATTGCATTTTTACAATGTGAAGGAGTTGGAATTGGATTTTGGGATAATCTTCGACTTTATTATCAGGGAATGTTTTATAATCTTTTTTTGCCTGGAGGAATTGGAGGAGATGGCTACAAGGTTTTCGCCTTGAATAAACATTTTAAGACCCCGGCGAAATATTTGATTCGGAGTTTGATTTTCGATCGCGGGTCCATTTTCTTGCTGTTTCATGGTTATGAATCGAACCGGAGTATTTT
>CAZAWQ010000006.1:0-2193 GCA_964488585.1 uncultured Roseivirgaceae bacterium
GAATAAAGAATTGGGATTGAATAATTATTTGAATGCATTAAAATTAGGGTATACCCAAACAATTCCTGAAATATATGCTTCCGCAAATATCAGGTTCGACTTTAGCCCCGGTTATATTAGTGAGTTGATTGGATTTGTCAAACAGGAATTAAAGCAGCTCGAAACTTAAGAGTATTTTACAGCTGTTCCTGATGCACTAACCATTAACATACTTCCTCTGTTACCAATAGTTTCGTAATCGAGATCAATGCCAACCACAGCATTAGCGCCCAACCGTTGTGCATTTTCTTCAATTTCTTTTAGCGCATTCTCTTTGGCTTCTTTCAGCACACTTTCATAGGAACTTGACCTGCCTCCGACAATATCTGTGATGCTGGCAAACAAATCTTTAAAAAGGTTGGCTCCGATAATGGCTTCTCCCGATACCAGTCCCAGGTATTCAGTTATGTTTTTATTTTCGAGGGTGTGAGTGGTAGTAAGAATCATAAATTGATAGTTTAAATGAATTTTATTATACGAATTTAAATCATCCCCGTTTATCCAGGTTTCAAATAATACCTGCTTTCTTTACATTTCAATTTGTGATTCATAAATTCAAGGGTGGAAATGAAGCCAAGTTTTTCCAAAATCTTCACGGAGCCAGGATTTTCAGGAGACGCATAAGCTACAATGTCTTTCACAAGACGCTTTTCAAAACAGTATTTACATAAAGCATCTGCCATCTCATATCCAAATCCAAGTTTCCAATATTTACGCAGCAATCGGTACCCGATCTCATTTTCATTTTTATCATTTTTAATTATTGCAACTGTGCCAACCATTTGATTCACAGATTTCTTGTAAGCCCCCCAAACCAGTAAATCCGGATCCGGCAATTCATAATTCCTGAATACCTTCTCAAAATCATCTTTGCATTCCTGCTTATTTTGAGCATGAAAATTAGTGTAACGCATTACTTTCGGATCGCTTTGCATTTCAAAAAACGGAGAAAAATCTACCTTCTGCAGTTTTGTGAAATACAGGTGTTTCGACTCAAACAATGAGGTTTTCATCCTATCTTGGCAAAATTATCTTCTTGTTCATCAAGAATTTGTATAGACTTAAAAGACAAAAAAAAAGGCACAAGATGTGCCTTTTGGTGATGTAAGTCAATTCTTATGATTCGACAGGTTTAACATTAATTGCAATTGGGCCTTTTTCACTTTCTCCAACCTCATATTCTACTTCCTGGCCTTCGTTTAATTCAGCCTCCTGATTTACTAAACCTGAACGGTGGACAAAAATATCTTTTTCTCCCTCCGAAACGATAAAACCAAATCCTTTAATTCGGTTAAACCACTTAATTGTTCCTCTCATGATCTATAATAATTAATCTTAAGTTCTTTCTCTTGCTTTGTTAACTTTTAGAGTTCTGCCTTTAATGTCTGAATCAGCCAGGTTCTCAATGGCAGTCTGTCCTTCGTTGTCGTTTGGCATCTCAATGAAACCAAATCCTTTACTCCTTCCGGAGTACTTGTCCATAATGATTTTAACGGAATCAACAGCTCCGTATTCTTCAAAAATAGTCCTTAATTCTTCTTCGGAAATATCGTAATTAAGGTTACCGACGTAAATGTTCATAATGATTTAAATTAATTAGAAAATGTATATATAAATGATATTTGAATTTATTCTTGATGGGTAGGCGATATGTCAAGCGTAAATTTAACTAATTAATTGATATATGTTTTATCCTTCATCAATTAAAGTTGCGTTATTTATTTCATCCTCTGTCAGCCAACCTCCACCCAATGCCTTGTAGAGCCTCACATAAGAAGACAACAATTCCTGTTGTACGGTTGCCAGTTCAAGTTGTGCTTCGAAAGCCTGCCTTTGTGATTCCAGATATTCCAGGTAACTGGTAACTCCTTTGTCATATCTTTCTCCACTCAGTGTCTGTCCATTTAACGCAGCTCTAACGTGTTCCTGGCGTGCAATTAATTCTTCCCTGTAAGTTTGAATTTCAACCAGGGCATCTTCCACTTCCCTATAAGCATTCAGTACGGTGAGCTGATAATTAATGGTTGCTGCTTCTGTCAGGCTTCTTTCAATTTCAACCCTGCGTTTGTTCTGTCCCCAATGGAAAAGCGGGCCTGTCAACGATCCTCCTACCGTATAAGCAACTCCGGCTGAAGTCATTCCCAGCAATTCATT
>CAZAWQ010000007.1:0-2756 GCA_964488585.1 uncultured Roseivirgaceae bacterium
TGAGTGATGTTTTTACCACCGATATAACCCTTGAAATGGGTACCTGCCGCAGAAATCCTTAAGTTGATCCAATCATCTGTGTTACCAAAGTCATCTTCGTCAAAAATGGTTTCAATACCTTCAACTACTCGTCCAAGTTTAATCTTACTTTTATGAATGGCTACAAACTCGTAATTACTGGTGTTATGCACATGATGAATAAGTTGAAATTATCTAAGTCCCTCTTTCACAGTTTTACCAGCAGTACTAAATGCGGATAATGTTATAGCCACTATCATCATTATCCCTGTCCTAAAAGCTTTTCATTTTCTCTCTTGTCTATAATTATCAGTTAATTTAATGAATATCATGCATTACTTCTCCACTATTGTGCATAGCTTCTACATGCTTTTTACTTTTAAATAAACATGAACGATAGGACATTGGCAATGTACGCTAACAAAGATACTACAGTAATTGATTGAAAGACGGGACTTCTCCAAAGACCGTTCAAACCCATCTAATTGTCTGTATGTTCACAGCCTTCAACCAGCACCCATATATTAAAATGGGTTGGCGAAGGAAAGCAAATTTTCAACATACATCTGAGAAATATTAAGGGTGGCTGGAACAATTTCCAGGAAGTGTACCCGGACAATGGCGATATGGACTTTGCTGCAGTGATCCGTGCATTGCGCGATGTTGGCTATGACGGCATGATCATGCCTGACCATGTCCCAGGTCATGAGGACCCAGCAAGTAGACTGCAAGGTTATGCTTTTGCCTTGGGTACAACAAAGCGCTTATCCAAGCAGTAGCAAGTGAAGGGTAGATCTACTTATAATTCCACCCAACTTCCATTTAGCATTACTCTCCGAATATTATAGAATGCCTCCAAATCCTTCAGTGGATCTCCATCTAACAACAAAAGGTCTGCCTGCTTTCCTTCTTCAACGCTCCCCAATCGATCTTCAATTCTGAAAAATCGGGCGTTTTCCATAGTAGCTGCGGTAATAATTTCCATATTGGTCAAGCCGCTTTCTGACAATAATTCCATTTCCCGTTGATAGGCCCACCCGCGTTCAGCATAGGGCACTGAGGAATGAGAACCGACCACTATTGGAACCCCGGCTTTCTTGGCTTTCCCTACAAATGTCAACATATTTTCGAATGCGTTAACCTTAATGCTATCTGTTTTTCCCTCACCAAAACGGTATTCAAAAGCACCTAAGGTTGGGCTTACTACCGTTCCTTGTTGCTTCAGGAATAACAACAAAGAATCAACTTTCTGACCCTCGATATTGATGGCGTTCCAAACCTGATATCTTCCCTCACGTCTGGCTGAGTTATCTGCCAGTACTGATTGTTCGTATTGCTGCGCTTCAAATGTTGGCAGCAAATCGCTTCCAAAAGAGGTCACGTGTTCAATGCCATCAACTCCAACGGCTATTGCCTCCATGGCACCGGTTATTTCCAGATGGGCAACCACCGGGATGCCCCGCTGGTGGGCGGTAGCACAAACCTCTTTTATTATTTCCACCGGCAGACGGATATAAACCTTGATTGCGGATGCTCCCTGATCAGCAAATTTATTCACTGCATGCCTTGCTTCAATAGGATCCCTAATTAAGAATGAATTCTTAGGATAAGCAGGGGGTGGCATATCCAAATGTGGGCCGGTAAGAAACAATCTGGGTGGGGTAATATCGGAATCTCTAACTGCTGAATACGACTCAATCCAGGCTCCGGGGTCGCGCACAGTGGTTACTCCATGGCGTAGAACCAGGTTCGGAAGTTCATTGTTGTTAAGATGAAAATGTGAGTCTATCAATCCTGGTAGCAGAGTCAAATCTGTACCATCCACAATTTCGGCATTTTCAGGTACTGTAAATGAGTCACTGGCACCAACTTTCCAAATTGTATTTTCCTTAATAATTACCGTGGCATCGGTCAAGGGTGGTTTACCGGTACCATCAATTAAGGTAGCGCCAACAATTGCTATGGTTTGGTTACCAATGGGCAATTCCTTTTCATTTACCTCCGTAATTATATTATTGAGGTTGGATTTCTCAATAATTGCCGTTTGCTCCCCGGCAGGGGTCGAATTATTACAAGATATAAAAAATAAAAAGATAAGTAAGTACTGGTATGGTTTCATGACTCGAAATTTATGTGATCCTAAAATAATGTTTTTTAATAACTTACAACCAAAATTCGTTCTGATTGAAGTAGAAACTTCATCCGATTATAATGAAATTGACAACTGAACAAGTTGACCTATACCAAAAAGATGGCTTTATAACCGTTGAAAATCTTTTCCAGCCATCTGAGATGGACCGGGCTATTCAAGAAGCGCACCAATGGCAGGAAGAGTTTATAGCTGAGATTTCCGAAACAGATAAAAATTGGTATCTGGATGGAAGTACTTCTGTGCAGAATCAAGTAAGAAAGCTAGACAACCCTGTTAGCCAAAGACCGCTGTTTAGAGATATGGCGCTATCCCCGAAATTAGTATCAACAGTGGAAAGATTAATTGGCAAAGACGTTATAGCCTTCTTCAGTCAGGTATTTTTTAAACCCCCATATGGAGGTGGTCCAAAACCACCTCATCAAGACAATTTTTATTTCGGGCCTGACCAAAGTGATCACACCATTACCGTCTGGATAGCTTTTGATGATGCCCTGAGAGAAAATGGATGTTTATATTATGGCAAAGGATCCAACCTGGGAGAGTTAATTGAACACTATGCTCCGGAAAAAGAACCTTTCAACTATCA
>CAZAWQ010000008.1:0-2424 GCA_964488585.1 uncultured Roseivirgaceae bacterium
TTGGAAGAATTGTGGGCTACAGGTAATGCTTCTTGGAAGATCTGGTAGTGAGCAAAGGTGATAATCCCAAAAAAAGTGGTCGCCCTAAATCTACGTTTTGGAGGGGAAAGCAGGTCCTCGTGACAGGGCACACCGGTTTTAAAGGAGCCTGGTTGTCTCTCTGGCTCTCGCAATTGGGTGCAAATGTCACGGGCATCAGTCTAGCGCCAGCCACATCCCCTAACTTATTTACTCTGGCCAATATAGACAAGCTTACGAATAGTCATTTTTGTGATATACGAGAGGCGCAAGGAGTCGCCAAATTGATGACAGATGTGGCACCAGAAATAGTTTTTCACATGGCTGCTCAGGCCCTGGTACGAACCGGCTACACGGCACCACTCGAGACCTATGAAACCAATGTTATGGGCACTGCCCATGTACTAGAAGCCATACGTCATATAAAATCAGTGAGGATAGGCGTCTTTATCACTACTGACAAGGTCTACCTTAACCTTGAGCAACCTGATCCGTACCGGGAAACCGATCCTTTGGGTGGGTATGACCCATATAGCGCTAGTAAAGCGGCATCGGAATTGGTTATAGCCAGTTACCGGGATGCATTTCTGTCCAATAAGGGTGTGGTAGTAGCCTCTGCTCGAGCCGGCAATGTTATTGGTGGTGGTGATTGGTCTAAAGAGAGACTCATACCGGATGCAGTACGGGCCTGGAGTGCGAATAAAAATTTACATATTCGCCAACCCGGGGCCATTCGACCCTGGCAGCATGTGCTGGAACCATTGAATGGATATATGATTTTAGCTGAGCATTTATGGCAAAGCCCTGAGCTAGCCGGTGCCTATAATTTTGGCCCCGAAACTGATAAGGCAGCTACCGTAAACGAGGTGATCGAACTCGCACTGAAAGCCTATGGAGAGGGTGATGTAATACTGGAGAATGGCACGGATAGTCCTCATGAAGCCAGTTGGCTATCACTAGAAATTTCTAAGGTTCGTTCGGTTCTAGGCATTAAACCTGGATGGGAGTTAGCAAAGTCAGTTGATCGAACCATGCACTGGTACCGTCGACAGCAATTGGGGGATGATGCCCAGAGTTTATGTGAAGAAGATATAGACGCATATGGGGTCCTGTCTTGAATCGTTTTACGGTAATAGATACTCAATTATCGGATCTCAAAATCATCCAGCGTAAACGAATTGGGGATGATCGCGGGTTTCTGGAACGACTTTTTTGCTCCAAAGAATTGGAATCTATCGGCTGGCAGAATCCGGTCGTACAGATTAATCATACCTTCACTCAGAAAAAGGGCACAGTACGGGGTATGCATTTTCAGAATCAACCCCATGTGGAGGCTAAATTAGTAAGCTGTATTAAAGGTGAGATCTGGGACGTGGCAGTGGATCTGCGCGTTGGCTCACCCAGTTTCCTGCAATGGCATGCAGAGATTCTATCCGCCGAGAACCAAAGAGCTTTGTTGATACCAAAAGGTTTTGCTCACGGGTATCAGACACTTTGCGATGATTGCGGGTTAATTTATATACATTCGTCGGTTTATGCTGCGGATGCTGAAGGCGGACTGAATGCCAGGGACCCTCGGCTTGAAATTCCCTGGCCTCTGCCTATTTCCGAGCTTTCTGAACGTGACGCCAGTCATCCCATGCTGGATAACGATTTCAAGGGTGTATCACTTTGAAGTGCCGGCACTGTGGCTCTCTGCTGGAGTTACCTTTTCTCGATTTGGGCACGGCGCCGCCGTCAAATGCTTACCTCAGCAAAGAGCAGCTGAAATCCGCAGAGGTATGGTATCCACTACGTTTGCTAGTTTGCACTCATTGCTGGTTAGTTCAGACCGAGGATTATGCCGATTTTGACGAACTTTTCACGGATGACTATGCTTATTTTAGCTCAGTATCTAGTTCATGGTTGACCCACGCGAAGCAATATGTGGAGGAGATGATTAACCGCTTTGATTTAACTGCGGAAAGTACCGTGGTTGAGATAGCAGCAAATGATGGATACCTGCTCCAATATGTAAAACAGCAAGGTATTCCCTGTTACGGAATCGAACCGACTTTGGGTACAGCGGAGGCTGCACGCGCTAAAGGCATTGATATCGTTGGCGAATTTTTCGGTGTTAAACTGGCGAAAAACCTGGTTCAACAAGGCCGTAATCTGCTCGGCAACTGATATTTCGATACCGTGGGGCACCGATATGCGGTGGCGGGCCAGGCCCGGGAATATGGCTTTTACATCTTCGGGCATGGCGAATTCTCTGCCATCCAGAACAGCATAGGCCTTGCAGCAATGCAACAGGGCTATACCCGCCCGTGGGGATAGTCCGGTTTCAAACCAGCGACTGGTTCGGACGTTCTTCGGGCAATGGAATAGCATCGGATTTGAAAATTCGACAGGCCGCATACTCAG
>CAZAWQ010000009.1:0-3307 GCA_964488585.1 uncultured Roseivirgaceae bacterium
ATGTAAGAAATAGACTGGATAGTGATATAAATGTTGCAATACTTTTTATTAAGACATAGTCATATTGCCGGATAAAGGCTATTTTACAGTACTACAAGGGTAGTATGCAGTGAAAATCAGAACAATCTATATGTAAGGAATAGAGGTTCAATGCCATAAAAACCGAATTACACTTCATATTTTCACCACAGTCAACATTATACTTTCAGGCACCGCTTTATGTGGTATTATTGCAAGTCCTGTGAGAATTTTGGTGTTTACATACATGAGCAAGTCAGGAAAGGCACCAATGTAAGAAGTCAGAAATATTAAAAAGAGTGGTCAATTTGACCAAAATATACAAGACATCATGCTCAAAGTCCTAAAAAAGCTTCAGTTATTGAACATATTCAATTGTATTATTACAAGAGGGGTTACCTTTTATTGGAAGTATTAGCTAATTGAATTTCACTCCAATTGTTTAACTGGCCCACTTAATAGTGCATCCTATGGCCTTAGTTTTGGTGGTTTGTACAGGATCTCCTTTCAATAAATGGTCCACGGCATCCGCTACATAGTGCTTGTCCGCTGCCACGGCATTCCGGCTATTATTATCAATAGCGCCTATATATTCTATCATAAATGAACCACTGGTACGGTTCAATACATAGACATGCGGGGTATTGGTGGCGCCATAAGTCCTGGTGACTTGCTGGGTTTCATCTATTAAATAGGGAAATGGAAAATCTTTGTTCTGGGCCCGTTTTTGCATCTTTTCAAATGAATCACCGGGAGATCTTTTGGAGTTGTTCGGTTGAACCGCTACTACCGGATATCCCTTAGGGGCGTACTTATTATGCAATGCAATTATCCGGTCTTCGTAGGCTACTGAATACGGACAAGTATTGCAGGTGAAAATGAGGATGTATCCTTTGGTTTCCTTATTGGCAGCCAGTGAGACCATTTTGCCATCGATATTTTTCAAATTGAAGTCTACCGCCAGGTCGCCCACTTTTAGTCCATCTGCTGTTTTAACTCCTGAAAACAGCATAACAAGTGTCAAAATAATAACATTTAAATAAACCATAATATTCAGTTTTAGTCAGATAATTTTTTAATCATTTGTTCAATCTCTCCTTTGCCCAATTCTCCCTCCACGAATTTTCGCTCACCGGTTTGATGATTAATAATCAAAGTCGCAGGAATTGCTCCGGACCAGGAGGGGTCCACTCGATCGATCCATGAGTTGTAGTCAATTTCGTCTAACAGCAACACCTCCGGTGTGAGTGCGCGTTTCACAACAAAAGGGATCACTTTTTCGTGTAGCACATCTACGAAATCAAGTGAAATAAGAGTTACGTCTACCTTATCGGACATATTTTTGTTCAAAGCCTGAAAGTAAGGAAGTTCTTTGATACAAGGTTTACACCAGGTGGCCCAGAAATTGATGACTTCGATGCGATCTGAATCCCGGGTCATCAGATGTTGTAGCGCATCAAACTTTACCACCTTGACAGCCTGTTGGTGAACAGATTCACCAGCTGAAAACAGGCAGATACTGAGAAATACCAACAGCAGTTTATTCATCCTAATCATGCATACGGGTTTATTGCCATATGGTTAGGGTTATTTTTGTTGGCCCTAAGGAACATAATTCTAGTAAGAATGGAACTTGACTATTGGAATTTGAAATTTATTTGAAGTTTGTGTTTTGTGACTTAGAGAAAGTGAAGAGCTATCCAGTAGCCCTATCCAGCTTCGGATAGAGACTGCGAAAACGTTGTGCACGATACATGGAGTAGCGGACCTCTGGGTCATAGATTACCAACTCCCATATTTTCCTGGTGTCCTCACCATAAGTTACTTCCAGAATACGCGCCCATTGATGTCCTCCAAAGGTGTTCATCGGTTTGCCCTCAGAGTCTTTGAAGCGCCCACCGTCGGCAATCAGTACGTTGCCTGTCTCCGGCAGGTGATCGGCATCGGATATGAAAGGAGAGACAAAATGCTCCTGATCTGGCCCATAGCTCCAGATTTCTTCCACTGTACCGGATTCTGCATCCACCCGATACTCCACGGCACGACTGAAACGTTCCTCTGCGGGCATCGGCTCTTGAGGAGGGATGTTTCGTCCGGCACCATTGTCGAACAACAACAGGGTGCCCTGTGGGGTCATTTTCAAACCGTGTTGGTGACAGGGCCAGGTGATCTCACCCTTCGGTTGTAAAAGTTTGTCAGACCACGGTTCCTTCCAGCCAATGGGGTCGCCAAGAATCCAGATTAGCTCCCCTGTTGCCATATCTACCTTGTAAATCGCACACTGTTGATAAGAGGAGACGATCAACGCATCTTCTTCCTCTATATAGTAAAGTGCGTTGGAATGGGTGATATCGTAAGGTATGGAGTCGTACTTGTCCTGATAAATTTTTTCGTAAAAATTACGATTCAAAGAACCCGACCCCAGTCGTTCAGGATCCAGGATGTCCACCACTGGCCATCTCCTGACGGTGTTGCCGTCAGGAGTGAACTCTATGAGTATATCTCCAGCTAATTGGGCAGGGGCTCTTTTAGTCCCGGGTGGATATTCAGCAGGGAAGTCATCTAATTCAGACACCTCCAACCCTAGCCCAATAAAGTTCCCGGAGGATAATTCAATTACGTCGTGGTGAAAGGCATCGGTAGCCACCGGTATGCTACCCTCCGACAGTTCGCCGGTGACACTACCGGAAGTGTGCCATTCTCGCAGGAAATTGCCCAGCATATCTACTTCGTAAAGACGACCGTCTTCATGACCCATAAACATCAGGTTGCCATTGTGCATGCGCCGTGGTTCACCAATGGAAGTATCAGTTTGCAAGTACCAAATCACCTCCCCGGCTTCATCTACCACCACTGCCAGTCCCCAATTGGGATCGTCATCGAACTGACCTGTCCATCGGAAGAGGTTGAACATAGTTACCCCGGGTTCCATGGTTTCTGTACCTCGATGGGTCACTTCAATTGGAGGAAAATCATCAGGAAGTGGAGGCATTTCAATCTCCAAAGGATCGAGGACGCTTTCTCGTCCTTTTTCGTCCCGAATGGTGACGGTGACGGTGTGCGTTCGACCAGGCCGTAAACCCAAAACTAATGTTTTGTGCTCTGTACGGGGTTCATCGTCTGGAGTTACATTCTGTTGGTGTTCACCATCATCAATCAGGAGGGTTGGGACCACCGGCCGGTCAGATGTGAAGGTAAGGATACCTGCCAGAGGAGCATTCTCATTAGGATTTGCCACAAGGATAACCTCATTAGCTACCGGCGGTCCGGCGCAGCCAAGTATCAATGC
>CAZAWQ010000010.1:0-14070 GCA_964488585.1 uncultured Roseivirgaceae bacterium
GCCTACGTAAATATCGTGTCCTGTATGCTGTTTGGGGCCATTTCTGGCTCAGCAGTAGCAGCGGTTTCAGCGATAGGTTCCTTTATGACTGACAGGATGGAGAAAGAAGGATATGATAGGGCTTACAGTGCGGCGGTAAATATTACCTCAGGTACCACTGGTTTGATTATTCCACCCAGCAATGTAATAATTGTCTATTCCCTGGCCAGTGGGGGAGCTTCCATTGGAGCGCTATTCCTTGCAGGGTATCTTCCAGGAATATTAGTAGGACTGCTATTGATGGTTACTGCAGGTATTTATGCGATAAAAAGAAAATATCCGGTTGGGGACCGTATGAAACCCTCGTTGGCTTTTAGATACCTTATAAGGGCGGTGCCCAGTCTGTTTCTATTGGTATTAATAATTGGTGGTATAATTTCTGGAATTTTCACACCCACAGAAGCGGCAGCGGTTGCAGTTGTTTACGCTCTGGTGTTGTCAATGATGGTATATAAAGAGATAGCTGTTAAGGATTTGCTGCCCATTTTAATCAGTACCTGTAAAACTTCAGGTATTGTGTTATTCCTGGTGGCCTGTAGTATAGGAATGTCGTGGGTTATGGCATATGAAGATCTTCCACAAAGTTTAAGTGTCTGGTTGTTGTCATTTAGTGATAACCCCATAGTCATTTTATTACTTATTAATCTGATCCTGCTGTTCGTGGGTATATTTATGGACATTACCCCTGCTGTATTAATATTTACTCCAATATTCCTGCCGATTGTCCAGGAGCTTGGTATCAGTGAGGTCCACTTTGGGATTATTATGGTTTTCAATTTATGTATAGGACTTTGTACACCTCCGGTGGGGTCTGTACTATTTGTAGGCTGTTCAATAGCCAATTTGAAAATTACCCAAGTGATCAAGCCACTTATTCCTTTGTTCATTGCAATGATCATCGCGCTACTTCTTATTACCTTCATCCCAGGTCTGAGTCTTTGGCTGCCAGAATTATTTGGACTATAAGTTTGAAACTATGAAGTTGTTTAAACAAAATGATCAGGCGTTAATTCTTCAAGATGATCAGTACTATTCAATAGGGGTCGATAATTGGGACACCCTGTTAAATCGACAAAATCTACACGCCCATATCAAGCAGTTATTAATACCGATCGAGCCCATTCGATTTGAAAGAAACCTCATTAAGGCCCAATTTGACCCTCCTATGGGAACCCAAGAGGTCTGGGCAGCCGGCGTTACTTATCTTAAAAGTAAAACCGCAAGAATGGAGGAAGCAAAGGAATCCGGAGGAGATTATTTTTATGACAAAGTATACCATGCGCCTCGACCAGAACTGTTTTTAAAGGCGAATGCACAACGAACTGTTGGACATGGTGATTTCGTACACATCCGAAAAGATTCATCTTGGGATGTTCCTGAACCTGAATTGACCCTGTTCATAAATAGCGAAGGTACTATACAAGGGTATACGGTGGGCAATGATATGAGCAGCAGAAGTATTGAAGGTGAAAACCCTTTATATCTTCCACAGGCGAAAGTATATGAACGGTGTGCTTCTTTGGGGCCGTGTCTTTACCTGTCAGAATCACCAATTGCCTCAGATTCACAGATTCACCTTCAAATTCATAGAGATGAAGCGTTATTATTTGAGGATAGTGTGGGGATTGACCGTATGAAGCGCACGCATGAGGAACTGGTTAAATATTTATTTATGGAATGCTCGTTTCCCCAGGGTGTATTTTTGATGACAGGCACTAGCCTGGTACCACCCAGTGAGTTTACCCTTCAAGTTGATGATGTAGTCACCATTACCATTGACCACATTGGAACCCTGATTAATTATGTATCCCAGAAGTAGATGGTAATAGATGCACATCATCATTTATGGAATTATCAACCCGAAAAGCACCAATGGATTGATGATACTATGACTAGTATCCGCCGGGACTTTAAAGGTGAGGAACTGGCAAAAGTACTATCCGAGCATGATGTTTCCGGCACTGTACTGGTACAAGTGGATCAATCAGAAGCTGAAACTTTCTGGCTAGTTGAACAAGCGATAAAATTTCCATTTATCCTGGGAGTGGTAGGGTGGGTAGATCTAAGATCTGATCAAATTCCCCATAGATTAGCACATTTTAGTACCTTCTCTATTATAAAAGGCTTCAGGCATATCGCCCAAGCTGAACCTGATGATTTCTTATTGGGAGATGTCTTTCAGCAGGGACTAGACTTTTTGCAGGGTTTCAATTTCACTTATGACCTATTGATTTATCCCACTCAATTGGAATCCGCTATCCGTTTGGTAGAAGATTTTCCCGATCAACTCTTTGTAATAGACCATCTTGCTAAACCATTGATAAAAGAGGGTTTGCTGGAACCTTGGGCCAGGAACATAAAAATTATCAGTCAATTTCCCAACGTTTTCTGTAAAGTATCGGGCATGATCACCGAAGCGGACCACCGCGATTGGACCTATGAACAACTGGTTCCATATTTAGACATTGTATTTGAGTCCTTTGGAGTAAACCGGCTGATGTTTGGATCAGACTGGCCGGTGTGCTTACTAGCCGGTCAATATGATCAGGTGCTGAGTGTGGTGGAAAGATACATTTCGAAATTCAGTCAGCAAGAGAAGGACCTTATCTTAAGAGAAAATGCTACAAATTTCTATAATTTATAAACTATGGATTTAGATATTAAGGACCATGTGGTTATAGTTACCGGAGGCAGCAAAGGAATAGGTGAGGGAATCTGTCGTTGCCTGGCTGATGAGCAGGCAATTCCGGTAATTGTTGGTCGATCACCTGATGAGGGGAATCAACTGGTGGACGAGTTCAAAAGCAGGGGTATTAACGCACTATACGTTTTTGCTGAATTGGCTGAATTGGAAGACTGTAAATTGGCTGTTCAGCAGGTAGTTACTACTTACGGTCGAATTGACGCATTGGTGAATAACGCCGGAGCAAACGATGGCGTAGGTTTAGAGAAAGGTACCCCGGAAGATTTCTTGAATTCCCTAAAAAATAACCTGCACCATTATTATTATATGGCCCACTACTGTTTGCCGTGGTTAAAAAAGTTTCAGGGAAGTATTGTAAATATAAGCTCCAAAACGGCGGTTACCGGTCAGGGCGGTACTTCTGCTTATGTAGCGGCTAAAGGCGCTCAACTAGCCATGACCCGTGAGTGGGCAGTAGAACTATTAAAGTACAAAATCAGGGTTAATGCAATAGTTCCTGCCGAAGTGATGACCCCTTTGTATGAAAAGTGGTTATCCGGATTTGACAATCCCACTGAAAAACTGGAGTCAATTACCAAGAACATTCCATTAGGCAACCGGATGACCACTAAAGAGGAGATGGCCGCTATGGTAGTTTATTTGCTTTCAAAACAAGCATATCATATAACCGGGCAGTTTTTATTCGTAGACGGCGGTTACGTTCACCTGGACAGGTCATTGGCTGGTACCGATAACTAGGGGCAGACCAATTCTAACCCGGTTTATGCACTAGAAATCTATTCCGAGCCTTAACTGACTACAATCTAGACACTTGCTCGATTTTTCCTACTCACCATAGCGGTGCTATGTTTCCGTTGCAAAAATCTGCGCGAGTGCCTATCTACAGCCATTTAAGACGCTCATTACGAAGTCTAATGCATAAACCGGGTTCAATAAAAATAGTTTCAGCGAGTCAATGACATGCCACAAAAGGAGTTTAAACTGTCCATGGCAGCCGGGACACCCAATCTATGGGCCTCAAGAAAATTAGCACAGGAGATCTCTGACAATTGAAGCGCTTGGGCAGATATTGCTTTAATATAGTGGGCCATACCCACATCCGTTCTCATTTGCAAAAACTTGTCAATTTGAGTTATGGCCTTTTCATGTTGATCTAGTTTTTGATGACAATATGCACTGGCCAGATAGGCTTCATGATTTTTTGGATTGTTGCTGGCGAGCGTTTGGAAATGGACCAAAGCCCGATCGAAGCGTGCGAAAATAAATAGATCCATTTCGCCCATTTGGTAGGTGGCGCTGTCGAAACCAGGTAAAAATGTGGTGGCATCATGAAATAGTTGGTAGGCAGTTTCGTGGTTACCCTGTAGGTAATCTACTTTTCCTTCCAGGAAAAGTAACCGGGCATTAATACTGTCTGAAGGCGCCGCCCGATGGGCCTTTTCTAAATGGTTTCGGGTCAGAACTAAATTCCGTTGTTGGTTAAAACAAATCTCTGCCATAAGAAGATGAGCTGCCGCCAGGTAAGGATTAAGGGGGTTTATTGATTCATTTAAATTAAAATATGCTGATGAAAACCTCTTATTATGATAATTGACAAGACCTTTTTGGAAGTCAAAACTCGCGTTGTACTTGGTCAAGAATACCGTAGTAATGGCCACCACCAGTATAATGGCGATTACAGAAATACCCCCCCACATCTTGATTTGAGGAGAAAAATTTGGTTGCTTTCGATAAAAGTATGGTGATACCGGAGGTTTTCTTCTTGCGGTGTATTGCCCCGGTCGGGCATTGGATATGAAAGAAGCATAGGCGCCATAGCGCAGTTTTAAATCGTATTGTTTCTTTTTTTGTTGATCTGAAAGTGTAACATAGGCTTCTGATATTTTTTTGAATTTTTCTGCTGCCGATTCGTTGTTCGGATTTTTATCCGGGTGTAATTCTTTAGCTAGTTTGTGAAAAGCTTTTTGAATAGCTTTCGGATTAGCATAGTAGTCAATACCCAGTATTTTATAGTAGTCTTCGAGCATGAAATAGTGTAATCAGATCTTACTCTAAAAACGTTAAATCTACATAAATCATTTATCAAGCAGTAAATATTTCTTGCCCGGAAGGGGTTTGATCATACCTTTAAACTCCAAGTTCAAAAGGTGTACTCCTACTTTGTTGATAGGGATATGGGTTCTCCAACAAAGTTCATCAATGTGTACACCGTTGGCGTTACCTTCCAGAACCTCCAAAATCAGTCCCTCAGATGATTTGTCAGATGCTGGTAATACATCAGCCTTTGGATGTGCCCGGGTCCATCCCAACAAACTGGCTATGTCATCACCTGAAGTTACCAGGTAGGCCTTATGATCTTTGATCAGTTGATTACTACCGTTGCTGGTAGGGGCATCAATAGGTCCAGGGACGGATAGGCAGGGCTTTCCGTAACCTAACATATACTCCACGGTGATCAGGGCGCCGCCTATTTTTCTCGCTTCCACCACTACCAAAGCATCTGATAACCCCGCAATAATCCGGTTTCTGGAGGGGAAGTGGTACATTTCGGGCTTGGTGCCGAATTTCACTTCAGTTACTAACCCGCCATGTGTAAGCATTTCTTTTGCGGTTTCTTTATGGGCTTCTGGATATATGCGATCCAGGCCGCTTCCCAATACGGCTATGGTGGGTAACTCCAGCTTTAAAGCTTCACGATGGGCTGAAATATCAATGCCATAGGCCAAGCCACTAACTACAGTGGGTTGGTATGGTTTGAGCTGAGTCAGTAAACGGCTAATAGCACGCCTGCCGTAGTTGGTGGCCCTTCGGGTACCTACTATTCCTAAAGTACGGGAATTGTTGAATGCTGGTTGACCCGTGGAATATAACACGATAGGTCCATTTTCCAGGTTCCTTAGTCGATTTGGAAATCCCTTTTCAGTATAAAAATGAATGGATGCTCCAATTTTCTCAGCCAGTTTCAACTGTTCATTGGCCTGGTCCCGAACTCTGCCAGAAGTAATGATTTCCGCGGTTTTGGGGCCAACTCCAGGTATGGCGCTTAGGCGCTTTAAACTAGTATTGAAGACATGCTCAATGGAGCCGCAATAGTTGATTAATTGTCTGGTGATGACAGGGCCAATTCCAGGTAACAGGCTTAAAGCGACCTGTTGCAATAGTATCTCACGCATTTGGTGAAGATAGCTATAACCGGTTTTTTATTTCGGATAAGAAGACACGAATATTCTTTAAAGATTCCACCATTTCCATGCGGTCCATGGCAGACTTACTTCCATTCTTCAACATGGACTTCGCGCCCTGCAAGGTATAGCCCTTCTCTTTCACCAAATGATAGATTAGCTTGACATTTCTGATGTCGTCTGTGGTGAATTGACGATTGCCTTTACGATTTTTTCTGGGTTTGATAATATCGAACTCGCTTTCCCAGAACCGGATTAATGAGGTTGCAACATCAAATATATTTGCCACCTCTCCAATGGAGTAATATTTCTTCTCTATTTCTTTTTCTTTGTAAGGCACGGTTCGTTAAATCGGTGTTAATATAGCTAATTAAAAATCAAATATCTACCCCAGAGACTGGTTTTCTATAGAGGACAATTCCAGTATTTTTTGATACTCATCTTCATTGAGATCATTGTAGAAGTAGTGAACAGGGTTTACTTTTCGCTTGTCTTTAATTACCTCGTAATGTAGATGCGGGGCAGTAGATTTGCCAGTACTACCTATATAACCTATGCACTCACCTCGTTTTATTTTCTGTCCTTTTTTTACATTAAACTCACTTAAATGAGCATAACGGGTAACATATCCATAACCGTGATCAACCAATATCTCTTTACCATAACCCCCATAATTGGTTTTTACTTTCTTAACAACTCCATCTCCTGTGGAATAGATGGGTGTTCCGCGAGGTGCTGAAAAGTCGACACCGAAGTGCATTCTTCTCACCTTGTATATTGGATCGATACGCCTTCCGAAACCTGAGGCCAAACGTGTAAGTTCTTTATTCGTTACCGGCTGTATGGCGGGAATGGAAGCGTACATCTGGTCCTTGGTTTTAGCCAATTGTACAATCTCGTCATAGGACTTTGTTTGGATATACATCTGTTTTTTCAGGCTCTCAATTTTTTTCAGTGTGCTAAGAATAAGCTTTTCCTGTTCAAGTCCTTCATCAAGTAATTTCTTATAACGCTCTGTTCCACCAATTCCCCCTTCGCGCATGGTGCGCGGAATAGGTTCCGCTTCGTTGATCACACGGTAGATGTTATCGTCCCTTTTCTGTAATGCAGCCATCATTTGTTGCGCAACATCCATTTCCTTGTTCAGAATATCATAATAGAGCCTAAGCTCTTCGTTCTCTTTTTTCTGTAATGCTTCCTTAGGAGATTCGAAATATGTATTATACACCAATACAATAGTGATGGCAATAATTGTGGCCACAGATAGAAATCCAAGTAGACTAAGAACAATATCCCAGGTACCAACCTTTACCCGTTCATATTTACAGGTTTCGGTGTCGTAGTAATATTTTATTCTGGCCATGGTGTTTAGTTTGGCATTTTCTTATAATTTTGCCTGATATTTAATAAAAAGACAGGCATTTATTGTAATAAAACGCCACTTTTCAAACGCCGCAATATAGTTATTATTTTGCAGGTTATTAAAAAACAGCCCCCTAAATTGGCACCTAAGTAAGTTTTGCATGGTTTCTAAGGATATTAGAGAGAAGTTTCTGGATTTCTTCAGGGAGAAACAACACGAAATCGTGCCGTCAGCTCCCATAGTGGTGAAAAACGACCCTACCTTAATGTTCACCAATGCTGGGATGAACCAATTTAAAGACTATTTTTTGGGTAATAAAAAGGCATTAAATAGTAGGGTTGCAGATACTCAAAAATGTCTGCGTGTATCTGGCAAACATGATGATCTGGATGAGGTTGGTATAGACACCTATCATCATACCATGTTTGAGATGCTGGGAAATTGGTCTTTTGGTGACTACTTTAAGCAAGAAGCTATAGCCTGGGCGTGGGAGTTATTAACTAAAGAATACCAACTTGATGAAGACCGCTTATATGTAACTTATTTCGGTGGTGACAAGAAGGAAGATCTGGACCCCGACCGGGAAGCTTTAGCTTTATGGGGTGAGCACATGAAAGGAGATAGAATTCTACCTTTTGGCAAAGAATATAATTTTTGGGAAATGGGCGATACCGGCCCTTGTGGCCCATGCTCGGAGATCCATTATGACCTTAGGACTAAAGCAGAACGTGCGGTGATTTCCGGGGCTGATCTTGTTAATCAAGATCACCCTCAGGTAATTGAAATTTGGAATTTGGTTTTCATTCAATTCAATCGTCTAGCCTCAGGGTCTTTGGAAGCCCTACCTGAAAAGCACGTGGATACTGGGTTAGGTTTTGAAAGACTGGTTAGGGTAATCCAGGCGAAACAGTCAAATTATGATACCGACCTGTTCCAGCCTATACTAGAAAAAATTAGCCAACTGGCTGGCATCACATACGGACAATCTGAGGAATCAGATGTGGCCATGAGGGTGATGGCTGACCACATCAGGGCTTTGGCTTTTGCCATAGCGGATGGTGAATTGCCTTCTAACAATAAGGCCGGCTATGTTATTAGAAGAATATTGAGACGAGCAGTGCGGTACGGGTATACTTTTCTTGGTTTTCAGGAGCCGGTATTATTTCAATTAGTTCCGGTGCTTGCCAGCAAGATGGGAGAAGTTTTTCCTGAGTTGGAGCAACAACAAGAGTTTATTTCGAAAGTAATTCATGAAGAAGAGGAAGCTTTTTTAAAAACTCTTTCTAATGGTCTAAGGAGAATATCTTTAATGAAACAACAACTTAGGGATGAGGCCAAGGACAAGATTGATGAAACTGAGCGAGTTGCAAAGGCAGTTGCGCAAGATCTGCCTTACAAACCTCTATTGGGTGGAGACTTCGTTTTTCAGCTTTATGATACATACGGATTTCCTAAAGATTTAACGCTTTTAATCCTGAGTGAGGATGGATATGATAAATACCTGACTTCCAATTGGCAGGACCAGTTTGACCAAGCCATGCAACTTCAAAAAAACCGCTCTCGTGCTGCCCAGGATAAGGATGAAGGAGACTGGATTAAAATCTCGGATGACAGATCCGTGGAGTTTGTGGGGTATCGCCAACTGGAAGCATCAACTGGTGTTCTCAGGTACCGAAAGGTCCAAACAAAAAATAAAGTCCACTATCAACTGGTATTGAGTAAAACCCCATTCTATGCTGAAAGTGGCGGGCAAGTAGGGGATAAGGGTGTATTGATGGTGGGAGATAAGAAAATAGCGGTTTGGGATACCAAAAAGGAAAACGAATTAATTTTGCATATGGTCGACCAGCTCCCTGACCCCATTGAACAAACCCTGCAGGCACGGGTAGATCCTATAAGGAGAAATGCTACGGAAAATAATCATAGTGCAACCCACCTATTACATGCTGCGCTTCGCAAGGTTCTGGGGGACCACGTACTACAGCGGGGATCGCTGGTGAATGATAAAATATTGCGGTTCGATTTTTCTCACTTCGCCAAAATGACCTCTGAAGAGATCAGGGAGGTTGAAAAGCTGGTTAATGAGAAAATCAGATCGAATGTGTCAAGGGAGATAAAGGAAAATGTGCCATTGGAGGAAGCAAAATCAATGGGGGCCATGGCCCTATTTGGAGAAAAATATGGCGACAAGGTGAGGGTGGTGTGCTTTGATGCTGACTATTCCATTGAGCTTTGCGGTGGTACACATGTTGAGGCTACCGGCCAAATTGGTTTGTTTAAAATCTTGACCGAAAGCTCAATTGCTTCTGGCGTTCGACGAATTGAGGCAATAACTGCCCGGCAAGCAGAAGACCTGGTAGAAAAGCGTTTCGATGAACTAGACCGGGTCAGTGAAATGTTAAAGAACCCTGAAGACACTCTTAAAGCGGTTAAGACGGTTTTGGATGAGCGAAATGCCATACAAAAAGAACTAGAGCAGTTACGTCGCCGTGAAGTGCAGATGACTAAATCAAAACTAGTGGACCAAATCAAATCGGAGGATGGTATAAGCAGCTTAATTGCTCAGGTAAGCCTGCCCACTGCGCAGGCCCTCAAAGACCTAAGCTTTGAACTAAAAAATCAATTTCCGACATTGTTCGCAGTACTGGCAACAGACATTGTGGGAAAACCTCAAATAGCGGTTGTGATCGCCGATGAGCTAATCAAAAAATTTGGCTGGGACGCAGGAAATATTGTAAGAGAACTTGCCAAGCAGATTTCCGGTGGGGGGGGAGGCCAGCCTTTTTTCGCTACCGCCGGGGGTAAAAATTTAAAAGGGCTACCATTGGTAGTTGAAGAAGCCAGCCGCTTATTTGAAGGGCTTGTCAAAAAACAAAATTCAAAGGGATGAACCAGGATATGTTGTCAAAATATCAGGCAGTGATTGGTTTGGAGGCACACATTCAACTTCTTACCAAAAGCAAGCTGTTTGCCAGAGATGCCAATCAATATGGAGATGCCCCAAACACCAATATAAGCGTGATTACTCTGGCCCATCCCGGAACCCTGCCAAAGATCAATAAGAAGGCCCTGGAGTTGGCCATTAGGATGGGCCTGGCCTGTGGCAGCAAAATATCACAGTATTTAATTTTTGACAGGAAAAATTATTTTTATCCGGATCTCCCCAAAGGTTTTCAGCTTACCCAGGATCGTACTCCAATATGTAAAGGCGGCTCGGTGGAGATAACCACTCAAGACGGGACCAAGAGTATTAAGTTAAATCGGATCCATCTGGAAGAGGACGCAGGTAAGTCATTTCATCCAGCTGATTCAAATGATAGTTTGGTTGACTTTAACCGGGCAGGAACTCCGCTTATAGAATTAGTTACAGAGCCTGTGATCCATGCGGCGGAAGAGGCCTTTCAACTACTTACAGAAATCCGGAAATTAGTTACTTACTTGGGTATTTGCGACGGAAATATGGCGGAAGGATCATTAAGGTGTGACTGCAATGTATCGGTTCGTCTGAAAGGAGAAACTAATTTAGGCAGCAAGGTAGAGATCAAAAACATGAATAGCGTGCGTAATGTTCGCAGGGCTATCGAAAAAGAAGTAGAGCGGCAAATTGAACAACTTGAAAAGGGTAATTATATTACTTCTGAAACCAGATCATTCGATGAAAAGACTGGAGGTTCAGTCGGCATGCGTACTAAGGAGGAAATTAACGATTATCGCTATTTCCCTGAACCTGATCTCAGTCCGGTCCAAATTTCTGACGATTGGTTACTGAAGATCAAAGAATCAATGCCAACGCTTCCGAATGAGTTAAAGCAACAAATTGAGGACCGGTATTCGTTTAACAGAGAAGATACCTTGTTTCTAACTGACTCGTTGGAGGTTTTGAATTATTTCAAGCAGGCGGCGGATACTTCTAATCACCCAAACAATATTTTAAACTGGCTAAAAGGTCCAATTCAATCACTGCTCAAGGAGCAAAACCTATCAATCTTAGAATTGAATTTATCTCCTGAACAATTAGCTGAACTCGCCGATTTGACTGCCAACGAACTGAGCTTTTCAGTAGCCGTTCAAAAAATATTACCGGTAATTATTAATAAAGCTAACGGTAGTCCCAGAGAGGTTGCGGAGCATCTTGGATTGTTGCAGGACCTGGACGAAGATAGCCTTGAACCGCTGGTTCTGGGTATTTTGGAGGCATTCCCGGAAAAGGTAGCAGCCTACAGAAATGGTAAAAAGGGGCTCCTGGGTTTTTTCATGGGACAACTAATGAAAAAGACAGAGTCAAAAGTAGATCCAAGAATTGCAAATGAACTTTTAGCTAAACATTTGAATTAACTAATAGCTGATCATGAAAAGGATATTAATACAAATGCTAACGGTAATGGCCCTGTGGGGTTGTAACCAACAACAGGCTCAGGAATCTTCCAGCATCGTACTTAAGGGTAAAGTGAATTTCCCAGAAAGTGGATTGGTACTTCTTGAAGAATACGGTAACAAAGAGGTGGTAGTGATGGACACGGTGGCTATTCAGCCTTCCGGGGAATTTGAGCATGAACTGTCCATGTCCGAACCTGGATTTTACCGGATGAATTTCTACAATAAGCAGATGGTCAACCTCATCCTTTATCAAAACGATCTTACCATTGAGGCTGATGGAAATGCACCAGACGGGGCAGTCACCATCACCGGCTCCAAAGATATGGAGTATCTAATGGAGATCAATCAGATCGTCAAAGAGTTTCAGCAGAAGGTCAGTAACATGAACAAACAGTTTGTCCAGGCGAATGCCAGTGGTGATCAGGAGGAAACGGACAGAATTCGTGCGTTGTTTGTAGTAGAGAATAAGCAGCATAAGGAACTATTAAAACAAAAAGTGCGACAAATGGGGAACTCAATGGCTGTATTTCAGGTGGTTGGTAATTTCAGCGCAGAGGAAGACTATCTATTCCTGGATAGCTTGGGAACAATTTTTGCAAATGATCCTCCTGATTCAAAGCATACACCACGTTTTCTTAGCATTATAGAAGGGGTCCGTCTACAGGCAAAAAATGGGGCGAACCTTCAAATAGGGAAAACTGCACCTGATATTAGCCTGCCTAACCCAGATGGCCAGGTGGTTCCATTATCTTCCCTCCGCGGCAAAATTGTATTAGTAGATTTTTGGGCACAATGGTGCCGGCCCTGCCGCATGGAGAACCCCAATATTGTTGAGGCTTATCATAAATTTAAAGACAAAGGTTTTGAAGTATACGGAGTATCATTAGACAGGTCAAAAGACAAGTGGCTGCAGGGAATTGAGGAGGATGGTTTGGTTTGGACCCATGTTTCAGATTTAAAGTACTGGCAGTCTGAAGCAGCCAGGACCTATAATATAAACACTATCCCAGCATCATTTTTATTGGACCGGGACGGTAAGATCATTGCCAGAAACCTTAGGGGGCAATCGCTGCATCAGAAATTGAAAGAGGTATTAGGTTAACCCAGAATTACAGTAAGCAAGGCTCCGCCCTCCGACTCCTACGATAAGGACCCACTATAAACAATGCACGAAACATCGAAAAAACCATATTTGTTTAAGCGACGAGACCTGTTGAAGGGCGCGATGATTTTACCCGGGGCGTTGGTGTCGGCTTCGTTCGCCACTACCGAACAGAAACGGACAAAGGTATTTCAAGCGAACCAACCCGATCGGTCGCAGATCAGGCGTGAAAACGAGCGGCCAGGAACACGCGACTGGCAACTCACGCGCGTGCGCATTAATCAAGGAAAATTTCGCACGTCGCTCATCGAAGGTTATTGTTCGCATCAATCGATTTCAGTCGGACAGACGCTGAATATCTTCGTCAGCACCGATCCTGCGCGGCAGTTCACCCTCGACATCTACCGCATGGGGTACTATGGCGGAACCGGAGGGCGGCTCATGACAACCATTGGTCCGCTGAGGGGATCGACGCAAAATGTTCCGGAGATGACTCCTGCTCCGGCCCGTCTGCGCCAATGCCAATGGGTCCCCAGCATCGAGTTGAAAATTCCCGCTGACTGGCTCAGTGGCGTTTATCTGGGTAAACTCACTACGATTCCCGATTCCCGGTCTGACCCATACTGGCAAAGCTACGTAGTCTTTATCGTGCGGGACCATCGACCCGCGGATATTTTGTTCCAGTGCAGTGACAACACATGGCAGGCCTACAACTGCTGGCCGGTCAACGAGTCGCTCTACACACATCCTGACGGAGCCCACGCGCCGGACGTGGCCGTCAGCTTCGACCGACCTTATGGCATGTACACGCAGATTTTCGATGCAGCCCTGTCGGTAGGTTCCGGTGAATTCCTGCTATGGGAATATCCGCTTTGCTACTGGCTGGAGCAGCATGGCTATGACGTCACATATGGCTCCAATAGTGACACGATCGACACACCATTTATTACTCGTTGTCGTACATATCTTAGCGTCGGGCATGATGAGTACTGGGATATTCGACAATATCGCGCCGCAGAAGCCGCGATTGAAAGCGGCGTGAATGTGCTCTGGCTTTGCGGGAACTCGGTATTCATCGTTTCACCGTTTTCGCCTAATTCCAGCGGTCAGGAGAAGAGGATCATCACGCGCGCCGGTACCTACGGTGCAATACGCGAGGATGAATTGGCTATGTACAACAAAATGTTTGCCGGCCTGAAGAGCAAGGGCCCCGACGAGCGCAATATCATAGGCGCGCGTAGCGTCGTGCCGTTCAACGGCGGTGGTGATTGGACTTGTACCAAGCCGAAACATTGGGTATTTG
>CAZAWQ010000011.1:0-3259 GCA_964488585.1 uncultured Roseivirgaceae bacterium
AAATTTGGACTCAAAAAAATTCCGGAATGGTAATAACTTCGTGCTGTCGTAAAGGCTTTATACAAAAGCCGGTAGTTCCGACCACAAACATGGCAAGTGTAATGGCAATACCAGGTGTGATCCCCGCAAATCCGTATTTAAACCCTAGCTCGGCATTGGCCATGCAGGTTGCAATACCAAACTCCGTGGCAGAAAGGCTGGCTATTCCCAGATAGAGATCTACTTTTCGTCCTGCAACTAAGAAATCATCCAGTTTTCGAACATATCTTCTTACATATAAACCGGCAGTTAAAGTGCCTGCCAGATAAAAAAGTACAATAACACCATCTACATACCAATTGAAATTTGTCATGCAATGAAAGCTATTTGTTCAAAGGACCTGCTGGATTTAGGTCCTGTACAATTTGTAGCAAGCATCCCAATACTGACTCAGTAATTCGCTCACCCTTTGCTACCGATGCAGCTCGGGGGTCACCAAAAACACCGTTTGGTGTCAGCTGTTTCATAGTGCGGTAATGTGAAGCTGCACCGCCATGCAGCATATCCGCCTCTTGCCAACTGTAACCTGACTGGTTTGCTCCTTTTACAATATTATCTGTTTGTACCAATTCAGGTGCGATTAGCAGCATCAAAGAAGTTTCAAACTCTCCTGCATGCCCCGTTCCTCCAAATCCGGTTTCGGTAATCTCCAAAAGGGCGGTTCTTGCTAATTGCCACCATGATGTCATAACAAGCTCACAATCAGGATATTTATATCCTATCTTCTCAACTAAAACTTGACCTATGCCTTGATTCCCACCATGACTGTTTAGAAGAATTATGTTGGTAAATCCATGATAAATCACTGACTGAACTACCTCCTGTACCTGTTGAGTAAAGGCTTGGTGGCTCAGGGTCAATGTACCGGAAAAGTCCATATGGTGATCTGAGCAACCAACCCCGATTGATGGCAATATTAATACCTGATCAGGAATACTGTGGTGTAATTGACGGGCAAAGTGCTCTCCAATCAGCCGGTCGGTAGCCAATGGAAGATGTGCGCCGTGTTGTTCGGTGGCGGCCATGGGAAGAACCACGGGAATTCCTCGTCCCAATGATTTTATGTCCCCTGATGTTAATTGATCCCAAATCATGATTTCGCAGCCCACATTTCAATTTCTACTAATAGATCCATCAGCAAGTCCGTACCCACGGCTGTTCTGACCGGTAATGGCTTATTAAAAAATGTCTTATACACTTCGTTGAATCTTGGCCAGTCCTTTAAGTCGGTAAGATAAACATTTACTTTAAATACATCATCCAGCGTACACCCCGCTTGCTCGAGCTGGCTTTTACAATTCTCCATAGTGGCAATTGTCTGTTCTTCAACGGTATCTCCAATGAGTTGGCCGTCCATGTCTAATGCGGCCTGTCCTGAAATTACTACCAAACTCTTTGCATTGATTTCCAGTACCGGCGAATAGGGCCCAGCTGTTTTATGTTGGGTAGCACCAGTAGGTATGGCTATTTTCTCACTAGAAGAAGCGGTATCGCCTAGAATATGGGGCATATAGCCCACAAAACCAGCAATCTTCCAGGTACTCATGACCTTGCGGCATCTATACAGGGTTTGCCAATCAGTTTGAACTTTTTCACCAGACGCCTTGGTAATACTGCCAAAGAACTTTTTGTGGACCAACGCCGAATCACCAACAATCTCAATGTCACGCAGATTAGTTACCCTGAAAAATGCCTCTTCCAGGTCTTCCGCCCATTCGGTAGATGAAAACTCCCTGGCCTGGTGCAACCATTGGTTTTTATAGGTTTCAAGGTCTGGAAATCCCATGGTCCAGGCATCCGGGCTTTGGTGTTTGCCAGCATCAATACCCATAAAATTCTCTTCTATAAAGTCATCAGCCACCATATCCCAATCAGAGGCAACAAAAGCTTTGGTGTCACGGTCGACCAGCATGTCCCAAATGGCCCACCGGTCAGTATTCTTAGGAAATGGATTAGTTTTCATGCACACTGTTTAATTATATCGTACAGCCCAATTGTAAATCGTTAATTCTTAATTCTTAATTGCTATATTCTTTTTTATCTATCATGTAATGTTCAATAGCTTGCATGTCAGGTTCTACACCCAGTCCAGGTCCATCTGGCAGAGTTACATACGGCGGTTCTATTTTCAATGGCTCCTTGAGCAGATCGTGCTCCCTTACCAGGCGCCCAAAAATGTCACCGGGCCAGATACAAGATGCGGCCGCAGCAGATGAATGCACATACATAGCTTCAAGTATTCCCAGATCAATTTCAGAGCCATGCCAACAAGGTAGCTCAGCAGCTTGAGCAATATGATCCAATCGTTGGAAATTAGCAAGTCCTCCATTGAAGTTAAACCCATCGACGGCAGACAACTGTACAGCCTGAATGGCATCCTTAATACGTTGTCCCTGAAGCACATAAGGAAGTGAAATATGTCTAACTATTGGTACCGAGCTGTATTGACGTAATAAAGCATACTCCGATAACTGCCAGCGCGGAATGGGGTCCTCCAAACAAAGTATATTTCCAACTTCCTGCAGACCATCCAATCGTTTTCTGACTTCGAATGCGTTTTCCCACCGCTGATTTGGGTCTAATATAACCTGCATCCCAGGTGCCGAATCAGCAATGATCTCGCACCACCTGACTACGTCATCCTCAAGATCGCTTTTGAACTTTACGCAGTCATAACCTTGTTCCTTGAAACCGGATACAAGGTCTGCTATTTCTTCTGTCTGACGATGACTGGACCATGCCCCCACCCAAACCTTGTTGCGTACCGGTCCACCCAGCAAATCTACCACCCTGAGGTCATGTGCTTTGGCGTAGGCGTCCCATATGGCACATTCAAATCCGTCGTATTCCCGGCAAAAAGTAAAAGGTAGGTTTTGCAATGTTAGTTTCTCCAAATCAGCGCCCAACAATGCTTCAATTATTTCCTGGACTAATCCCCAATTATGATCACGATACAATTCTCCCCATCCAACCACTCCCGAATCTAATTCCAATTTCAACACGATTTTAGAAAGCTGATCAAATTGTACATTCCATCCAGCCTTAGCTCCCACGGGCAGCATGTGCAGTGGTTTATTGATACTCTCACTGGACACTGTACCGGGTTTTGCCGGCACAATTACCTCATAACTTGTTATATGCCTTATTTTCATTAATCACCACAATTTTCAATTCTTATTCTTAATTGTCAATTGTCAATCAAATTTGCGCTCCGGACAAT
>CAZAWQ010000012.1:0-2585 GCA_964488585.1 uncultured Roseivirgaceae bacterium
AACTTCGTTACAGTTAAATTCCTCCATAGCCTTGCTGGATGTAAGTTTTGTAAAATGCCAATTAAAACGAGCTTTTGATTTCACGGAGAAAGACCCGTCCGAACCCATAGCTCCATTATTTGATAATCTGGGGGACCATCATTTCGAGATCACTACTTCTTCTGAAAAGGCCCAAGCCTATTTTGATCAGGGCATTAGGCTCCTTTACGCATTTAACCATGCGGAGGCCCATCGCTCATTCCGTGAAGTGGCCCGACTGGATCCTAAATGTGCCATGGCTTACTGGGGTCAGGCCATCGCTTTAGGACCAAACATCAATGATCCCATTCCGGATGCTGAACGCACTACCAAGGCTTTTGAGGCTGCTAACAAAGCCAGAGACTCGGCTGCTGGCATTTCTAAAAAGGAAAAAAAATTAATTGAAGCACTTCAAACACGCCAGCAAAAAGATCCGGGTGCTGATCGGCAGGAACTAAATGTCGCTTATGCTCAAGCAATGGTACCGGTCGCGGCTAAGTTTCCAAAAGACGCTGATGTCCAAACGCTATACGCTGCCGCCCTCATGAATACCATGCCATGGAATTATTGGACTAATGAGGGAGCGCCAAATCCAGGAACGCTTACTGCTAAATCAGCATTGGAGAAAGCCATGCAAATAAATTCAGACCATGCAGGGGCGCATCATTATTATATTCATATGATGGAGCTTCCTAAACCAGATCTTGCAGAGGCCAGTGCGGATCGTCTGGGTAGTTTGATGCCAGGGGCCGGACATCTAGTACATATGCCAGGGCATATTTACTTTCGAATTGGCCGGTACAAGGATGCCAGAATTGCTAATGTGAAAGCCATTGAAGCAGACGAGGACTATATTAGTCAATGTTTGGCTCAGGGATTGTATCCTCTATCATATTACCCGCACAATATTCATTTTTTGTGGTCTGCAGCTTCCATGGAAGGGAACAGTGAAATAGCTTTGGATGCAGCACAAAAAACTGCCAGCCGGGTGCCAAGGGATCAGGTAGCAGAAATGCCCTTTATGGAAGATTTTCTGTCCACACCTCTTCTGGCTCAGGTGCGATTTGGAAAGTGGAATGGAATACTATTAACACCTCATCCCGGAAATAGCTTAAAGCACGTGCGGTTGGTGTGGCATTACGCCCGAGGGCTGGCTTTTGTAGCAAAAAATGATTTACCTCAGGCCCAGGAAGAGCTAGAAGCGTTACAGGAACTTGCCAGGGATCCTGACCTGGAAGGACTGCTGGCCAATTACATGAATCCGAGTTCTTCGGTGATACCCATAGCCATTCATGTGCTTTCCGGTGAAATGGCCGCTGCACAGGGACAGATAGCCAAAGCGGTTGGACTGCTTGAAAAAGGAGTTGCGTATGAGGAGCAACTGATTTATAGCGAGCCACCCGCCTGGCATATACCGGTACGGCATAACCTGGGAGCGGTATTGTTACAATCAGGACAAGCCAGAGAGGCCCAAACGGTATATGAAAATGATCTGAAAGTGAACCGGGAAAATGGCTGGTCTTTGTTTGGGTTGTATCAAAGTCATTTGATGCAGGGTGACCGCCAAAAGGTGGTAAAATATCAAAAACGGTTTAGCCAGGCCTGGGAGGAAGCGGATGTGGCCATCACCGCTTCACGGTTTTGATTGACGATTAACAATTAGAATAAATAATGATACCTATGGGAAAGCTCTTGAAATGCAGAATTTATTGCCTCCCTCAAGGCATTTTTATAAGGTTTTCATATATTGGCAGACATTTCAAAACCAAAACTTTATTATGAAATCTTTATATTTTTTATCAATCGGTTTAATGCTATTTGCCTGCCAAACATCAGTAAAGAAAGAAGTACAGGCTGAAGTTGTTCCGTCTCAGGCTCATGATGCGGAAGCTCGACTTCAGGAACTGGGTATTGTATTACCTGAAGTAGGAGCTCCGGTAGCAAATTATGTAAATACAGTTCGCACCGGAAATTTGGTGTTTACCTCAGGAAAGGGCCCACAACAACCCGATGGCACTTATGTGACCGGGAAAGTTGGGGCGGATCTTACTACAGAACAAGGCTATGAAGCAGCTCGCCTAACGGCTATTCAACAGTTGGCTTCCTTAAAGGCCGAATTGGGAGATCTAAACAAAGTAAAAAGAATAGTAAAAGTTCTGGGAATGGTAAATGCCGCCCCTGGTTTCACAGAACAATCTCAAGTTATCAACGGATTCTCTGATCTTATGGTAGAAGTTTTTGGGGAAAAGGGAAAACATGCAAGATCAGCAGTTGGTATGGGTTCATTGCCTTCAGGTATTGCCTGTGAGATTGAGATGATTGTTGAAGTAGAGGATTAACTAACTTCCACAGGCACTCCGGAGAAAGCGGCATTTCCTGAAAATTGGTCCAGCAGCATATGATCCGTCAAGTCGTTAATACTGGCTCCCGGATTTTTAAGGTACTTCAAGGTGCCCCCACCCGTGGGGAATACTTACTACCCCTGGCATTATATCTTTCGAAATTTGCAGGGCGGTTGGGCTGTTACTGGTATCCAGTGAGCACCGGAAATGTTTGATTGATCTTTC
>CAZAWQ010000013.1:0-2440 GCA_964488585.1 uncultured Roseivirgaceae bacterium
ACCCTGTTTCTTAAGATTGGTTTCATGAATTCGCGCGAATGATTTAACCAGTACTGCATATACTCCAAGATGTCTGGGTTCCATGGCTGCATGTTCACGCGACGATCCCTCTCCATAGTTGTGATCGCCTACCACAATTGATGACACACCTGCTGCTTTGTAAGCTCTTGCGGTGTCAGGAACCGGCCCGTATTCTCCAGTTAGTTGATTTTTGACAGAATCCGTCTGTTCATTAAAATAATTGGTAGCTCCGGTCAGAAGATTATTAGAGATATTATCCAAATGCCCTCTGAACCTGAGCCAAGGACCCGCCATACTGATGTGATCAGTAGTACATTTTCCCTTGGCCTTTATTAATAATTTCATCCCCGAAATATTTTCACCATTCCATGGTGCAAATGGGGTAAGTAATTGTAACCTTTTAGAATCAGGATCAATACTTATTTCAACCGAACTTCCATCTTCAGCGGGTGCTTGATATCCGTTGTCCTTTACGGCATATCCTTGAGTTGGATGCTCAATTCCCATAGGCTCATCCAGTTTAACTTCCTGGCCCTGATCGTTAACTAAAGTATCTTTTAAGGGATTAAAAGTCAGGTCACCGGCAATTGCCATGGCTGTGACTATTTCTGGAGACGCCACGAAACTATGTGTATTAGGATTTCCATCATTCCTCTTGGCGAAATTTCTATTAAAAGAGGTAATAATGGAGTTTTTCCTGGTTGGATCGTTGGTATGTCTTGCCCATTGTCCAATACAGGGCCCACAAGCATTCGCCAGAACTACTCCGCCCATTTTCTCGAATGTTCTCAAGTAACCATCCCGTTCGACGGTAAACCTAACCTGTTCTGATCCCGGAGTTATGGTGAATTCTGACTTGGCAGTGAGGTTTTTGGTGATAGCCTGTTCAGCTATCGATGCCGCCCGGGTGATATCCTCGTAAGAGGAGTTGGTACAGGAACCTATGAGTCCCACTTCCAGTTTATCTGGCCATCCATTTTGTTTAACCGCCTGGGCAAACTGGGAAATCGGTGTAGCCAGATCCGGTGTAAACGGTCCATTAATATGAGGCTCAAGTTCGGACAGATTGATCTCAATTACCAGGTCAAAATAGTCCTGCGGGTTTTCATAAACTTCTGCATCTCCTGTAAGATGCTCTTTTATGTTATCTGCCAGGTCTGCTATATCAGCGCGTCCGGTGCCTCTTAGGTATTGCTCCATTTTTTGGTCATAGCCAAAGGTAGAAGTGGTAGCCCCAATCTCAGCGCCCATATTACAAATGGTGCCTTTGCCGGTTGCCGATAAACTTTGGGCCCCATCACCAAAGTACTCCACAATAGCTCCGGTTCCACCTTTCACCGTTAGAATACCGGCAACTTTTAATATTACGTCCTTTGAGGAGGTCCATCCGCTGAGACGTCCGGATAATTTTATACCAATCAATTTTGGAAATTTCAATTCCCAGGGCATTCCTGCCATAACATCAACTGCATCAGCACCTCCTACACCGATAGCAATCATTCCTAAACCTCCTGCATTGACCGTATGAGAATCAGTACCTATCATCATCCCTCCCGGAAATGCATAGTTTTCCAGAACTACCTGATGAATAATTCCCGCCCCGGGTTGCCAGAACCCGATGCCGTACTTATTGGAAACTGAAGCCAGGAAATCAAAAACTTCTTTACTGGTATTTATGGAGTTTTTCAGGTCTTCTACCGCCCCGTTCTTGGCCAGGATCAAATGATCACAATGCACAGTAGAGGGGACAGCTGCTTTCATCTTTCCGGCCTGCATGAATTGAAGTAGGGCCATTTGAGCGGTGGCGTCCTGCATTGCCACCCGGTCAGGAGAGAAATCTACGTAAGATTTTCCGCGATCGAATGCTTCTACGGATTGATCGGGATGTAAATGAGAGTAGAGAATTTTTTCTGTTAAGGTAAGTGGCTTATTTACAGCCTTTCGTGCCGCTTCGATGCGGCCGGCCATTTGGCTGTATGTATTCTTTATCATGTCTAGATCAAATACCATGGAGTGTACTTTTTATAGTTTGTTGGAGATACATTTAAAGGAAAACAAATGTAGTTAAAATAACCAAAATTGTAATAGGTGCTTAGGCCATTTGGAGTATCTGCCCACCTGATAAAAAAGTTGTATAACAACTCGGTTGCCGGTGGATTCAGAGGAGTGGAAGGTCAAGCAAAAATATGAAATGTAGCCTAAATAACGGACAATTAACCAACATACAAGGTACTACCAAAAATTGTTTTATTCCAATTAATGACTGAAAAAAAACCACAATCAATTGTATTATTTATATAAATCATGAATATTTAGGGAGCAGAAGAGAAATTAGATATTTTCAAGATTATGAAGTGCTAAGTACCTCTTCACCCGAGGACATGCAACCACCTCAGTATGGAAAGTAAGTTAACGCTGC
>CAZAWQ010000014.1:0-3298 GCA_964488585.1 uncultured Roseivirgaceae bacterium
AACCCGTTCTATGCCAGGTTTGCCTCAAATCCCGGAGTGTCTACTATGATCGGAGATGCGGCCACTGCTGGAGGCACCTTCTTTGCCCTTTGGCTGGGTAACAATGACGTCTTATTGTATGCAATCACCGGCGCATCAGGCCTTGCCCCAATCACCTCAGTGGCAGATTTTGCATTTCAATACGGCGCTGCCTTAAGCATAATGACCACGGATCCGAATATTCAGGGGGTAGTGGTGAATATTCCTGATGTGGAAACCTTGCCATTCTTTAAATTGGTAGCTTGGAACGCCATTCCATTTGAAGCAGGTGATCCTGTCATCGATCTGGTTAATTCTGCCTACACTTTATATAATGGAGGCTTGCTCCAAGCTGCCGGCGGCGGGCTAATCTCACCAGAGGAAGCACAACGACGAACCATCCAATTTGCTGCAGGTGATAATGGAATTGTGGTTGATGACGAATCATTGACGGATCTTTCAGCGTTGGGCCTTCCGAGTATTAGGCAAACATCTGCAGAGGATCGTATTACCCTAAGTGCAGGTGCAGTTTTAGGGACATTGGCGGATCCTAACAATCCATTGAGCATAATTGGAGTGGCAGTTCCCCTGACGGATAGATTTACCTTACTGGTTGATGAGCTTACCGAGGTCAGAGACCGTACAGCTGCGTTCAATGCAAGAATTGCAAGTACCATCACCGCCATAGGTGTAGACAACCGGGTGGCACATGTTGATATGAATCAAGTATATCAGGAACTGGTGGATGAAAGTCCGCTACTCATTGATGGGCTAGCGGTATCAGCCGGATTGGCACCACCCACTGGAGTATTTTCGGAAGATGGAGTGCATCCAAATTCGAGAGGATATGCCATAGCCGCTAACGCCATTCTTGAAGCCATTAATGCCAAATTTAGCGCAAACGTACCGCTGGCAAATATTGGGGAGTACCCGGGCACGGGGCTACCGCAGTAGAATCATTAATTAATGCTTACTGCTTACATGTTCTAATAATACGACTGTCTCTCCTCTTGGGGTCTTTGATAATATCATAAAAGTCCTCCAAATAAGACAAAGATTTTTTCTTTGATTTATCCGACATCAGATCAAATTCACGCACTACGGCCATCACATCTGATTCTTTTTCAATAAATAATTTGAAAGTTTTATCCATTAATTCATCTGGAAGACAGTAACCCATATAAGTCCGTTCCCTAACCGATTCAATGTCCACATGAGTACCGGGTATGGCATAAGACGCATCAACCAAGCCACAGTAGTCAAAATCATAAGTTACCGGAATGGGTCTTAGCCTGGATACATCATTGGTCTTTAACAATTTCATATTGTGCAATCCGGGCACCGACCAATCGGTATTACCAATCATATACTGATATATGTATAATATAGCCGCATATTCCTCATCAAGGGACTTGGCACTAACCCGATCATTCTTGATAGGGATCGACTCCTTCCTTTCTGCCAGGGCTTTTTGAGTCTCCAAAATAAAGGTATAGGCATTCCCTGGCTTTGCCTTTCCTCCGGTATCGGAATAATTTACTTTTATCAAGCGGACTTTAAAACTGTAATCTGTAATGATGTTGTATAGTTTATAGGCCAGGTATTCGGTAAAAATATAGTCTTGGTACTGACTCTGCCCCCGGCAAGGAATTACCAATTTCATCTTTTTCAAGCCATCCAGTAGTTCAAACACCTCATCCGTCTTCTTCATGTTTATCCACAAGGGAGGATTACTGCAATTATCTAATCGAAATACCCCTCTTGGCTTAATCCTGATCTCACGAGAAATATTAATAGAATCCCACAGGTTGTAAATCACCTGGGCTATTTGGTACTCGTCCTTTTTTTTATTCTTTGTTAAAGCCTTAAAGTTTGTAGCAACGGTAAACTCCAATGGTTTTTCCGGTCCGAAGATCTGGAAAGTGTCCATTACCATTTTTAGTAAAGGCTCAAAATGAGGACTATTCTGTAGTAGAGAATCAAAATCGTAGTGGATTGTCTGACTAAAAATCCTTTCAGAATGTATCAACATCCCAATCAGCAGCACCACGAAAATTTTACTAGCTCTACGCATTACAGTATTAATATACATTGAATTATCTCCAAGAGCAAAGATCAAAGCATGTCATCTCGCAGTTGAGGGAAAACCTGAGCAACCTTTTTCAATAAATAGTCCCCATAGGTACCTGAAAATGTCTGCAGGTCCGTTTGATCCCATCTGCGAAATGTAAGCGCGCTGCTATGCCCCAGATGGGTAAGATCAATAGGTTCCACACGAGCGTTAAAATCCAGGTCAAAGAAAAACGGGAAGGAGAGTCTGCCTCTGCCGGATTTATTCTGTACCCGATGAGGAGTGGAACGGTAATACCCCCCAGTCATCAGGTCCAGCATATCCCCTATATTACAAATAAAGGTGTTTTCTATATACGGGGCGTCTGTCCATTTTTCTTTAGTATACACCTGTAAACCACCAGCAGTATCTTGTTTTAATATGGTAAGTACTCCGTAGTCGGTGTGCTCCCCTACCCCCCATTGTCTCTGTGCCAAATGCTTTTGAGCAGGTGCCGGGTAGTGAAAAACTCTGAACAAAATAAGCGGATGAGACATGTACCTTCTTTCGAAAAAATCTGACGGCAATTTCAAACTCAGTGCCAAACCCTTCATTAAAATCGCGCCAAGCCTGTTTAGGGCGCTTAGATAGTCTAGTACAGCGGTTTCGAATCCCGGAATTTCTGGAAATAAATTAGGGCCATGAAGCGCTGTTTGGGCTTTAACCCTAGGGTGGTCCAAGGACATTTGTTCACCAAAATATAGCCCTTCCTTGAGGTCAGGCTTTCCGGAAGTAAGTTCGCCACCTAAGGGAAAATAACCCCTCCAGGCCTTGCCACCTTTATCCATGGAAATTTCATTTTTAGAAGTTTCTGGCAGGTCAAAGAATTTTCGACTAAGCCGCTCAAGGTCCTCCTGTAAAGCAGTGTTCACTCCATGTCCCCTGATGTAAAAAAATCCGCTGTCTTTACAGGCAATTGATATTTCCTTGGCGACTGCAATTTTATCCCCTTTTGGGTGTAGTAACGGTTCAATATTGATGACAGGAATAGACATAAAATACAAATTACGAATTACGAATTACGAATTGCGATTACTTGCGATTTGCTACAATGTTCACTCACAGCTCATACTATCAAAAGTTGGTGAATGATTTGATCTTTAAGTATTTTAATTTGAATACCTTTCATTAATGATTAAAGGTCTTTGGAGTTCGCTACTTGCAATGGTT
>CAZAWQ010000015.1:0-6581 GCA_964488585.1 uncultured Roseivirgaceae bacterium
CCTTTCTTCTGGAATCAGCCGCCGGTATGGCTGCGCCTCCAGGCAAGGTCATACCAAGTGCCTCGATCATACAAGCCATAGTAGATGCAGTACCCATAGTCATACAGTGTCCCCGGCTCCTTGACATACAGGCTTCGGCCATGGAAAATTGACGCGGAGACATCTTTCCTGCCCGTAAGTCTTCACTAAATTTAAAAACGTGTGTTCCCGACCCAATATCATTGCCCTGATATTTTCCGTTAAGCATGGGACCTCCGGATACCACAATGGTAGGTAGATCTACGCTGGCTGCACCCATCAACGCAGAGGGAGTAGTCTTATCACAACCACACAGCAGTACCACACCGTCCAGGGGGTTAGCCCTGATAGTCTCTTCGGCATCCATACTGGCCAGATTTCGAAACAACATGGCCGTAGGCCTCATCATGGTTTCACCCAGAGAGGTTATGGGAAACTCTAATGGGAATCCTCCCGCTTCAAGCACTCCTTTTTTAACGGATTCGGCCAGTTCTCTAAAATGCGCATTACAAGGGGTAAGCTCCGACCAGGTATTGCATATACCAATCACCGGACGGCCATCGAATTCGTCGTCAGGAATACCCTGATTACGCATCCACGACCGGTATATAAAACCCATTTTACCTTCACGTCCAAACCACTCATGGCTTCGGAGATCTTTCTTTTTCATTGACTAGATTTCTTAGAATCGAAATTACGAACGGCTAATTTAATCCTTTGCTTTAAAACAAGCATCAATATCGGTTTTGTTTTTGGCTTTGCGGGTGAGTTTGTACATTGAAATTGAATTTGATACTCCATGTCTCACTCTAACACCATCAAGAACAACCTCAACCACTCTTTATTCTCCTGGTCCAAGCAAGGAGGATTAAACCCAATCCATGCCAAACGGGCAGAGGGAGTTTACATCTATGATGAGGCTGGTAAGAGATACCTGGACTTCAGTTCACAGTTGATGAATGTAAATGTTGGCCATGGCCGGATGGAAGTGCTGGAAGCTGTGGTCAGACAAATGGAGCAGCTAAGCTATGTGTATTCGGGCATGGTCACCGACGTAAGGGGTGAACTTGGCAGGATACTGGCCGAGATCAGTCCTGGAAATCTTAACCGGACATTTTTTAGCCTGGGTGGTGCGGATGCCATTGAATCTGCCATAATGTTGGCACGAGTGGTGACTGGCAGGCCCAAAATAGTGACGCTATACCGGTCATACCATGGCTGCACCTACGGATCAGTTTCAGCGGGTGGAGATCCTAGAAAATTGGAGGTAGACCGATACGGTTTGACCAATATGATCCACGTGGAGAACCCCTATTTCTACCGCTGCCCATGGAACAGCTCTACTCCCGAAGAGTGTGCAAAGAGTGCTTTTGATCATTTGGCAAGGGTGATCAAATATGAAGGTCCTGAAAATGTGGCGGCCATTCTGATGGAAGGAGAATCCGGTTCTTCCGGTTGCATCAAATATCCTCCAGGTTACTGGAAAATGGTAGCTGATTTTGCCAGGGAACATGGTATCCTGGTGATCGATGACGAAGTAATGAGTGGATTCGGCCGTACTGGCAAGTGGTTTGCCATTGAACATCATGCTGTCGAACCTGATATAATGTGTATAGCCAAGGGACTCACCTCGGGATATCTGCCCCTGGGAGGTGTGGTGGTTACCGAGAAGATTGCTAAATTCTTTGATGACAGGGTTTTACCAGTAGGACTTACCTATTCCGCCCATCCGGTTTGCTGCGCATCGGCGCTGGCAGTGCTTAAAATATTTGAAGATGAGCATCTGATTCAAAGGACAGAGGAAATGGGTATTTATGTAGAAGGCAAAGTAGCTGAGTTAGCTGCAAAACATCCTTCAATAGGAGATTTTCGCAATACCGGGTTGCTGGGATGTATTGAACTGGTTAAAAACAGGGAATCCAAAGAACCCATAACACCATGGAACGCGCTACCAAAGGACATGGAAATAACTAATAAAATAGCTGCCAAAATTCGTGAGTTGGGAATGTACACCTTTGTGAGGTGGAACTACATCTTCATAGCACCTCCGTTGATTATCACCAGGGAACAGGTGGATGAAGGAATGGAAATTATTTCGGAAGCCATCAGTATTGCAGATGAGTATTGTACACGATGATCAATAAACTATATAGTAATCTATATAGTAAAATATATAGATATTTCAGAAATTGCGCGCTCCTTCTTCTATGCCCATTACTTTTCCTTATTTCCTGCAAAGAGATCGATAGATCCTACCAAACCTGGCAAGTCTACAAAGGAGGGCCAGAAGCCAATAATTACAGTTCACTAGATCAGATAAACAAAACCAATGTAAAAGATCTTGAGATCGCCTGGTCTTTTTATCCCAATGACGAGTTTGAAGGAATGAAGATTTGGAAATATGAGTGTAATCCCATTGTAATTAACAATGTCATGTATCTCACATCAGCCAGAGGGGTATTATATGCCATCCACGCGGTAACAGGCGAAAAATTATGGTCTTTCGACCCTTTAGAAGGTGGAAAGGGTGGTGTAGTTTTACGAGGTGTAACCTATTGGGAAGGAGAAAGTCAGGAGCGAATTTTTGTCTCTGCAAAAGATAAATTGTTCTCCGTCGATGCAAAAACTGGTAAAACTGTAAACTCCTTCGGAGAAAACGGTTGGATCAATCTAAACATGAGGCAAGAAGGTCGGGAAGACCAACCGAGGGTAAGCCTTACCACACCTGGTATAATTTATAAAGATCTCATAATAATCGGCGCTTCTGTTTCAGAAGGCGCTGCCGCCGCCCCAGGTCCCATAAGAGCATTCAATGTTCATTCCGGTGAACTAGCCTGGATCTTCCATACTATTCCTAAACCGGGAGAATTTGGTTATGATACCTGGCCTGAAGAAGCTTATAAATATATAGGCGGCACTAATAATTGGGCTGGCATGAGTCTGGATGAAGAAAGGGGCATTGTTTATGTGCCCACGGGTTCTCCGACTTATGACTATTACGCTGCCAACCGCACCGGTTCGAACCTATTCGGAAATTCACTAATAGCGTTAAATGCGGCCACAGGGGAGTATATTTGGCATTTTCAAACGGTCCATCATGACATTTGGGATTATGATTTACCGACTGCTCCTAACTTAATTACCGTCAAAAAGGATGGGAAATCAATTGATGCAGTAGCTCAGCCTACAAAAATGGGATTTATCTATGTACTGGATCGTGAAACAGGAGTACCGATTTTTCCAGTTGAAGAAAGACCGGTTCCAGCCTCCAGCATACCCGGAGAAACAACCTGGCCGACCCAGCCGTTTCCGCTCAAGCCTGAACCATTTGCCCGTCAAGCCATTACTTCCAACGACATCAATGAGGATGTTTCAGATGAAATATATCAGTCTAACCAGCAAGTAATAAGCGACTTATGGTTCAAAGGGATCTTTACCCCTTTAGATACTAAAACTACTCTGTTGATACCAGGGTCCAGAGGCGGTGGTGAATGGGGTGGTGGTGCTTATGACCTGGAGACCGGGATTCTCTATATAAATTCCAATGAATCGCCGGAAATTGGAAGAATGGAGAAAGTGCATCAAATAAATAATAAAGGGCAGACACTTTATGCGGTAGGAAAGAAAATATACAATACCCACTGTGTTAGTTGTCATGGGGTAGATAAACAGGGTGTGGAATCAAATCCCTCACTGGTGGACATAGACCAGCAAATGTCAGGCTCAGAAATTATGGAGATAGTCAATAATGGTAGAGGGGGAATCATGCCCTCTTTTGGTTCTGTTCTTCAAAACTACCAAGAAGAGCTGCTGGCTTTTCTTACCGAAACCGGCAAACAGACGGCCGCTGACAGCTCGAAACCGCAGGATACCGCTACCACCTATTTGAATGTAGCAAATAAAGGATTTCTACTGGATTCGTTGGGCCGGCCCCGGATCAAGCCTCCTTGGGGTACTATGAATGCCATCGACTTGAATACGGGCGAGTATGTTTGGAAAATACCACTGGGCAGTCATCCCGATTTTCAAAACCCGGATGAACCACCCACAGGGATGGAAAATTATGGTGGGCCTGTGGTTACAGCAGGTGGTCTGGTTTTCATCGCGTCCACCATGGATAGTATGTTCAGGGCGTTTGATAAAAATACCGGAGCATTGCTATGGGAGGTGAAACTTCCAGGGAATGGACTGGCCACGCCATCGATTTACCAACTGGACGGAAGGCAATATGTGACAATTGCCGTAAGTATCGGTGAAAGTCTAACTCGACTAAGTCATACTAAAAGTGGGATAGTAACCTTTGCATTACCGAATGAGTAGTGGCTGTATATTCCTGTTAGTGAGTCCACAACATTTCAAGTCTATTGAATGATGTAGATATTTAATATATTCCAAAATACTTTTCTGAATAACGCAATGAAATCAGCAATTGAAGTTCCGGTACTTAAATACATCCACTTATCAGTGGTGTATCTTGTTGTATTCTTACTCATAGGCTGGAAAGAATCCCAGCCACCACAAACCACAAACCCTGTTAACTTGGATCAGTCGCCGCAGCAAGTTTCAGGTGGTGTGTTCATTCCCAGAAACGGTGGTTTTGAAGGTCGGATTGGTCAATCACAGGTCTTTTTCAATCATCATGCAGGTGGTGTAATGAGCGTGGTAACCGGTGACTGGCCCAAGTTTCAGCCAGTGGCCAACCTTGATATGGTCTTTAGTGTCAAAGCTGCCACTTCCGAAAAACCAATTGAAGTACGACAATCCTTTGATAAGAACCCTCGAATCCTGTTTCTGGAAGAGGGGAATGACCGTATCGGCTTGCGCGTAAGATTCAAACTATTTGACTCCAACCAAGGCTTTCATGGTCACGGTATGACTGAGACATGGCTGTATGCAGATGGTCAAATGTTCGTCACCGCAGCAACGATGTTCGAGAATACATCAGCACATAATGCGGTGATAAAAGCTAACCTAGATATTGATATACCAAAAGGTCTAAGGACCAGATACTTAGAAATTGTGGATATGACAATGCCCAACGGCCAACTCTTTCTTACTTCTGCTGACTCCAGCACTGGTGGGTCAAGGCTATCATTTTACTGGAAATCCGGGAAGATGGAACACAACACTTATGTCTACCGAAGTGCCTTTGGTATGAAGGGGGCGCCATCGTATTTTCGTTGGCCGGACTATTACCGACAGGCATATACGCAAAGAACTCTTCCGGATTATGTTTATGTCGCTGGAGAGAAATCTTCATGGCCACCAGGCAGGGGGGCATTTGCTGATAAAATCATACCGAGTGACCAAGGCGTGCAGCTTAATTGGCCAATTGATCAGAATAAGAAGAACCCCACAGCCTCTTTTAGTACTCTATTTCGTCTTGCAATGGTAAAGGATTCGAATGTGGCAAAAACATTTGTAAGAGCCGAACATGAGCCGGTAAAAATGATGGTTACTGGAGGTGTAATTCATGGTAATGATCAAGGTTACAATGACCAGGAAGGTTGCTACGAAATTCGCAAGACTAGCAACGGTCCTGTGTCTATCACATTACCTACTGACCCGTATAAGCGCACCATCCGGGTAAAAGTAATTGGGCTTACGGGAAATGGGGCGGTCGCAATGACGCTCGATGGCAAAGCGATGATACCCCAACTCAGCACAGATGGAGGTATCGCTGACGATCCACTTGCTCCAATCAATGATCAACCTGAAGCGCCTGCCAACGCTGGTATGGTCACGGTAAAACTTCTTGATAGGTCACAAACTTTGATTATTCAAGAAGAGGAAGGTATTCAACTCGTTTATCAATCACGTGATTCCCGACGTAATTTCATGATCTATTCTACCAAAACAGGCCCTCGTTGGTCGGGGTTGCAATTCTCGCTGGTAGACGGCCACGCACGCCACATGCGAGCCTATGGTAATGAAAATTGGGCGCTCACTGAAAATCTCCTACATTGGTTTGCTTATATGGGATATTCGCCCGAGCAGATGCTGGATCAACTTCGAGATTTCGAGGTTATTAAGAATGGCCCCGACGAGATTGTCTTCAAGTATACCAGCAATAACGCCAATGATGGTGCCCAGTCTGAATTTGAAGTACGTGTTCGAGCTAATGCTCCGGCAATGCAAATCAATGTCCGTGCCACCTTCACAGTGCTAGAGCAATGGCCCTACAAGAGTGTGCAGTTCTTTGATATCTTTCCGTTCAGGGGCGTAGAGCCGAAGGATTGGTGGTATGACAACGCATTGTTCATGGACAATGAAAACAAGTGGAGGTCGTTTGAAACTGTTAGTCAGACATACACTGGTCATCAGGACAAGCACAGCACGGGACCCACCTTTCAAGGATTATTCAGTTCCAATCGAGGTAACATGTTAATGCTGACGAAGAACTTCAACCCAGCACTGCCGACGGATTACGTGATTTGTGGTAACTACGTTGATTTGCACTCAAATGTTACTTTCGACGACCTGATAATTCAGCCGTTTACACTTGAAAAAGGTTATCAGGCCAGCATTGAGTATGAATTGGCGCTTTGGGGTGACAATAAACT
>CAZAWQ010000016.1:0-2618 GCA_964488585.1 uncultured Roseivirgaceae bacterium
GAAATATCTAAGGGAATTGACCAGGTGCAAGCTTCTGTTGCGATCTTCTATGCCGACATGTACGTGTAATCCAAAAATCAGATTTGACCTCGCTGTATCTTGTAACTCTGCAATAATGTGGTCATATCGAGGATCGGGTGTGATCAATTGTGCCTGCCAGGCAGAAAATGGATGGGTGCCGGCTGCAGCAATTCTATAACCCAGGTCTCTGGCAATTTCACAACAGTTCTTCCTTAGAAAGGTAACCTGTTGGCGTGCATCGTCAATGTTTTGGCAAATGGTGGTGCCCACCTCTACCACGGCCTGATGCATTTCAGCCTTTACCTGGCCTTTCATGAGCTTATCAGCCTCCTCAACGATTCTTTGTTGGTGAGAAGTCAGTTCGAGCGTTTTTGGGTCGATGACCTGATACTCTTCTTCAATCCCTAAAGTGAATTTACTGGACATAGTCTAAAGCTGTACTTTTACAAAGTTACCCCAGGAAAGATTCATAGAGTCTTCTTTAATACTTTGGGCCCTTTCCACCGCCATCTTAGCAGCATGCTCTACCACCCAATCAAAATTATCCTGGCCCACTGAATTTACATCGGCATCCGGTGCTGGATTACAGAAATCAATGGCATAAGGTATACCGTCTCGTACAGCAAATTCCACGGTGTTGAAATCGTAGCCTAGCCATTGATTGAGTCTGATGGTATAATCGTGTATGGTATCCAGCAGTTTTTGCTCTATTGGAGGGCCGTCTTTTACATATCTGAGGTGATGGGGGTTCCTGGGTTCGTACTGCATGATGTGTACATACTTTTGACCCAGGCAGTAACAACGAAAGTACTCTTTGAATTGAATTTCCTCCTGAAGCATCATGACCAGTTGCCCGGTTTCTTTGTGTTTAGTAAACAAGTCTTCACTATTCTCCAACCTGTATACACTTTTCCATCCACCACCGGAAAAAGGTTTCATGTAGGCGGGAAAACCAATGTAGTTATAGATGTAATCCCAGTCTGCTGGAAATTTGAGATTGCGAAAAGAGTTTTCATCGGTGTCATCGGGTCTTTTGTTGGAGGGTAGTAGTACGGTTTTGGGGACGGGCACCCCAATTTTCTCCGCCAGGGCGTTGTTAAAGAATTTCTCATCGGCGCTGAACCAAAATGGATTATTGATTACCGCGGTACCGCCGATGGCGGCATTTTTCAAGTAAGCCCGGTAAAAAGGCACATCTTGGGAAATCCGGTCGATGATTACCGCATATTCAGTGGATTTCGCCTGTTGTACCACGTCGATGGAAGCAGCTTCTGCTGTTACTCCATCCACCTTCATGTCATTGATCCTTTCAATCAGTGCCCATGGGAAAGTGTTTTCCTGACCAAATAAAATGCCTATTTTTTTCATGTAGTTGTCTTATAATTGCGATAAATAATCTACAAACATGCTGCGCCATATGGGCCAGTCATGCTCTGCCCATCGCCGTTCGTCCAGCCAATGGGTGATACCTTTTTCATTCAAAATATGGGACATCTGCAAATTAGCGTCCCGACAAATATCCCACTCACCATAGCCCAACACAATATTCATTTTCCAGAGATCCGGATGATTGCTACCCGGCAGATAATCAATGGGATTAACAAAATACAAGTCGTCATTGTAGAAACCATCCATAAAATCGCGAATATCGAATTGAGCGCTCATACAGAACAGATGACTTACCAATTCAGGGTGACTAAAAGCAAAATTTGCCGCATGATAACCACCGAAACTAGCTCCAGCCACTGCTACTTTGGGAATATTGTAAGAACTGCGAATAGCGTTTACTATTTCGTCTTGAATAAAATTAATATACCATTTGTGGTTTTTTATACGTTCACCGGGAGGAATAGATTTATTGTAAAGGCTATAGGCATCAACACTGTCCGGGCAATAGATCTTTACCTTCCCGGCCTCGATTAGATGAGCTACAGAATCGATCAACTTAAAATCCCTGCTTTCGTAGTAGCGGCCTTTGGTAGTGGGAAAAACTATCACCGGATAGCCATAGTGGCCATACACCAGCATTTCTATATCCATGCTAAGTGTAGGGGAGTGCCACTTCTTGTATTCTTCTTTCAACCGGGAATGTTGTATGTACTGGAATTAATGTACAAAAAAAATCTCTGAGTTCTTAATGCTAATCTCTCTAAGGCCTTGAGTCAGGCATGCCCTTTTCGCTACTAAAAATTATCTACTTGGCGCGTGGCCGCACCACCAACACTAACCCAAAGATAATTTTAGGAGCTCAAATGGTCATGCAGGATTCAAGGCACCAAAATCTATCAGTTGTAGCAAGTCCAATTCTGAGTAACGGGTTCCGTGTTCCGCGATGTAAATTGACAAATCGTTAATCAATTTTCTATACACGTGCAATTAATTTGTAAATACACCTATATACGACCTGTAGCACGTGTAATTATTTAGATATATATACGTATTAATTTAATATTGAGAAGGCCGGGATGTGGAGCTGGTCAAGCTGGGATACTAAGAGTTAAGCTGCTGCCGTTACTTTAAATACACCAGTCATTTTTTCCCAGTGTCCTGGATATGTACAAATAAAATAATAGCTTCCTGCTTCAGGGGCCTCAAAT
>CAZAWQ010000017.1:0-16451 GCA_964488585.1 uncultured Roseivirgaceae bacterium
CAATGCCATGGAAAAAGGAACACGGCCCATGGAAAATTTTTACGACGGATATGTGGTAAACGCCATCATGGACGCTTGTTACCAGTCTGCCAAGTCAAAAAAGTGGGAGCCCGTCAAATTGGACGATTGGAGAGGTCAAACCGGATTAAAAGACAAAATAGAAACCGTGGATTACGATGATGAACATTTTCTGATCAAAGGAGAAATTTTACCGGACGGTCGGGAAAAAGTGATTATTAAGCATAAGGAAACCGGGGTTATTTCCGAAAAAATGGTTTAAATGCTCTCAGGTAAGAATATAGTTATCATCGGAGGTACTACCGGATTAGGCTTGTCAGCAGCACTGGCCTTTATTGAACAAGGAGCCAGAGTGGTAGTTACTGGAAGGAGTCCGGAATCTTGTAATAAGGCCCAGCACCAGTTGGGTGACCTGGGACTGGCAATCAGCAGTGATGCCACCAAAGAGGGATCCGCGGAGGAAGCGATTGAGGCCAGTGGAGAGAAATGGGGTAATTTACATGGCCTTTATCACGTAGCCGGGGGTAGCGGCCGCAAAGCTGGCGATGGACCGCTTCACAAAATGACCTTATCTGGATGGCAAACTACCCTGGAGCTCAACCTAACTTCGGTAATGCTTTCCAACCGTGCGGCTATTAATACTTTTCTGGACCAAGATCAAGGTGGAGTTATCCTTAATATGGGCTCAGTACTGGGGTATTCTCCTTCCCCGGAGTATTTTACTACGCATGCGTATGCCACCACCAAATCCGCAATAATTGGCTTTAGTAAATCCATCGCTGCATATTATGCTAAAAACAATATTCGGGTCAATGTAATAGCCCCTGCCCTGGTAGAAACGCCAATGGCCCAGAGGGCTGCCCAGGATGACACCATTCAGGCTTTTATTCGCACTAAACAACCGCTCGACGGGGGTCGTATTGGGCATCCGGGAGATCTCGATGGGGCTTGTTCTTTTTTACTGTCGGAAAAGGCATCATTTGTCACCGGTCAGGTGCTGTCGGTAGATGGTGGATGGAGCATTAGTGAAGGTCAAATTCCAAAGCCATGAATGACGCATACATAGGAATTGATATTGGGGGTACTTATATAAAAGGAGTGTTGATTGATGAAAATGAGATCAAACAAAAAATCACCAAGGAAACTAATGACCAATCGGGCCAATGGCAGCAGACCACCGCGGAGATTCTCCAGCACTTAATCGGTAATACAGACAATATAGATCCAGGCATTAGGTGTGTCGGGTTATCTGCCCCTGGGTTAACTGATAGTGAGAATCGCACTATCAACTGCATGCCCGGTCGCTTGGAAGGCTTGGAGCATTTCGATTGGTCCAGTTTTTTAAAACAGGACGTACATGTATTGAACGATGCTCATGCAGCGCTGGTGGCTGAGTCTCGTTGGGGTGTAGCAGCAGATATCCCAAACGTAGTGATGCTGACACTCGGTACAGGAATTGGCGGCGGGTTATTGATCAATGGACAACTGCAACAAGGCTTTCTACACCGGGCGGGCCATTTGGGTCATATTTCCATTGACAGCGCTAGCGAGTCCATAGGTATTACCGGAATAAGTGGAAGTCTGGAAGATGCCGTGGGGGAAGCCACCTTATCACAACGCTCACTAGGAAAATTTACCAGCTCCCGGGAATTAGTAACGGCCTATTTGGCTGGTGACACCTGGGCCACCTATGTATGGCTGACTACAATGCGTAAACTGGCACTGGGCATTGTATCCTTATGTAATGCTATAAGCCCTGACCTGGTGGTGCTTGCTGGTGGAATAACCAAAGCCAAAGAGCATTTGTTGGAGCCTATATCATCTTTTATGGAATTGTATGAATGGAGGCCCGGAGGTCGCGCTACTCCTGTTAAATTGGCTAAATTTGAAGAGTTTGCTGGAGCCATTGGTGCGGCGCTGTTTGCTCAAACAAGAACAACGGCTCCATAATTTTTAATAACCATAAGAAAATTATGTCTGTTATAGATCAGTATCTTCAAAAATGTAAGCAGCTTACCGAAGCTGTTGCAAAACAAAAAGACCAAATGCAAACCGCAGCTCAATGGTTTGCCAACACCATACAAGTTGGCCGAATGGTACATGTCTTTGGCTCGGGTCATAGTCGAATCATGGCAGAAGAAATGTGGCCCCGTTACGGTTCATTCCCCGGGTTTAATCCCATTGTTGAGTTGTCACTTACCTTTCACAACCTGGTGGTAGGAGCCAATGGTCAACGTCAGGCCATGTATCTGGAAAATGTGGCTGGACTGGCAGAACGTATTCTGAGGAATTTTTCTTTGACCGGGGAGGACAGCGCTCTGGTTATTTCCAGTAGTGGTTGTAATGTGGTTCCTATAGAGATAGCACAGATATTTCAGGAAAAAGACATTAAAGTAGTGGTGCTGGTGTCATTGGCACATCTTGAAAAATCAACCAGTAAACGATCTGATGGGGCTAAGCTAACGGATTTTGCAGACCTGATCTTAGATACAGGGGCACCGGTAGGTGATGCCTCGGTTCAAATACCAGGATTAGACTTTCCGGTGTCACCGACTTCCACAGTGGGAGGCGCTATTATCATCAACTGTCTTAAGGCGGAAATAGCCAGGCTGCTTACGGAAGCCGGATTTCCTCCAAAAGTGTTAACTAGTGGTGCTATTGTTGGTGCCCAAAAAGCAACCGAGCTGTTTGAGAGCGCTTATGATGAACATGCACACAGATTAGCCAAATTGTATCAGGACGTAGGAAAGTAAAACATTTATTTCACTAAACTTGATTTGAAATTTTAATATGAAATCACAACCCATCCGCACCATTGTTATTGGCAGCTACCCTTTTCCTGCCTGGTTGGAGTTTGCCTCTCAAAATCTGGATAAATTTGGTCAGAATGACATCGAAGAAATGACCGCCGACGCGGTAATTGCCGCTATTCATGACCAGGTGTCCGCTGGGCTGGACCTGATTACAGATGGCGAACAAACCAGACTTGATTTCAATCTGTCTTTTTACGGTTATTTACAGGGGATACAAAAAGAAACAATATCACCGCGACTTTGGGGCCCGCCCGCCCATGACCAACGTGGCAAACATTCTCTGGAAGGCGAACTGGCAGCTCCCAATGGGCTGGGAGTAGTAGCCGAATATCAGCGACTAAAACGCCTTGCGCCAGAGCGTCAGGCGCTAAAGGCCAGTGTCCCCGGACCTTTTACCTTAAGCGGAAGGTTATTGCCAAACAAGCAATATCCCGATAGGTTCGCCATTACTGAAGCGCTGTTGCCCATTGTCAGAAATGAGTTGGAAGCTTTGGTGGCGGTTGGATGTCAGGAAATAACCCTAGACGAACCCTCAATGAGCTGTTATGCCTATAAAGAAGATACCAAAAAGTTCGTAGATATCTTCAACCGTACCGTGGAACCTGCCGTGGGCAAATGCCGGTTATCAACGCATCTCTGTTTTGGGAATTTCAAAGGACACCCGGTGGGATATCGGCGCATTGCCCCAATGCTACCGAATTTCCTGGATTTTAAAGTGGATGAGATCCATGTAGAAATGGCTAACAGAGAGTTTGCGGAGATTGAATTGATAGCAGAATTTGCAAAGAAGATGGATGTAGCAGTGGGGGTCATTGATGTAAAAAGTTATTATATCGAGACCCCGGACGACGTGGTATCGCGCATTGAAAAATGTTTAGAGTATGTTCCTGCCGATAAGCTGGCAGTAGCTCCTGATTGTGGTCTTAGTCAAACTGCTCGCTGGGCTGCTAAGAAAAAGCTGGCAAACATGGTAGCTGGTGCCAGAATAGCAAGGGAAAAATTGTAAGGGAATGATCACACCCTATTTGCAAGACAACGCCTTGTTGGATAGTGTCCGAACCACAGACAAAGAAGCCGATCGTTTTTACCTGTGGTGGTTAGGCCAAAGTGGTTTTTTGATCCAGTGGAAAGGTCAACATCTACTTTTGGACCCATATCTTTCCGATTCATTAACCATAAAATACGCCAAAACGGATAAACCTCATGTGCGTATGACAGCCCTGGTTGTGGATCCTTCTGAGTTGGATTTCATTGACATAACCACCTCAAGCCATAATCATACCGACCATCTGGATGCCGACACTTTGCTGCCGTTGATCCTGGCAAACCCAAATATGCAGCTTATCATTCCGGAAGCCAACCGGGACTTTATTTGTGATAGACTACAATGCTCCACTGAATTCCCTATTGGGCTGAATGTAAGTGAGTCAACCACCATCCAACACTTCACATTCTATGGTATTCCAGCTGCGCATAACAAACTTGAAATTGATCACCTTGGAAGAAGCTTGTTCATGGGATACGTTATTGAATTTGGTCCCTGGAAGATCTATCACAGCGGCGATACTCTTTGGTATGACGGAATGGAAGACTTGCTTGTACCCTTTAAAGTGGATGTAGCCATTCTTCCTATCAATGGGAACAAACCTGAGCGTCGAGTAGCCGGGAACCTGGACCATGAGGAAGCCCCAAAGATGGCTCAAGCCATTGGCGCTAGATTGGTGATCCCATGTCATTATGATATGTTTACTTTCAATACCGCCGATCCAAGTGACTTTGCCAGGGCTGCCGAAATATTAAATCAACATTATAAAGTTTTGCAGTGTGGAGAACCATGGAATTCGGATCAGCTTTCATGAGCTTGGTCCACCTAATGGGGTATTGGAATCCAAAATGGATATACATACATTAAGCTATTAAATTAATTGAGCATGAATTTAAATATTAAAGCCACCCAGAATAATACCTATGAAGCCATCGTCATCGGTACCGGTATCAGCGGTGGCTGGGCAGCCAAGGAGCTTTGCGAAAAAGGGTTAAAGACCTTAGTATTGGAAAGGGGCCGCATGGTCAAGCACCTCGAGGATTATCCCACCATGCATCAGAAGCCCTGGGAAATTAAGTACGGCGACCGCCTAACCCCCAAAGAAATCAAAGAGGATTATCCGGTTCAAAGTCAAACTGAATATGCTGTGCTACAAACTACCAAGCACTTTTTTGTGAAAGACAGCGAGCATCCATACAACCAGATAAAACCGTTTACCTGGACGCGGGGCTACCATGTAGGAGGCCGTTCACTAACCTGGGCACGCTGGTCTTTAAGGCTCAGTGACATTGATCTGGAAGCCAATGCCCGGGAAGGGATCGGTGTGGATTGGCCCATTCGATATAGTGATCTGGAGCCCTGGTATGACTATATAGAATCGTATATCGGTGTAAGTGGCCGTAAAGACGGATTGAAGCAATTCCCGGATGGCAAATTCCTGCCTCCATGGGACATGAACTGTATTGAAAAACATTTGGAACAAAAAATAGCAGAGAATTATACAGACCGGATGCTCACCCTGGGGAGAACTTCCAATATTACCCAATCCGTGGGGGGACGCGGCAAGTGTTTGGCCCGAAACCTATGCAGGCGGGGTTGTCCGTATGGTGCTTTCTTCAGCAGCAATGCAGTTACCTTGCCAGTTGCAGAGGCAACCGGCAATATGACCCTAAGGCCTCATTCTATCGTACACTCCATACTCTATGATAAGGACAAAAAGAAAGCCACGGGTGTTCGCATCGTGGATGCTGAGACTAACGAAACCATTGAATTCAATGCCAAAGTAATTTTTTGCTGTGCTTCAACTTTGGGATCAACCTCAATCCTTATGAATTCCGTCTCTGATGCCTTTCCCAATGGACTAGGTAATAGTAGCGGAGAGTTAGGGCATAATTTAATGGACCATCATTTCAGGGTTGGCGCCTATGGCACCCACGATGGATATACGGATCAATATTACAAAGGCCGACGACCAACGGGTGTGATCGTACCTAGGTTTCAGAACATTGATAAAAAGACTGCCCGTAAAGATTACTTGAGGGGATTCAGCAATTATGGCGGAGGCGGTAGGGAAGGGCTATGGCGATCCGGTGAAGAGGGTGCTTATGCTTTTGGTGAGGACTTCAAACAAAGTTTAACAACGCCAGGCCCCTGGACTTTCCGGTTCAATGCATTTGGAGAATGTTTGCCAAATCATGATAACAAAGTATATCTGGATCATGAAAATACTGATACATGGGGTCAGCCTACCTTATCCATTGACATGAAATTCCGCGAAAACGAACTGGCCATGCGCCCGGAAATGATGAGTTCCAGCGCTGAAATGCTGGAAGCCGCAGGGTTCAAAAATGTTCAGACTTATGATGATCAAACCCCTCCTGGCTTAGGCATCCATGAAATGGGTACTGCACGCATGGGCAAAGATCCAAAAACCTCAGTGCTAAATCGTTGGAATCAACTACACGAGGTGCCAAATGTATTCGTCACCGATGGATCTTGTATGGCATCCAGTTCCTGGCAGAACCCTTCGCTAACTTATATGGCCCTGACTGCCAGAGCTTGTGACTATGCAGTTGAGCAAATGAAAAAACAGAATTTATAATGGAGCGAAAGAATAAAATAGATCGACGTAAGGCACTCAAACAAGCCGGCTTACTGCTGGGGTTTGCTGTCTCCGGCCCCGCGCTTACCGGGGTACTTAATGGATGTACTGCCGAGGCGGTACCAGATTGGCAGCCAGTTTTTCTTTCCGCGGAAGAAGTAAAGCTGATTACTGCCGCCTCTGACCGTATTATTCCAGGAGCGGCGGAAGCAGGCGTACCCCAATTTATTGATATAATGCTATCGGAATATTACCTTCCCGAAGACCAGAAACAGTTTCAATCAGGTTTGGTGGCGCTGGAAGCTCAGAGTCAAGAAATATTGCACAAGAGCTTTACCAAAGGCGATCCGGCAGAACAGGATCAAGTGCTTTCCGATCAAGCAGCCTCTGCCAAAAAGCAGGTACAAGCCGACCCAAGCCCCCCCCAACCATTCTTTCTAATGATCAAGGAGCTGACCGTGCTCGGATTTTTTACTTCCGAAATTGGGGCGACACAGACTCTTCAATACGATGAAGTTCCGGGAGGCTTTCAGGGATGTGCCCCGTTGGAATCAGTAGGTGGAAAAACCTGGGCCACTTAGATCTGAGATCTTGAATCTGAAATCTAAGATCTGAGATTTGAAATCTGAGATCTAAGATCTCTAAATCCCGATCCAGCTGAATTCATAGGGATGTTCGGGGATTTTGAGTCGCGCCGAAACCCGCTTTAAACGGTCTGGCAATTTCATTAAATAGTCTCTGGCCCTTTCTCCAGCTTCGTTGAGCTCGGGTACTTGATCTATATCCCAGATGGTTAACAAAGATTCCAAAATATCAATATAATCAGCTGCCGTATAAATACCCAGGCGCTGCGCAGCATCTGAAAAATGAGTGAAAGTTGAACCAATCTCGACCCCCAATTCACGTAAGTAATGTGCCGGCATAATGATCTTCTTACGCATCATATCAGCAAAAGCCAACATCATTTCGCTAGGGTCCACTTCCATTATTTTAGTTACAAATGACTGGTAGGCGTGGGCATGCCGGCCTTCGTCAGCAGCGATCTTAGAGCAAATCTTGGCCAAATCCGGATTGTCTTGTTTTTTGGCAATAGCCCCTACCCTTTTATGACTGATAAACGTAGCCTGTTCCTGAAAGCTGGTATAAACAAAATTCCGATAGGGGTCTGCCGCGGTACCAATATCAAATCCATCACTCAATAAATACTGGGTGCTGATCTCCATTTGTTTCATATCCACCCTGCCTGATAAATACAAGTATTTATTTAATAAATCACCGTGGCGATTTTCCTCTGCTGTCCAGCCGCGTATCCACTTTGTCCATCCATTATGTTCCAGCTGATTAACTCCTTCCATTCCTGCTAACCAGGATTCATAGGTTGGTAGCGCTTCCTCAGTGATGGTATCACCAATGAGCACCGCCCAAAAATCATAGGCCAATTCCTTTGCCCGTTCCTGTAGGTTGCGCACATCGTCAAAAAAAGAAATGTCCCTGGCATCAGGAAGAAAATCAGCCGGTTGCCAGTTTTGGTCGATAGGCCTGAGAAACTTAGGTAGTTTCTTTAGTACATATTTTTCAACATGGTTCATTACCTCCAGTCTGCTCCCGTCCATTGTTTATCCAATATTTGCTAAGAAATTAACTCGAAAGTTGTAAATATTGACAAAATAATAGATAAAACCTATGCTACAGCTTATTTTGCCTTTCTTCACTTCGAAAACTGGAATTCATGGGAAAAACTAATTTCAAGACCGCAACACAATGTGTACACTCCGGTGCATTGCCGGACTCACTCGCAGGAGGAGTAAACTCTCCAATAATTACCTCAAGTGCCTTTCAATTCCTGGATCAGGAAGATCCTTATTACCCAAGGTATTTCAATACCCCCAATCAACAGGTGGTAGTGGACAAATTATGCGCCCTTGAAAAAAGTGAGGCTGGATTAGTACTTAGCTCCGGAATGGCAGCTATAAGTACCGCTTTTATGGCCTTGCTTAAACCAGGCGACCATATAGTAATGCAAGATCAGATCTATGGGGGCACCTACTTTTTTGCAAAGTCTCAATTAGAAAAACTTGGAGTTTCATATACTCTGGTCAAAGGCACTAAGAGCGATGGTTTTGAGCAAGCTATACAATCCAACTCGAAGGTTTTATACTTTGAAACACCCAGTAATCCCCTGCTGAGCGTATTGGACATCTCGGGATTGGCCAAACTAGCCCGCGATCATCAGATGATCTCTATTATCGATAATACCTTTGCGTCTCCCATTAACCAAAATCCATTGGATCGTGGAGTAGATGTAGTTATGCATAGTGGGACAAAATATCTGGGTGGACATAGTGATCTTTGTTTTGGGGCCCTGATAACCAGCAAACATCTACGCGAAACCATGCAATCTACTGCAGTGAATTGGGGAGGAAGCTTGAATGCGATGACCTGTTATCAGATTGAGAGAAGCCTAAAAACATTGTCACTCAGGGTACAACGACAGAATGAAAATGCTTTGCAAATAGCCCAGGCATTGCATGACCATTCTGCCATTAAGAAAGTCTATTATCCGGGTCTTATCTCGCATCCGGGACACGATATTGCGAAATCTCAGATGTCAGGGTATGGCGGCATGTTGTCATTTGAACTTAACGCTATTGGCACAGCGCCGGAGTTTTGCAAGCGCCTAAAATTGATCAAACCGGCGCTTAGTCTTGGTGGAGTGGAAACCATCATCAGCATCCCCTGCTTAACTTCGCATATCAAAATGACTAAAGAAGAACGTGCTGCAGCTGGAGTTTCTGATGATCTTTTGCGATTGTCTGTAGGGATTGAAGATGCAACAGATCTTCTCGAAGATCTGTTGGGAACCTTGGGAACAGTAGATTAATAGAACATTTCCAGCCGTTAATCTATTGTTCACATGTTCGTTTGTTCACATGTTCTATTGTCCCCCTATTCTAATGCTCCCCAAGCCTGCTGGCTTGCCCAACCCAATCATCTCTCTGGATCCTTCCGGGGAAAAATTCAATGGCCTCAGTGATCTTGTCAGCTTGTTCGGAGGTCATAGAAGCTATTTGTTCAAAAGTATAGATCCCAATCCTGTTTAATTTCTGCTCAATAAAAGGACCCACACCACTTATCTTTTTTAAATCATCACTTTCATCAGCCGAGGCTGATTTAATGCCTATTGAAGAAACAAAATCCTGCCCTGGACCTAATGTTGTGTCTACATCATTTAAAAGTATCTCAATATCCAAACTCTCTCTACTCTCAAGTTTCTGCGTATTCTCCTTTAATTCTCTTATTTCCTCTTCCAGATTAGAATTAAAAACCCTCAGCCGGTTGACCTCTGACCTTAACTTGTTTGCCTCCTCTTGAGTAAGCATTTGATCTATCTTGAATTGAAGCTCTTGCTTCAATGATTCATGGGCGCTTTCGATTTCTGTCAATGAATATTGAGCAATTTCACATCTCTCCCGTTCTTTTTTAAGTTCTGAGGTGGCACGTTGTACTTCTTCAATGCTTACCAGATTGGTTTTACTTTCAACACACTGGTTCAGTTGGTCCTGTAGCTTATCCTTGGCAATATCCAGGTTTTCGTTAGCTATATGTACATTCCGAACTTCTTGTTGCAATTTAACTAACTGATCCTGGAGCTCATTGATTCTATGGTTGCGAAGTAACCAAGCGATCAGGTAGCCTATTAGGAATGCTCCCAAAAGCATGATCAAAATATCGACAGGTGCACTGATAAATGGCTTTAAAAACATAACTTCCAAATTGATTTAGATTTTTATGATTTCTACCCTGCGATTTTGTTGCCGCCCACGTTGGGTATTATTGCTTACTAAGGGAATCGCCTCACCCTCCGATTCTGCCAAGATGCTTTTTTCAGACATCCCATAGGATATCAGCAGGTCTTTCACCTTGGTTGCACGCACCAAGCCAAGCTTCTTATTTTCCATAGCCTCTCCGTGATTATCTGTATGGCCAACCACCAATAAGTTATTGTCATTCCTTATAGCACTGCCTGCTATTTTCTTCAAAGCCTTACGTACTTGTTGATTTGATTCAGGAGAAGCGCTATTTGTAGGAAAATGAATTACCAGCTTATTTTTAGCTTCGCTAATTATGAAATCCGTAGAAGGCGCTTCTTGGGGCATCAAACTAAATGAGACTGCCTGGTTGATTTTGCCACCAAGCCCGGAACTTAGGTCTGCTGTTTTCGAATTAACTCTTATACTTCTTTTGATTCCTGAGTTAAGTAGTAACTGCTTTATATTCTGGGCCCTGGCCAATCCAAGATTTTCAAATTCAGAATTATTGATTTCCTGTTGGTCATACAATCCGGTTATTTCTACTACTGCCGCTGGAGACCGGTCAAAAACTTCTACTAATGAATCCCTGAACACCGTGAATTCTTCACTGGTTATGGGATCAGCACTGGACCATTCAAAAGCAAGCGGAGCTTGATAAGTTTCAAAAAAGACCTCCTCGAGCGGATCAGGAGAAGTTTCTTCTTGTTGGCTGGTAGTGCTTTGACCGCTGTCACATAACTCATGAATACCGCATACATACCAACGGACGCTGATTACACACCATACCGTAAATACGATTAGCCCTGGTATCAGGATTTTCATAACTTCATAACTGATTTAGGATCAATTTTAGAAATTTATCTGTTTAAATCAATATATTGACCAGAATAATTGTACAATTCTAAGAACCATGTCGGAACTTAAATGGTACCGTGTCTTGGGTCCGGAAGCAGCAGCAGAGCGAATACCAAAGGGTAAATTACAATTGGTGAAATTAGGCAAGCAAAGGATATGTATTGCCCACACTGAACAAGGATACGTGGCAGTTTCTGATATTTGTCCTCATCTTGGGGAATCGTTAAGCGGAGGTACCATTAATTTTTTAAACGAGGTGATCTGCCCATGGCATGGATACCGGTTTAACTTAATCGATGGAAGAGAATGCCGGCAGCGTACACCTGATCTTGAGGTTCATAAGGTAGAAATGAGGGAAGAAGGTTTATTTTTAGGGGTAATAGATAAATGATAAGTTTTTAGTTTTTAGTTTTATGAAAATATTAATTACCACCTTATTGTGTGTCTGGTGTGCTGGTCTATTCGCTCAGGATAAGACCACAGAATCTGAGGTGATTATTTCAACTCAGTTACCGGCTTGGTTCGGATTTTACCAGGATCTGCACGCCCACCCTGAATTGTCATTTTATGAAAAGGAAACTGCATCAAAACTGGCCCAAGTGCTCAGGAAGCAGGGTTTCGAGGTAACAGAGAATTTTGGCGGTCACGGGGTTGTAGGAGTTTTGAAAAATGGGCCGGGACCAACGGTGATGGTGCGTGCGGACATGGATGCTCTTCCAGTAGTTGAGGATACCGGGCTTCCCTACGCCAGCAAAATCTTTGTCAATGATGAAAACGGTAATCAGGTTGGCGTGATGCATGCCTGTGGTCATGATTTGCATATGACAGTATGGGCCGGAACTGCTCGATTATTGTCAGATTTGAAAGATCAATGGAAAGGCATCCTGGTATTCATAGCCCAACCCGCAGAAGAGCGCACCGGTGGCGCTACAGCCATGTTAGCCGATGGTCTTTTTGAAAAATTCCCCAGACCTGATCACATACTGGCACTTCATACCAGCGCAAATCTGGCAACTGGAAAAGTAGGCTATGTCTCTGGTTATGCCATGGCCAACGTAGACTTTATGAAAATTACAATTTTTGGTGAGGGCGGTCACGGGGCTTATCCACATACCACCAAAGACCCCATAGTATTGGCGGCACGGACCATCATGGACTTACAAACCATCGTGAGCCGGGAGGTATCTCCTCTTGAACCCGCGGTGGTTACTGTGGGTTCCATTCATGGCGGCACTAAAGCAAATATTATTCCCGATGAGGTGCAATTGGAACTGACCATGAGAAGCTACAGCGATGAGGTAAGGGAGGATATTATCGAAAAAATCAAGAGGATTTGCATAGGCAACGCAATCTCAGCGGGGTTGCCCAAAGATAAATACCCGCAAATCACATTGCGACCGAATGCCACACCGGCTTTATACAATGATCCTGAGTTGACCAAGGAACTTGCTCAAGTAATAGCGGATAGGTTGGGTGATGAGCAAGTGGAAGAAGTATCACCAGTAATGGCAGGAGAAGACTTTTCCCGTTATGGCAGAGTGGAGCCGAAAATCCCGCTCTTCATGTTTTGGCTGGGAGCTGTTTCCCCTGAAAGAATCAAAGCCGCTGCAGCTGGCGAATTGAAACTACCTTCCTTACATTCTTCGAAATTTGCTCCTGAAGCGGAACCAGCCATTGAAACTGGGGTGAAGGCTATGAGTGCAGCAGTGTTGCATTTGTTAGGGACTAGGGACTAGTTAAGGTGTTAGGGCCTGGCAATAAAATCCAGTATTCAGTTCTTATCGTCTGAAAACCCATTGTACCAGTGCGATCCGTCACAAAATGGCTTGTTTTTAGACCCCCCGCAGCGGCATATTGTAAAATGTTCTTTGGAAGCACCTTCCGCCATATCGGTATTTTCAAGACTCGGGCCACCTGAAACAACATATGGGCCATTTGGCGCTATAAAAATACTTGGCTCTCCTTCATTGTCTCTATGCTCCGCACCATCGACTGTATAACTCAAAGCACCGGATGGGCATTTCTTAATGTTTTCAATTATTTCATCCACACTAGCTGAATCCGGATAAATCCATGGTTCCTCTTTCAAATGATATACTGCTGCCAAACCATCTGTACATTTGCCTGCATGGGCACATATGCCTCTATTATCATGAATGGTGATTTTCTTGCCTACATAGTTATCTCGCTGATCTTCAACTCTTCCATTTATTTTTGCCGAAGAAAATCCGTTCTTGGCATGTGTCCCATCACAAAACGGTTTGTTGTTTGATGCACCACATCGGCACAGTGCTATGGTCTCTTTTGTATCCACTGGTCCCTTTCTACTAGCTAATTTTTTGAGGTTTTTTACTAAGTATGGGCCGTTTTCAGCAGGTGTGATTGTTGGTTTATTTTCATCCATGTTATCCTTTTATTTGAATTAACGTTTTTTCTGTGCTGGCGATGGGGCTATTCAAAGGTATTTTTATAATTCTTCCCCTTTTCTAGTTACACATAATATCTTTAGCACTTAATTTGTTATTCAATATTTAATTAATTTCAGGGTTAATAAAAAGACCCAAAACATGCGTTTCTTTGCTTTTATTGCCATACTAGCCATTTTCGGTTGTAGTAACGACACACGCAACGGCTCATTATCTACATCCCCCACCAACGAAGATCTTATGACCACTCCAGTGAAAGACATTCATAGTTACGCCGAACCCAGCCAAGCCATTATGCAACACCTGGTTTGGCAGGCTGAGGTAAATTTTGACAGTTCCCGAATTACTGCCAAAGCTTCCATTCAAGTTGCCATGGACCCAAAGGCGGAATTTGTGATGCTCGACACCAAGAATCTTATCATTGACAGTGTGAGTGCCGGTACGGCAGGGAATGAGTCTGCCACTGACTTTTCCTTGGGTAAATCGGATGACCTTCTGGGCAGCGCTTTGAAAATCTCCCTGTCACCTGACACCGAGTGGATCCATGTTTATTACCGCACCACAGAAGGTGCAGAGGCCCTACAATGGCTAAACCCGCAACAAACAGCCGGTAAGCAACAACCTTTTCTCTTCACACAGTCACAGGCCATCCTGGCCAGAAGCTGGATCCCTTTGCAGGACAGCCCTGGTATCAGGTTTACCTATGAAGCCACTGTGAAGGTGCCCAACCAACTATTAGCCCTAATGAGCGCTGAAAATCCTCAGCAAAAGAATGAACAAGGCATCTATCATTTCAAAATGGAACAGCCAATTCCCGCTTATCTTATGGCGCTGGCAGTAGGTGATATCAAATTTCAATCTTTAGGCCCCAGGTCTGGAGTCTATGCTGAGGAGGGCCTTATCGAAAAGGCGGCTTACGAATTTGGGGAACTGGAGGATATGATTTCCATCGCCGAAGAACTTTATGGTCCCTATCAGTGGGACCGCTACGATCTAATTGTACTGCCTCCCAGTTTTCCCTTCGGAGGTATGGAAAATCCCCGGCTTACCTTTGCAACTCCCACAATACTGGCAGGCGATCGTTCCCTAACATCTTTAGTGGCCCATGAGCTGGCACACAGTTGGTCCGGTAATCTGGTCACCAATGCCACTTGGGAAGATTTCTGGCTGAATGAAGGGTTTACCGTTTACTTCGAGCATAGGATTATGGAGGCTTTAAGTGGAAGAGATTATTCGGAAATGTTGGCTTTGCTTTCATTACAGGATTTACGGGCAGAGGTGGAAGAAATGGTGCAACAAAAAAATGCCGGTGACACACATCTGAAACTGGATCTAAAGAACAGAAATCCAGATGATGGTATGACCTCCATCGCCTATGATACGGGCTATTACTTTTTAAGGTGGTTGGAAGAACGGTCCGGAAGAGTAATTTGGGATCAGTTCCTGGTAAATTATTTTAAGGAGAATGCTTTTAGAAGTATGTCCACAGAACAATTCTTGCACTACCTTAAGAAGAATCTCATTGAGAAACAGCACATTAATATTTACCTGGACGAATTGGAAGAATGGATATACCAGAGTGGGTTACCTGACAATCTGCCGGTACCGGTGTCTTCTAAACTTGAACTGGTTGATACTGCTTTGAGCAGTTGGACCAACAACAGTACGCTTCCCAATACAGAGCAATGGAGCACCCATGAGTGGCTGCATTTTATCAGAAATATTCCTGAAGACCTCGACATCGCTTCAGTGGCAGCATTGGATGCAAGTTATGATTTTACCCACAGCGGTAATGCAGAAATACAGGCTGCCTGGTTTGAAAAGGCCATTTCTTATGACTATCGATCTGCCTATCCAGCCATGGCCGAATTTCTTAAACGAGTGGGACGACGTAAGTTCCTTTCTCCATTGTACAAAGCCCTTGTACGGACCGAGTCCGGAAAAGAGTTTGCCTTAGATGTATATAAAGAGGCACGTCCAAATTATCATTTTGTATCAGTAAATAGTATTGATGATATTTTAAATTACGAATGATAAGTGAACTATAATCAAAATGATACGCTCAAATTAAGAAAATCACTTTACACCATCATTCCTACAATCCAATCAAACCATTATACTTCAGGCACTTACAACAATATCACTCCTTCCCATACGGGTTTTAATCATTTGCGGTATGTTTCTTGATATCTCCTTGACAGATCAAAACAAATCTTTATGTTTTCAGTAAAATTTTTTCAACTGATATTAATTGCAGGTATTTTTCTTTTTAGCGCCTGTTGGAAACGGAGTTTAGCGGAATCCAGCATCAACAGTGCACCTGACCTGGATGATTTAGAAGTTTGGCAGGAAGGGGAAGCAGACCCGGTCGAGGACCAGCCTAGCATATGGGATATTACCAAACGTCACGGCTCCTTTAGTACTTTCTCCAGCTTGGTTGAGGCTGCAGCGCTCGAGGAGACATTCAAGTCTGACCGCCCTATGACGGTATTTGCGCCCACAGATGAAGCTTTCAATCAACTGCCGGAGGGTATACTGAGTAAATTATTAGAAGAAGATAATAAATCTTTGCTGATAGAATTGCTGCTCAATCATGTGATCCCTGAAGTTTATCTTTCAATTGATTTACTGGATGGAGAGACCGCACTAACTTTAAGCGGGTATAACCTGCCCATCAGCAGAGACAAAGAAATAAAACTCAGCAATGCCACCGTCACCACCGCTGATATCAGCGCCAGTAATGGGGTGGTCCATGTAGTGGACCAGGTAATTATCGGCGAAAAATAAACCCGCAGCAAAGTACCGTTGGGCACTTTTACTGCGGGCTACAAACTAGTAGATGTAGTTATTCTTGGTAATCATTGCGTCTGCTACTCTTCT
>CAZAWQ010000018.1:0-2584 GCA_964488585.1 uncultured Roseivirgaceae bacterium
CGAATTTTGGCAGCTATTTTATTAGTTATTTCCATGTCCTTTGGTAGCGCGTTCCATGGTGTTATGGGTTCTTTGGTATCCCTGTTTTTAACCAGTTCAATACATCCCAGCAACCCGGTATTGCGAAAGTCTCCAATTGAAGGATGTTTTGCAGCTAACTCAGCAACTTTGCCTTCTACATAAATACCCATTTCCTCTGTCCTTTGAACCAACTGCTCATCTTCAAATATCTTAAGTACCGCAAGTGCTGCTGCGCAGCAAACCGGATGGGCGGAATAAGTAAGTCCTACTGGTAAAACCCTGTCATCAAAGTATTTGGCAATTTCTTCAGTAACTACCACACCTCCCAAGGGAAGATATCCTGAGGTGAGTCCCTTGGCTATACACATTATATCAGGTTCAACCCCATGATGTTCAATAGCAAACCATTTGCCGGTACGGCCAAATCCGCTCATCACTTCATCATCGATTAACAAGATGCCGTGTTCCCTGGCAAAATCAGTTACCATTTTCCAGTAACCGGGAGGATATTTAATGCAACCTGAAGAGCCTGATTCCCCTTCCATCAAAATCGCCGCTACGTTATCCGGACCTTCATATTTAATCACGTTAGCCAAATGATCAAAAGCACTCTGTGCACATTCTTCTGGGGTACTGCTGTTCCAGGGGCACCGGTAGAAATAGGGGTTTTCCACATGGATCATATTGGTCAACCCATATCGGTCTATCTCCAATTTCCTGGGATCCCCGCCCGCTGAAACTGATCCGTAGGTACATCCGTGGTAGGACCGATAAAGCGTCACTATCTTGGGCCTGCCAGTCACCACTCGTGCCAACATTAAGGCAGATTCAATAGCATCAGCACCCCCCAGTGTGAAAAAGGTACGGCTTAGATTTCCAGGACTGATCTCAGCCAGCTTTTTGCCAAGTTCACCTCTGACATCAGTAACCATACTCGAGTATACATAGCTCAATTGCTCCATTTGCCTGACTACTGCCTCCAATACTTCATGTCGCCCATGGCCGATATTCACGTTCATTAATTGCGAACTGAAATCAATATATCTTTTGTCTGCATGATCATAGAAATAGACACCTTCAGCACGTTTGGCATGGATTGGGTTTAATCCGCCTTGTTTGGTCCAGGAGAATAAAGTGTGATTGAGGTTGTTCTTGATGGTGCTAGAGTGAGACATGGAGTAAAATAAATTTCAATTTCAAGGTACGAACTTGGTGGTAAAGTTACTTCTTCCACTCACTTGTTTTCCAATCGAAAACGGCATAATTTACCCGTTCTGTGGAAATTTCACTTTATAAATGACTGCTTCTTCCGGAAGTAATCCAGATACCGATGGATATAACAAACGGATATTGATGCTTGTTTTAAAGCAAAGGTTTAAATTAGCCGTTCGTAATTTCAATTTAAGAAGTTTAGCCAATGAATAAGAAAGAGCTCCGTAGCCATGAATGGTTCGGCCGGGAAGGTAAAATGGGGTTTATATACCGGTCATGGATGCGCAACCAGGGTATCCCAGATGATGAGTTCGATGGTCGCCCAGTAATAGGTATTTGCAATACCTGGTCGGAATTAACTCCATGTAATGCCCATTTTAGGGAGCTGGCTGAATCCGTTAAAAAAGGAGTGCTTGAAGCGGGTGGATTCCCATTAGAGTTCCCTATCACATCTTTAGGAGAGACCATGATGCGCCCTACAGCTATGCTGTTTCGCAATCTGGCCAGTATGGACGCCGAAGAAACCATCCGGGCTAACCCTCTGGACGGGGTAGTGCTGCTATGTGGCTGTGATAAAACTACTCCCTCTGCTTTGATGGGTGCAGCCAGCGTAGATCTGCCAACCATTGTGGTTTCTGGCGGACCTATGCTTAACGGAAAATATCAGGGAAGCGATATCGGATCTGGAACTCATGTATTTAAGTTCAGCGAGGACCTGAGGGCTGGCAAAATGAGTCCCAGGCAGTTTGCCATGGCCGAAGCCTGTATGTCCAGGAGCCAGGGCCATTGCATGACCATGGGGACCGCCTCTACCATGGCATGTATGATCGAGGCGCTGGGAATGACCTTGCCCGGGGGAGCAGCCATACCAGCTGCCGATTCCAGAAGAAAGGCTTTTGCTCAATTGGCTGGACGCCGGATCGTTGGAATGGTGGAAGAAGATCTTAAGATCTCTGATATCATTACCAGGGAAGCTGTGGAAAATGCCATCATGGTCAATGCAGCCGTTGGAGGGTCAACTAATTTATTGATACATCTGACCGCCATTGCGAGAAGGGTTGGAGTAAAAATAGAGCTTGATGATTTCGATCGTTTGGGTAGCGGAATACCACTTTTGGTTAACCTTTTACCATCGGGCAAATACTTAATGGAAGACTTTTACTATGCAGGCGGATTACCTGTAGTAATCAAAGAGTTAAACACCATATTAAATCTAGATTCAAAGACCGTTAACGGTAAAAACATGGGCGAAAATGTGGCGGATGCTAAATGTTATAACCGAGAGGTAATTGCCACAGTTGAAGAACCGGTTCAGGAATCAGCTGGTATTGCGGTATTAAAAGGAAACCTG
>CAZAWQ010000019.1:0-1880 GCA_964488585.1 uncultured Roseivirgaceae bacterium
CTGAAGAAGCCAATGGCAACACCCACAATTATCAACCCTGCAAACAGGGTCACCACACTTCGGATATCGCTAATGGTATTCAGTTCTGGAATTTGGTATATCGCGTATTCAAGCAGTACAAATAAAAATACCGATGCCAAAACACCTGAAAGAAATCCGTGGTTCAGGGATCTCCATAAAAATGGTTTTTGGATGAAATTACTGGTAGCCCCAACCAGTTGCATACTTCTGATAAGAAATCGTTGAGAAAACAATGCTAGTTTTATAGTGTTGTTTATTAATATAACCACAGTAAACAAGAGCAAGACAAAAAACCCCAAGAGCACCAAACCAATCTTTGATGTATTTTTATTAATGTCCGCTATGATGTTGTCATGATAACTTACTTCAAATACACCGCTGATTGCATCGATCTCAGATTTCACCTGAGCTAATTGCAGGCTGTCCAAGTAAGTTGGCTTCAGTTTTACCAAATAGGCATCCCTGAGGGGATTATGCCCAAGAAATGTTACAGGATTTTCACCGGCTTTGAGAGAGAATTCCTCCAAAGCTTGCTCTTTTGAAATGAAAACAATTTGAGGCTCGTTCTCCTTCACCAGAGTAAAGTCTTTATTGGCAAGGGTTTTCTGTATGCCGATTATCCTGCTTTCTGAAAGCCGGTTGTCGAGATAAACCTGCACTTCCATCTGCTCTTTTATAAACTCACTGAGTTTCCTGCTGTGAATGAATAGTAATCCAAACAGGCCCATGACAAATAGGGCCAAAGTGATACTAAAAATAACACTAAGGTACGGGTAAGATCCCAGTCGTTTTTTTCTACGGGTAAGCTTCTTTTCCAAATTGCCTAGACAAAGCCCAAATTTAAGAATTAATCCCTAAAAAAAGACAAAAAAAATCCCGCCTTTTGAGCGGGATTTGCAGTGGAGTAAATTCTTATTTATTGGCTTGGATAATTTCCAACTTTTTGATGATATCCACATTGGTTAGCTCATCCAATGGCGTAATTTCCTGTTGGTTATCCATTATTCTATAGTAAATACTATTATAGTAAATGAATAGCCTCTTACCATTTGTTGAGTTTAACTCTATGATTTCGTAGGGATTCCCCCTGAAGTCACCGTAGAGATACAGTTTGCCGCTATAATATTGATAATGGAACATTTCGCCATCTTTTTTAGCGGTCTCTACCTCCACAACATTGTTGTTAATTAATCCTTCTTGTGCAAGGGAGGCATTGGGTATTTCAAGAGATTCCTCCATATTTATTTCATCCAGATCCGGATTGATCAACTTAGGACTGATTATCACCGGACTAGGTTCTTTAATAAATTCTTTGTTAACATTTTCCGTTGAAACGTCTGAAACCTTGGTAACTGGCTTGTTGATTACCACAGGCGCTATTGTTTCAGTCTCCTGGGGCTCAACTTCCGGCTCTACAATAGTTTCAGTGGCTTCAAATACCTTTTGTGGCGCCTCAGTAATTATTTCTTCCTGAGGTTGAACTTGGTTATCAACTATTGTTGTTACAGCTAACGAGCTGGTTTCTTCTGTCGGTGTAACAAAATATAAATAAGCACCCAAACCAATTACTCCGGAAATCACCACGGCTGCAGCAGCCTTGATTCCCATTAGCCCGCTGGGGCCCATGCTTACAGGTAATTGGTCCAACCGGGTCTTTAACTGGGTTTTCCTGAAATCCTGTAGGGTATGGATAATGTCTTGCTGAAGTTCGAATTCAGACCGCAATAAGGGGTCGGTATGAAGCTGCTTTTCAAACTCCTGCATCTGATCGAGACTCATGTTGCCGTCCAGATATGATGCAATGTGTTCGTTATGTTCTAGGTATTTACTCATATTAGTCTAAGAAATCACTGGCTTTG
>CAZAWQ010000020.1:0-1728 GCA_964488585.1 uncultured Roseivirgaceae bacterium
GAGTCTTTCCAGGACCATTTTATGGAACAGCCGAAGGTTTTGGTCTGGTTGGTAGTTAGGTTCTCACCTGAAAGCAATTGGTCCAATGCCAGGACCAAATCTCTTCGACGGGGAGTAACATACGGGTCTTCAGTATCGTCAATCCTGCCACTGTATTGCAATTTCCTTTGCTGGTCAAATACAAACACATGTGGCGTGGCCACTGGCCCATATGCCAGAGAAACTTGTTGAGTTTCACCATCATATAAGTAAGGAAAATTATAACCCTTGTCTTTGGCTCTGATCTTCATGTCATTCAGGTCATCACTAAGATCGCTATACCCCAATTCAGATAAACTGATGGCTTTTGGATCATTGGGTGAAATGGCCACAAATCCAACTCCTTTAGGGAGGTACTGCTTTACCATCTCAATGATCCTGTCCTCATAAGCCTGGGCTGTGGGGCAATGATTGCAAGTAAAAATCACCGCCAGCAATTTATACTTAGAAAAATCAGCCAGGGTGTAGTGCTTATCATCGGTCCCCGGTAGATTAAACTCAGGCGCATCATCCCCTATGTTGAGGTAATTAATAGGTTTTTCCTGGGCCGTTGAAATTAAGCCCCAACATACTGCAAAAACTAAAATTAAGGATCTCATGGTTACACTTTTGGGCATGAAAGTATTCCGGATCAAACAATATACACATAATTGTAGTATTTTAAATTTTCAAATAGTTCTGATCTAAACCGCTATACGGTAAATTGAAATAATAATTCTGTCCTAAATATTCTATGAACCAAAATAACGCCAAACTACTAATGGGGCCGGGCCCCAGTAACGCTCATCCAAGGGTGCTCAATGCTATGTCTGCTCCTCTACTGGGTCACCTAGACCCCGATTTTCTTGAGGTCATGGCTGATATTAAGCAGATGTTGCAAAACACCTTCCAAACCCAAAACAATCTGACTTTTGCTGTATCAGCCCCCGGAAGTGCCGGAATGGAAACTTGTTTGGTTAACCTGTTGGAACCGGGAGACGAAGCTTTAATTTGCGTAAACGGGGTATTTGGTAACCGAATGTCAGATATTGTAGAGCGGTGTGGTGCCAAATTAAAGAGGGTGGATGCACCTTGGGGTGAACCCATTGACCCAGGTCAAGTCAAACAGGCATTGGAAGCATTCCAACCTAAGCTGGTGGCAATCGTGCATGCTGAAACTTCCACCGGTGTCTTACAACCCATAGAAGAGATCAGTAAAATGGTTCATGACGCTGGGGCCCTTTTTGTAGTTGATGCAGTAACTTCATTTTGCGGCACTAACTTGAAGGTGGATGAATGGGGAATCGATGCCGTGTATTCCGGCGTACAAAAATGTTTGAGCGCTCCTCCGGGTCTTTCGCCGGTATCATTCAGTGAACGAGCTATTGAGGCCCTTAATCAAAGAAAGACCAAGGTACAAAGTTGGTTTTTGGACTTGTCGCTGGTAAAAAATTATTGGCAGGGAGCCCAGCGTGCCTATCATCATACCGCGCCAATTTCGTCCATGTTCGCCCTGAAAGAAGCATTGACCTTGGTGATGGAGGAGGGTTTGGAAGCCCGTTTTACTCGACATTGGGAGAGTCACGAACTACTGAAACAAGGCATGGAGTCCCTGGGATTCGAATTCCTGGTGCAAGAGGGGTTCCGTCTGCCCATGTTAAACGCCATCAGACTTCCGGATACTCTGGATGATAAATCTATAAGACAGAG
>CAZAWQ010000021.1:0-2776 GCA_964488585.1 uncultured Roseivirgaceae bacterium
CTGCACTTCTTGTTTCATGCTCCAGTAAATTTGTATAAAAGTGACTGTTTACTGCTTCAGCACAATGTGGGTTACCGGCATCTCCGAAAAGGAATAAAGTGAAATCTGGCTGGGTTGAAGGCGCTGAACTACTTACTGATCAGTAGTTATAACGAAAAAAGTAAAGGAGAGATCGCTTACAGGCCAGTAGATCAAGCGGGTGACATGGTAGAATTGATAGAATTAGATCCAAAGATCGGCCTAATTGCCATGGATTCGGAATGGGCCATTAAGAAAATCAATAAGCGAAAAAAGATCCAAAAGCTATTCCGGGAACCCCTAAGGAATGCGCTGAAGCAGTCTGAAAAGTATGAATATTTAATTATTGCTGCCCACCACCCCATGTATACCGTTGGTGATCACGGTCACGAAAAGCTCTTTGTAGCCTCCCAGGACCTTCATCGTAAGAAGTACCGAAAATTTATCAATGAAATTGTGCCTAACTTACCCTCAGGAGTAAAAGTAATCTATGCGGCCGGACACGATCACTCCATTCAATATATAAAATTAGATGAATTTACACAGATCATTAGTGGCTCCGGCAGCAAGTCAAATCACATTATTGAAAGCAATATTCCATCAGATTCACTGAGTATCGCCTTAAAGAATCGTTTGGCGGATGAGAAGCTGATGGGGAAAAGGAGCCGATTTGAAACTGCCTTGAACAATCTGGAATTTGCTACTAATTACAAGGGTTATGTTCAGCTTGAGTTTTACAATAATGATAATGGAGGAGTATGGATGAAAGTACTGGCATTAGAAGATGATGTCAAACAGGTTTATTCTAATAGACTATTTTAGACCCGATCCGCATGATGGTAATTCCTTCCGATGGATTCATCTTTCTTGACTATTTAATTTAACATCAATGACATGTCGAAATACATACACAGATTAAAGTTAGTGGTAACCATATGTCTTTGCACAGGGGTTACTTATGCCCAAGACGGCCATTACTGGAGTAGTCAATACGGTACCACTTCGAATTTATTGAGCGGAGTAGTGATTGGCAGTGTGAATGATCTTGGGGCAGTATATTACAACCCTGGCCATTTGGCCATGATCGACAACCCCTCCTTTCTTCTGAGTACTAAGGTCTATCAATTAGAAACCCTCACTATTGAGAATGCCTTAGGTGAGAACCGAGATCTGAAAGACAGCAATTTTGGCGGGGTTCCCGAATTACTGGCAGTGAGTTTTGATATGAAGTCGTTGCCAAAACACCGTATCGCCTTCTCTCTACTCACTCGTCGTCAATCTGAGTTCGATGTATTGGTTAGAGCCCAGGTACCTCATCAGGAGATTCCTACCACTACCGCACCTGAGCTAATAACCGGTGAAGTTAGAATTCTCACCGACGTAAAGGAAGAATGGTTTGGTGTTACCTGGTCTTTTAAAGCCTCCGACAAAGTTAGTTTTGGGATTAGCAATTTTTTAACGCAAAGAAGTAAATCCAACCTTTTTAGTGTCCGGTTTCAATCACTTACCAGTGCTGATTTTATTACCATATTCAATCGAAATCGAGATTTCGAGATGGATAATCTTGGACTAATGTGGAAAGGCGGTGTGTCATTGGATTTTTCCCCAGTGACCCTAGGCCTGGTCATCACCACGCCCAGGATCAATATTTCAGGCAACGGATCTTATTTGTATGAAGATTTTTTCACTGGTGTGGACATTGACGGCGATGGCGTATTGGACAAAGTATTTTCCAGTAATTACCAGGAGGATATTGACGCAATATTTAAATCGCCATGGGCAGTGGGTATAGGAACCGGTGTAAGTGTGGGAAAGGCCACCATCCACCTCAGCGCAGAATGGTATGAAAAAGTGAGTTTGTATACCTTGTTAGACCCTGAACCATTCATGCGACAAAGTGATGATGAGCTGATTGATATAAAAGTGATAGACGACCTTAACGATGTCCTAAATTTTGGTATAGGAGTAGATATACAGTTAAAGGACAATCTTTCTGTTTATGCTAGTTTTGCTACTGACTTTTCAGCAGTAAAATCCGACGCTACAAACTTTTTAGAAACCGAAGATATTACCAACAACGCAGCCACTAAAACTGACTTTATGCATTTTGCCGGAGGCAGTTCCTTTACCCTGAAAAAGGTGAATTTTACCCTGGGATTGGGGTATGCAATTGGTGATCAAACCATAGGCCGGCCCGTGAACCTACCCGGCGGGGACAACAGGCCCATTTTTGATGATGAGGACTCCGCAGAGCTCAAATTTACTCGCTTGAAATTTATTTTTGGGTTCAGTATTCCAATTCAAAATAAAAGTCAAGGGTAAGGAAAGTTAAAGATTGATAACATACTTAGTTTGCAACCCTCCACCTCTTTGTACAATTTTTAGCCCACCTTTTTCCCTGGCAATATCAAACTGGCGAACATTTTGCATTTCAGTGGCCCACTCTTTTCGATAATTGTTGCCTAGCCACCCAGGTCTTTTCTTATTTTTTTGCGGTTTAGTTCAGCTATCGCTACAGCATTGGCAGTTTGCCCTGAGAAGTCCAGATCCTGGTACCTTGTATCCAATTCGTCCAAAGCGGGATCATAAACTTGATTGAATAACTTCTCACTAAAAACCACTTTTATGGTCCCATTCTCTAAGCCCCAAAATTCCAAAAACACGTCCCCGTTATTATAAAAATTCAATCTTCCAAAACCTGGTGGCTGGGCAACAATTATCGAAAAGAGTGGGCCACTGAAATGCAAAATGTTCGCCA
>CAZAWQ010000022.1:0-5794 GCA_964488585.1 uncultured Roseivirgaceae bacterium
CGCCTTGAATTTTGTTGACCGCCCACGACCTAGTTTATTTTGTGTCATTAACTGGTCGTTTTTGGTCAGTTCAAGAATTACTTTGTCCTCCTTGTCAGCTAACAACTCATCCCCAGATAGTTTTATATATTCATCTTGATAGTCGTCGTGGGTGACCACGATAATATAATCTTCACCCGGAAGCGCTTCAAAGGTCAGCACTCCATCATTTAACTCATAGTCCAATGTTTCATTAGGACTATCCACAAATAACTTTAAGTCGGCATTTTTTAGTATTTCATTGGTGCTGGCATCAAGTGCTGCGGCATCGACTAATTTTTTCTCATTGCTCAAACCATCCTCGAAAGATTTTGGAATCTCATTTTCAGTAAAAGCTAAATTTGAGTTGTCTTTTTGCCCAAAATCGTCTAGGTTGGCGCGCTCGGAAATGTTATTATCTTCCCTGGTTTCTACATAGGTTTGATCTGCAGACGCGTCCAAATTTGATGGAAGATCATACAATGCGACTCCTTGTAATTCAGGTCTTTCATTGTTGTCAAGAATACTGTCGTCCCAGCTTTTATCAGATACCGCCAGAGGGTCCATCTCCGTGGTGGTAAGATCATCTGAATTTTGATCTGCTCCATTGGCTAAGTCTGTCAAAGCAACTCCTTGTAGTTCAGGCCTTTCATTGTTCGTAAGAGTACTGTTTTCCCAACTGTCACCGGAAACCGCCAGAGGGTCCAACTCTGTGGTGGTAAGTTCATCTGAACGCTGATCCGTTCCATTAGGTAGGTCTGTTAAAGCAACTCCCTGTAATTCAGGCCGTTCCTTGCTATCTGGAATGCTATCATCCCAACTGTCACCGGAAACCGCCAATGGATCCAACTCGGTAGTTGGAATATCTTCGTCATTTGTTTCAGAGAATTCAGGCACCGCGGCCAATGCTACACCATTTATGTCCGGTCGTTTATTTTGCTCAAGAACGGAATCTTCCCATGGATCGCCCGTTACTGCTAATGGGTCTAGTTCTGTAGTGGATATTTGGTCATCTGGTATGTCAGAATCCACAAATATTGAATTCATTACGATCAAAAGATCTTCTTCTTGTCCCAATGTCTCAGCAGGAATTGCGATAACCCGGTCCTCAAAACCTTCTTTTGATGCGATCAGAGTATATTCCTGATCTGCTGGAACTTGTATGGAAATCAACCCATCTTCATTAGACACCAGGCTTTTTATTTCTTCCCCATTGACCAATAATTTTAGGTTAGCGTTATCCAGTACCTTATTGTTCTCATCTATAATAGAGGCGTTAATGGTTGCCAAATCTTCAAAATCTTCGAATTCTCCGAATTCAGATGGTGTGGATAAGTCTGAGGTTGCCAATGGTTCAATTCGATCCATAATTTCAGGTATTTCACTATTAACCGAATTATCCGCAAGAATTATTTCCAGGTCTGGAGCCTTTATGTCTATTTGATAAATGTTATCAGGACCTTCTCTGTTGGATGAAATGTATGCTATGTCACCTGATGGTGTGAGTGAAAATCCGAAATCATCTGCGGTGGTGTTCAATGGGTAGCCCATATTGCGCAAATCCATGGCTCGCTCCAAACTGATCTGAAAAACATCCAGACCACCTAATCCACCATGCCCGTTGGAGGCAAAGTACAGATTGTTTTCGTCATCAATGAATGGGTACATTTCATTTTCAGAGGTGTTGATAACTTCACCCATATTCACTGGCTCGCCCCAGCCATTTTCATTCCTTTCACTTACATATATATCAGTATCCCCAAATCCTCCAGGCATATCTGAAATAAAATATAGCTTGGTGTTATCCGTGGAAATTGTTGGATGCCCATAGCTGTAGTTTTCAATGGTAAAATCAATTGGTTTGATATTGTCCCAATCATTTTGATCCTCATCCCATGAAGCCGTATATAATTGTAAATTATTTATACCCTGATCTGTTATTCCAAGCTCGTTATCCAAATAGTTGCTTCTGGTAAAAATGACCTTGCTGTAATCATCATAGAATGCAATGGGACCTTCGTGATATTTTGAATTCAAGTTTTTGCTGAAAGGCTTTGCGGAAGCTACATCGCTCTCTGTATAATACAGATCTAAAAATGGAGTATCATCCCATTTGAAATTGGGGCCCTTATCATGCCTTGATGAAACGAATACAATTCCATTTTTGTAAACAGTGGGACTGAAATCCGAATAGTGCGGTTTATCGTCCTCCAGACTGTTTACGTGGTAATACATACTGTCAGCATAAAATATCTCTAGTTTGTCAAGTGTATTAATAATTGCTTTGCTTTGGTAATCGCTATCCGCAAACTCGTAGGAGTCTATAACCTGTCTGGCCTGTTCATACTTCCCATTGCTAAGAAGTGTATGGGCATATTGAATTTGGTGCTGAGGTGTGATTTGATCGGAGTGAATAACTTCAGAATACCACTTCTCAGCATTTCCCGGATCATTTATTTTAAGATAGGATTCAGCTAAGCGTAGTTTAACCTCATCGTCTGCTTTTCCCTTTTTAACAAGCTTGCTATATAGCTTTATCGCCGACTTGTATTCAAAATTATTGAAGTACCGGTCAGCTCGTTTACGCTTGTTGTCAAATACACTTATAAATCCGCCGCTGCCATCTCCTGGGTCAGTATCAGAAGTGGTGTATGCAGTTGACATAAAAGTTATCAACAATATGCTTATAATCCGTACAATATGCGATGAGCTTCTCATTTTAAAAATATCTTGGTGTTAACATTCTTCGCCTAGGCGGCTTTAATCTGTAGTTTAACATTATCTCGTGTGATCCTGAATGCAGTCTTTTCAGTTCAGTAGTGGTAGCAAAGTCATAGGCATAACCAATGCTGAATTGCTCTGTTACATTTAGTTGAATTATTGCATCGAATGAATCAAACGAACGGTAGGATACTCCAAGCCACAATAATTCCTGGAACAAAAAGTTAACATTAATGTCAAGTTCCGCAGGAGCACCCTCGACTACTTTAACCAGTAGGTTTGGCTTGAACTTTACCGATCTACTCAGATCAAATACATATCCGGTGGTATAGAAATAATGTCGTCTTTGGCGTGCTTCCGAACCAAATGTTTCAATATTCTCCAGTTTATTCTGAACCAAGTATGGGGAACTGAGTCCCATATAGAATCGTCTGGTGTAGTAGTATAGTCCTGCCCCAAAATTGGGCATGAACTTGCTTATCTGGTCTTGTGAAAAATTGGGATCATTAGGATTTCTAATACTACCTTGTAATTTCGTAAGGTCCTCCTGGTATTGAGTAAAGCCAGCCTGAAGCCCCATTGAAAGCACTCCTTTGTTGTTAAATTGAATACGATACGAATACGCACCATAAACCCCAAATTGGCTTGTTACCCCTATTTTATCATGGATTATGGATAAACCAAGACCAATACTTCGGTTACTTAAAGGAGAATGTGCAGTAAAGGTTTGGGTACTGGGTGCTCCTTCCAATCCCGCCCATTGCTGCCTGGCTAAGGCTGTGAACTCCAGGGTTTGATGTGACCCCGCGTAGGCCGGATTAATTGCCAATCCATTAAACATGTACTGAGTAAACATTGCCTCTTGCTGACCCCAGCATCCGTAATTGGAGGAGATGGCTAACAATAATGTTAAGCCATAAGGTTTAAAGAGATGTTTCAACAATTTCATTACCTTTTCAGCATTACATAACCACTTCTCAATTCATTTCCATCGCCAGGATCTACCATGTAGAAATAGGTTCCATCGGGCAATGCGTTGTCACCTACAATCCAGCCTTCATTAGACTGGCCAAACCAAACCTTCGATTGATTATCATAGCCATTTGCCTGATAAACCAAATTTCCCCATCGGTTGAAAACCTGTACTTGATTGTTTGGATAAAAGAGAATGCCGTCAATAATCCATTCGTCGTTGCTCCCATCACCGTTAGGTGAAAAACCTTTGTAGATTATTAAAGTATTTGGAGACAGACTTATATCAACCGTGACAGTCGCGGTACTTCGTTCTCCATCAATATCTTCAATGGTATAACTAAATGTATCTGTTCCAATAAATCCATTGGCTGGTGTAAAATCTATAAAGTCGTCACTAACATCCGCTGGCGTACCATTATTGTTGATAACTGCTGTTCCGCCTTCCGTGGTAATCCCGTCGACCGTAATAATTGCCGTTGGCACGTCCCCACGATTGTCATTTGCTACAACATCAATAGTCACAGTAATATCTTCTCCAGTTGAAGCATTATCGTCTACCGCCAGTGGAGTATCATTTATTCCCGTAACCGTAACTGTTACCGTAGCGGTACTGGTTTCTCCATCATTATCCTGAATGGTATAGGTAAAAGTATCGGTACCATTAAAATTAGCGGCAGGTGTATAATCTATGAAATCGTCAGTTGGATCACCCGGAGTGCCGTTGTTGTTGATAACTGCGGATCCACCTTGACTTGTGGTAGCGTCTACACTGCTTATTGAAGTTGGCGTATCGCCTAAATCATCATTAGGAAGTACATCAATTGTGGTTGAGGCGTCTTCTGCGGTAGCGCCAGCATCATCCACCGCCGTTGGTGAATCGTTTACTGGAGTAACGGTAACCGTAACCGTAGCTGCACTGCTTTCGCCATCCACATCTTCAATGGTATAGGTAAATGTATCTGTCCCATTGAAGCCAGTAGGCGGCAAATAATCAATAAAATCGTCACTAGTGTTTGCAGGAGTACCATTATTGTTTATAACTGCAGTTCCTCCCTGGGTGGTTATTCCATCTACATTACTGATGAATGTTGGAATATCTCCTAGATTATCATTTGAGTAGACGTCTACAGCCAATCCGGTCTCTTCGGCAGTTGGTACATTATCGTCGACTGCCAGGGGAGAATCATTTACTGGATTAACATTAATAGTTAATGTATAAACTACAACGCTAAAGTCAGATCCATCCCCTACTTCAAAATCAAAATTGTCGTATGGACTACCACTCTGCCCGGGTAATGGAACAAAAGTCAGCAGCCCGCTTATAATATCGGCGGCACTAACCACCTGATTAAGTGTTACCGGTATGCCATTTAAAAGCAGTGTCCCTACCGACGGTAGCTGTGTAACCCTGATAGAGGCGAATGGATCTCCTTCCGGATCATTGTAACCTGAAGTAAATTGAACAGTACCAAAGATATGAGTGATATCCTCGTCGATAGTTATGGTTAAGCTATTGCTAACTGGAGGATCATTCACAGGGATTACATTGATTGTCAGTGTATAATCAGCCGCGCTGAAGTCATTGCCATCTCCTACTTCAAAGTCAAAGCTGTCATAAGGACTTGCGCTCTGGTTGGCTACCGGCACACATGTTAATAACCCGCTACCAATATCTGCTGCAGTTATTACCTGGTTCAAAGTAACAGGCGCTCCGCTGTAAAGCAGGCTGCCCACAGATTCCAGACTGGTTACCCGGATCTCTGCAAAAGCGTCTCCCTCAGTATCATTGTAGTTGACAGTAAAGTCCGCTGCTGCAAACACATAGGTTATATCTTCTGGGGTGGATACAGTATTGTTATCTCCTGTGGGCGGATCATTGACCGAGGTAACATTAATAGTCAGCGTATAGTCAATGGTACTGAAATCACCGCCATCTCCTACCTCAAAATTAAAACTGTCGTATGGGCTGGCGCTCTGGTTGGCTACCGGCACAAATGTTAATAACCCGCTGCCAATGTCACTGGCCGTTATTATTTGATTTAGAATTACCGGGGTACCGCTAAGCTCTAGGCTACCCACT
>CAZAWQ010000023.1:0-3271 GCA_964488585.1 uncultured Roseivirgaceae bacterium
CTATCGATCCAGGCAGGGTATCCCGAAAGCCAGGTTTCACCCAAAACCAATAGCTTCAACCTCTCTCTGGCAGCTTCATCGATCATAGAAAGCAATTTTTTCATAGATGCACTTTTGTCAAGGTGCACCGAGGAAGCCTGGTAAATACCTACTTTGACCTTCTTCAACATCCTGATATTATTTTATCGAATTGTGAAAATTGCTAAAAATCATGATTAAACGGAAATATGATTAACTTAATTGAATCAACATTATTCAAAACGATGGCGGTAAATTATTTACCCAAGGAATATCATAATGTTACTCCATACCTTGTAGTACCGGATGTATCAAAACTTATAAATTTCCTTGAACAGGTTTTCGGCGCCAAGCAAATAGAGCTGATTCCAGGAAAAGACGGCAACCCCACTCATGGTGAAGTCAGAATAGGAGATTCCATAATTATGATTGGTAGATCCTCCGATGAGTTGATTCAAAATCGATGCATTACATCATAATGAAAAACGCGGATGAATGTTTTAAAAATGCTCTGAAAGCAGGAGTGACAGGCCCTTTTGGAAATCAGTGGTGGATAGCAACAAGGATGGAGGATCTTTCAGAAGAAGAAATTATTAAAGATGCGACAAAACATTCAGGAACATAATACAAAAATTAAATCCCATGAAATACACAACCGCAATTGACATTAACCTTCCACGAAGCCGGGTAATAGAACTCTTTGATAGTTTTGAGAATATGTACAAATGGATGCCCGACTTAATAAGTCATGAACATATGAGTGGGGAATCGGGGCACCCCGGTGCAAAAACAAAACTTCTTTACAAAATGGGGAATCGTGAAATCGAGATGATTGAGACTATTACAAAGCGCAACTTGCCTGATGAATTTGACAGCACTTATGAAGCCAAAGGAGTTTTCAATGTTGTGACGAACCGTTTTGAAGAAATCACCCCCGATAAAACGCGTTGGATCTCGGATAATGAATTTAAATTTAGCGGCTTCATGGCAATCATGGGATGGCTGATGCCAGGATCATTCAAAAAGCAATCTTTTAAATATCTGCAATTGTTTAAGGAATTTGCCGAAGGAGAAAAGGATAACCCCAGCTGATTTTATGGAGTGGTTTGAAAACCTGACGAGTAATTATCCATTAATGCTAAAGTTAGGCTTATCGATTTTGATAATCCTGGCTATTCACATACTCCGATTATTAGTGCTAAAAATTGTCTTCAAAAGTACCGAAGATGTTAAAGATCGCTATTTCTGGAGAAATGGGACCAAGTACTTTGCGGTTGCAACTGGACTTATAGGATTGGTGTTTCTCTGGATTAACGAGGTGGGCTCAGTCGCGACCTTCACTGGATTGGTAGGAGCAGGCTTGACAATCACATTAAAAGATCCCATTGTTAACATGGCCGGTTGGGTTTTTATCATCACCAGAAAACCTTTTAAGGTAGGCCAGCGGGTGCAGGTGGGCCAACACGCGGGAGATGTAATTGATATCCGGCTATTTCAATTTTCGATCAATGAAATTGGCAATTGGGTGGATGCCGATCAAAGTACCGGTCGAATCATTCATATCCCAAATGGGGTGGTATTTACGGAAAGCCAAGTCAACTATGATCAGGGCTTTAGTCATATCTGGAATGAGATCGGAGTGCTGGTTACATTCGAAAGTAACTGGAAAAAAGCCAAGACTCTTCTTCTGGAGATAGTTAATGAAAAAGAAGGTGATCTTACAGAGCAGGTACGAGATAGCCTAAGAAAATCGGCTAGAAAATATCTGATATTCTATCAGAAATTGGACCCCATTGTGTATACCGCCATTAAAGACAGCGGGATAATGCTATCCATTCGATACTTGTGCAAACCACAGCAACGAAGAGGAAGTGAGAATGCAATTTGGGAGGAAATCCTTGAGGTATTTGCGAAAAACACCGATATAGACTTTGCCTATCCCACGCAGCGTATTTATTATAATCCGGAGGAAGGAAAATAAATTAACCATGTACACAATGATTTTACATTGTTTAAATTGTATTTATTTACTTTAAATGCAACTATTGGCTGGTCTGGACCGTCATTAATTTGAGACAAAATCTCAATGGGATTTAACGTGATAATAACCGGAGCTTCGGGGATGGTAGGAAAAGGTGTTCTTTTGGAATGCCTTGATAGCCCAAAAGTATCTAAGGTCCTAGCTATCGTTAGAAGGCCCATGAACCTGGAGAATTCCAAATTGAAAGAATTGGTTGTTGAGGATTTTTTCAACTTAGATTCGGTGAAAACGCAGCTTGCAGATTACGATGCCTGTTTCTTTTGTTTAGGAATTTCGTCAATGGGTCAATCGGAGGAATCCTACACCACTATTACCAACAAGCTTACACTGCACTTTGCAGAAATCTATTTGGAATTAAACCCCGTCGAAAGTGTTTTTTGCTATGTTTCAGGTACTGGAACTGATAGTTCTGAAAAAGGCCGATTTATGTGGGCAAGAGTAAAGGGTAAAACTGAAAATGCTCTTTTAAAATTACCATTTAAATCAGCTTATATGTTTCGACCGGGATACATTCAACCTATGAGGGGCATAAAATCCAAAACCAAACTCTCTAGCGTATTCTATACAGTCTTCCGTCCCCTATATGTGGTTTTGCGATACTTTCCGAATGCCGCTACTAATACTACCAACCTGGGGAAGGCCATGATCAATGTGGTGGATAAAAAATCTGAATACCAATTTCTGGGAAATAAGGAAATAAATGCAATGGCCAAAGACTAATCCACAATACTATAGTTTAAACACCTTATTGGATTTCCTTTTTAAGAAATGTTTGACAGAGAAATATAGTGCGAGGAGTGGCCAGTAAATTCCGGCAAATGCGGCAAAACCTATGTTACTACCTAACAAAACCTCCAGCCGGTCACCAAAAGGATTGTCACTAACCAGGTAAGTCCAGGTGGAGGAGGGGCTCTTTAAACCTTCCTTCTCCAGGTCTATCCCTGAAGGACCTATTTGTACCTGATGCATATATTGCACAATCTGCTTATCAATACTTTCCAACAGGTCATTAAAACTTACATCCATTGTTTTCTGAAATTCCAAAAATGGATTCAGGCCACTTAGCGCCATCATAGGTATTCCCTGCCGAGCTGCTTCAATGGTTTCCAGGTAGTCCGCCCAGGAAGAGTCGATTACAGCCAAAGAAACTTGCTCTGTATTTTTCTGTCAAACATTTCTTAAAAAGGAAAATCCAAAAACAAACTCTCTAGC
>CAZAWQ010000024.1:0-1511 GCA_964488585.1 uncultured Roseivirgaceae bacterium
AATTATTAATTGGTCAATCGACCCTACGCTCCGGACAATCTGTTAAACAACAAACTGGTAGTTCCTTTATCAACATATAATGTTTGCCCGGTAATTGCCCTGCTTAAGTCAGAAAGTAAAAATGCCACCGCATTCCCGCAATCCACTGGTTCTATGGGATGTAACAATACCTGTTCACCCATCACAATGTCTCTTACCCATTTATGTGGATCGTCGGACCAGGTTTTAATGAGCTCATAGTTCTGTTCGGCATGAACCAAACCCGGACCTATGGCATTTACCCGGATATTATGAGGGCCCAATTCCACTGCCATACCTCTGGTCAGACCTTCCACAGCTGATTTTGCACTGGCATAGATAGCGTTTGGTGAAATAGTAGAGTGAGCATTTACCGAAGATATATTGACAATATTACCGATATGGTCTGCATCTAATAACTGTCTGACAAATATCTTGGACACCTGCCAAACACCCTTGATGTCAATGTCGTACAACCGGTTAAATTCTTCCTCACTGGCCTCATGAGCCACCGTACTTAGACCCACTCCGGCATTGTTTACCAATCCATCCAAGACCCCAATTTCTTTAGCAATATGCTCAAACATAACAGACACTTGTTCAGAGTCGCCTATGTCAGCAGCTACCGGGATAGCCTTAGGGTATTTTTCCGCAGCTGCCTGCGCTTTTTCCTGGTTGATCTCATTTAATACAATGGTGGCTCCAAAATTCACTAATGCCTGGCATATTCCGCCTCCGACACCCACACCGCCGCCACCGGTTACCAAAATCTTCTTACCCTTAAGTTCCATATTACATTATTCCGTAGGTTTTAAAAGCCTCCGAGGCACTCATTCCATCTTCCAGAGCTTTACGCACCACTTCTTCTCCTCTGACCTTTTCAAGGGCCTCCTCAATTACCTCATTCTCCTTTTCCTGTGGAATTACGCAAACTCCATCCAAATCACCAAAAATAATATCACCAGGATTAATAACCACATTATTTATTTCCACTGGGATTCTGAAATCCACCGTTTTACCTCTAAAAGCCTGGTCCTGGGCGTATCTCCCATAGGAAAATGTCGGAAAATCCAATTCCAGAATTCCTGGAGTATCCCTGGTGTAGCCATTAACCACCACACCTACAGCGCCTAATTTAATGGCTCTGGTACTTACAAGTTCTCCCCATAAGGCGTAATCAGGGGATGCACCGGCGCAAACATACACCTCATTAGCCTTAAGATCATCCAGTGCATCCAGCAATACTCCAAATGGTTGATCGGCAAAGGGGGCCGCATCCGGATGATCAGCATCCAGTACTAATGCCGGCATGGCACGACCCGCCACTATCATATGGTCCTTAAGCGGTTGGATCTGTGGTGGCAAAAATTGATTCCGCAAATTCATTTTGTCCATCACGTCACCAATAACTGCGGAAAATAATTCCTCCTTGATCATTGATAACATCTGATGGTCTGATTCCCAAGTGTTACTCATTTTGCTAACACTACTTA
>CAZAWQ010000025.1:0-8470 GCA_964488585.1 uncultured Roseivirgaceae bacterium
CTTCTCGCGCCTTCCGCCGGGTTTAAACTAAACTGTGCGTTACAATCTATTAGAATGATAACGGATAGGATTACCACCAATTTCAGTTTGATTGACAACATCTTATGGGTTTTTAGTTTTTCGTGCTTCCTGAAACTCAGCTAACTCTTCCTTAGACATAGGTAAATCTGGATATTCATCCAGCCACTGCTGAAAATCCTTTTCAAATACCTCACGATCTACCACAAACGCTTCGTTAATATATTGGTATTTCTTAGTCTCCATGCAATGGACATTGAACTCATCTCGCAAAGCGGTATACTCACCGGACACTACTACTTCCTGTACAAGGTGGGGGGGTATAAAAGCCACACCGGTGGTTTTGGCAAGCACCACATCACCAGGTAATACCGTTACCCGGCCAATGCGAATAGGTCCATTAATACTAGCGATCATCATGTGTTTTATTGCCGAAGGATCTGAACCCCTTATCCAGGCATTAAACCCTTCAATCTGGGATAACCCCTCAATATCTCTTACCGATCCGTTAAATATAACCCCTCTTTTCCCGGCATGGTAAATGGCATTTCCAAGGTTATCACCAATCAGGGTACCTTCAACCATTTTGCCATAACTATCTGCCACATAAACATCACCATCCAGTAGTTTAATAATGGGGGCGTAATTGGTCACTGGTGTTTTTGTTCCTTCCTCTTCGGCCTGTTTCTGAACATAGTTATTAAAGTCCTTTCTTAGTGGCATAAACTGTGCGGTAAGAACACGGCCGGTCATCACCTTTTCAGGATGGAGTATCTCCCATCCGTTTTCAAAAGTACTTGCAAAATTTTCGAATTGATTCTGATATCCTTTGGAGCGCAATGAGCCCCAGACTTCCTCCATGGTAAGCGCTTTTAATCTCTCCAGCAGCTGATCAGGAACCTTTGGCCTTCCATCGGGTGTACGTTCACCGGTCCATTCAGATGTTAATTCCTGAATACGCTCGGCCGGCCAAACCACATGCTGCGATTTTGAATAGAGGCCAATGAAAACAAAGGCAAAAAATAATAAAAGTCTCTTTTTCATAACGTATGGGCTTACTTTGAATAACTCATTTTCATATTGATTGAGAAACTTGATTTTTTGGTCACTCTTTCTCACAAGATTCCGTTTTCAACTTAAAAGCAGAAACCAAGATTCTGGCCTGCTCGATGTCTTGGGCCAGTATTTGAAATTGATACACATATTTGTTCATTTCACCATCTTTATAGGTCTTAATCAACTTATTCCTGCCACGTACTTCCAGAATTACTATGGCTTGGTTTCCCTTAGTATTAAATTGGATTTTATGAACATCAATATCCAGAAAGTTAAATTCATAATTGTATTGAACGTCTTTTGAGACATTGGTAAATTCATAATTGTAAAGGCATATATTCTCATTATCAAGTTTTATTGATTGCAGGTAGGTGTCTGTATTGATTACCAACTTGCCAACTGACTCTTTAATGAATCTTTCGGCTTGATCAATTCCTGAAAAAGCAGTTTGTTTATCAATCTCCTCTCGGGCCAGTTCCTTCATACGGGTGAACACTTCTGAAATGTCTCTGGCTGCTTCAATATCCTGGGCCCGCAAAATTACTGTGTTTGAGTAATTGGCAGCATCTTCTCCGATTTTCGTACTGATTAATTTGCGATCGTTGTCTGTACGAAGCTCAATTAAAACGGCATTCCTTTTCGTATCAAATTGCGTTCGTCCTTTATGCAGGTAGGCGGCATTGACCGCATAGGTAAGGTCCTCCCCTTTGGAAATGTCCCTGGATTTGATTTGAAAAATCAATGAGTTTTCCGGATCAATTGTAAAACTCTGCTCGTATGCATCTTGGTTAATAACTACTTTTCCGATGTGTTGAGTTAAAAAGTCTTTGCATTGATTAAGAGAATAGCTGGTGAAATCAGTCCTTTCTTCACTTTCTGAAATTTGGACAAACTCCTTTAGTCGCGAAGTGTAAGTACGTGCAACTTCAATCGACTGCATGAAAATTTCAAACCCATTAACGTAACTCCCAATCTCACCATCCTTAACGTAAGATATCAGCCTGCTATCAGCCTTAGTTTTTAGAAATATTAATACCTTATTTCGCTTGGTGCCAAAATCAATTCTGTTGTGATAGAGATCTGCAGCATTGACTTGAAATACCTCTTTTATCCCCTTAGTTACATTTTCAATCTCCACACCTATGATATTTGAGTTATCTTCCTCATAGGTGAATTTTTGTTGATAATTTTCATCATTGATAACTACATTGCCTGTTGCCTCTTCAAAGTATGCTAGCAATTCTTGCTTATTTAATCCAGACGATTTTTCATCTTCGATCTTTTTATCTGCCATTTCAACTAAACTTTTCAGTGCATCAGTTAATGCTCGAGCTTCCTCGATACCTGCAGCATAGAAAATTATTTTACTCTCGTAGTTTTGGATTTGTCCATCCTTAACGATCTTGACAAGTTTTTTATCTGCCTTAACCTGACCAATAATCTGAACAATATCTTTCTTAGGTTCGAACAATACCCGGGATGAATTTAGATCTTGTGTATTTACCGTTTTGATAATTTCATTTCCGCTGTTTGTATCAGTAATCTTTACCGATACTACATATGGATGATCTGTGCTTTGAGAAAACTCCTGGTCGTATACCTTTTTTTTGCCTTTAACAGTTCCAGTATTTTCTGTTAGAAACTGCACTTTTTCTTCCAGGTCTTGTCCGGTACTTACCTGAAATAAGCCAAAAATAAATGATATGGTAATAAGTAACCTGATCATAATTTTAAATATACAAAGAACATTGTGGGCTGAGATAATGCTAAATTAACTGGACGTTCAGTCCAGTGTACATGTAATGTATTATAGATCATTCCGTGGGCAGCCCGTTAAACCAGAAAATGACGTTGTCACATCTTTTCTTATCCATCACCGCCGTATAACCTATGATGACGGTAAATATGATAGCAGCAAGTTTGCCTGATTGGGACATGAGAACAAATTACGAATTATAAATTGCTAATCACGAATGTTTATGGGAAACTGGCATTCAGTTACTCCCAGTATTCTATTCAATACTTACACCTAGATTTTTGAACAACCAGACCAAATAAAATTACCATTATCGCGTATGTTCGCAAGTATTTGGAATCTTTAAAATTGATCATTGAAATAAAAGTAAGAATGGTATAATGCCAATTTATATTTTAATATTTGGGTATGCTACGAAAATTGTCGTTAAACATTAGTTAATTTATTTGTTTCTGACTTACAGCCAAATGAAAACGAGAAAACTAGGAAACTCAGATCTTGAACTAACTGAAATCGGATTGGGAACTTGGGCACAAGGAGGTGCTGGCTGGCAATTTGGGTGGGGGGCCCAGGATGATTCTCAATCCATTGCAGCAATTCACCAGGCAATTGATAGCGGTATAAACTGGATTGATACCGCAGCTGTTTATGGATTAGGTCACGCAGAAGACATTGTTGGAAAAGCCTTGAAAGGAATGACAGATCGTCCAATCATAGCTACTAAATGTGCGCGTAACTGGGATAGCGATGGAAATATTGTAAAAATCCAAACCAGAGAAAGCATCAAAGAAGAAGTCGAAAACAGCTTAAAGAGACTTGGAGTAGATGTGATCGATTTATATCAGGTTCACTGGCCTGAGCCTGAAGAACAAATTGAGGAAGGATGGGAAACCATGATCGAGTTGGTGAAAGAGGGTAAAGTGCGCTATATCGGTGTGTCCAATTATAATGTTGAACAATTGAAACAAATTAGTGCCATCCAAAAGCCAGCATCATTACAGCCACCGTACAGTTTGATTGTCCCGGCTTTTGAAAACGAACTCCGGGCGTATTGCGAAGTTAATGATATTGGAGTGGTATGTTACAGTCCTATGTATAAAGGCCTACTTACCGGAAAAATAACTACTGATCGAGTGGCGACTTTTCCTTCGGATGATCATCGCAAAATCGACCCCAATTTCAATGAACCAAAATTATCACAGAATTTGAATTTGGTAGAGGAGTTAAAAGCCATCGCAAAGGATCTTGGGATTACAGTGGCGCAACTGTCCATAGCCTGGGTGCTGCGTTGGCCGGGTGTCACATCTGCTATTGTGGGCGCTCGTAATCCAGGCCAATTGGCTGAAACAGTTCAAGCAGCTAATGTCTCACTTCCAGAAAGCGTGGTATCAGAAATTCAACACATTAAGGAATCTGTTTAAGCGCACGCTTGGCGCAAGGCGCAGAGCTAATTCTTAATGTGTATTCCTTAGTCGCAAACAGCCGTATGCATGGTGTGTTTAGAATTAACGTCAGGGCTTAGATAAGGCACGCCCAAATCCAACCCTCTTATTATTAGTAAAATAGCCAAAACCCAGGTAAATATCCTTACTATTTTATTTCCGGAAACCCAAGACAATTTCAAGCGCTGAAAACTGCTGACAATCATCCACATCATAGGACTAGTCCCAATGCCGAACAATGCCATGTACAATACTGATTGGAACAGGTTCCCAGCTGAAATAGCTGCCGCCAGGGCAACATAGGTAAGTCCACAAGGCAGCATCCCATTATATACCCCAAACCACCACATGTTACGGGAACCACCGTTCAATAGTTTACCCATTTTGAGTTTAACTCGGACAAGCAATTTTGATATCCATGACAAGCGACCCTCAGTTCCAATCCAGGTAAACAACAAGCCAGATAGCAATAACAAGCCAGAGAAAATCGATAGGAATTGTTGCCCAATGGCCCATTCTAAGCCGCTGCCGAACAACCCCGCCAGCGCTCCCAGTAAGCAATAAGTGAAGATTCTACCAGCGTTATAGTAAAATTTTTCCAGAGAAGTCTGACGTTTTTTCGCGTTCAAAGTCAACACCAACGGGCCACACATGGCCAGACAGTGAATACTTCCCATTAAACCCAGTATCAGCGCGCTCCAGATCATGGTAAATAAATATTTTGTTCCTTGAAATAGGATTTCGACCGGTCCCGCCATTCAACCTGTATTATCCATAAACCACTGGCCAGTTTTTTGGTGGATAATGTATGGGTACTTACCTGATCCGCTTGCAGGTCCCACTTTCGATCCATGGAGGCATCAGAAGGCCTATATAAGTTAACGTTTGCTGCCTCCACCTGTAACTCCACTGGAAAGATGATGCGCAATTCATCCATTTCCGAATCGTGTTCAATATGCACCGATTTATCAAGCGCCCGCTCATTGTCAATCTTATTAATTTGCTCTTGGAAGGCTATTTCCTTTTTATAGTAATCTGGTGAAACCAATTGTACTTGAGATTGGCATGCTTTGTACACCAAAACTCCTAAAAACATTATGAATGCCGCAAAAGCGAAAATGATCTTATGACCCCAATTCATTGAATTATCTTTTTACAGGTCCTAAAAAGTTGGTTTTTACTTTCTCAATCATAGAGTTTTCACTGAAAATTCCCAATAAAATAGGTGTTTTAGCTTTGACTATTTGTGTAGCTGGCAGTTCCACAAAATATACACTTTCTACCATCCCATTTGCGGGTACCAACAACGACGGTTCTCCTACCCTGTATATTTTAGCTTCGGGTTGATCCAACACTTTGATATACAAGGGAATATCATTGAAGGTTTTATTGATAACCTGAATATTATACAGATTGCTAATATTTCCATCAACCGTTTGCTGGAATAACTGACCAGGAACTCTTAAAACCGTGGTTTCTACATCCGATCGACTGGCCAGCAGATAGGTCAGTAATCCCACCAAGGATAGCAGGATGACACTATAACCTGCCAGACGTGCGGTGAATTTTAAAGGCTTCCCTCCTGCTATGCCATTGTATGAATCGAATCGTATTAAACCCTGGGGTCGCTGAACTTTTTCCATTACTTGATTACAGGCATCAATACAGGCGGTGCAGTTTACGCACTCCATTTGAGTGCCATTACGGATATCAATTCCGGTAGGGCAAGCATGTACGCAAAGTTTACAATCGATGCAATCGCCTTGGTCATCAGTCAGGGATTGCTTACGCAACTTGTTCCTGGGTTCGCCTCTCAACCAGTCATATGCCACCACGATCGACTCTTTATTCAATAGTACACTCTGAAGCCGTCCATAAGGGCAAACCACGGTACAGGCCTGCTCTCTAAAATAAGCAAAAACTCCGTAAAAGACACCAGTGAACAAAAGTAGCCCAAAGAACCCCGTTAGTTCAGCTCCCGGTCCTGCAGATACCAGCTGCTTCACCTGATCGACGCCAATTAAGTATGCCATAAGCAAATGGGAAATTAATAGAGATATTGCGATAAATATCAGATGCTTCGATAGCTTTTTTACAACTTTTTCAGTGGTCCACGGTGAGATATCTAGTTTTCTTTTCTGATTGGCATTTCCCTCGATCAGGTACTCAATCTTTCTGAATACCATCTCCATAAATAGAGTTTGAGGACAGGCCCAGCCACACCAAATACGACCAAAAGCGGTGGTAAATAATATTATGAATACAAAGAAAGTGATCATGGCCAGACCGAATAAAACAAAGTCTTGCGGCCAAAAAACCTGCCCTAAAATGATGAATTTTCTTTGGAATATGTTTAGAAGTAGTAGTGGCTGACCGTTTATCTTAATGAAAGGCCCGGCAAAGAGTAAACCCAACAATACCACCGTTACCACGATCCTTAAACTATGCAGGCGACCTTTTGGCTTTTTGGGGTATACCCATACCCGATTTCCCGCAGCATCTACTGTAGCAAGTGAATCGCGGTATTCCTGGTCATATTGATAAAGATCTTCCATTCGCTATAAAGGCTACCCGGAAGTAGTTTCGGCTGGCACCACTTCCACTGGCTCGGTGTTAGCTTCGGGTTCTGATTCCGATCCGGCTTCAGCATCCCCTTGATACAAATCACCCTGCGGGCCTTTAGCATTGGGAGGATCAGTCCCTGCCAATGACATAATATAGGATGACACATCCCGCATTTGAGTAGGGCTTAGCAATGCTTCCCAGGAGATCATGCCCTTTTGTGGTGCTCCATATTTAATTATTTTGAAAATATCACTCATACTGCCACCGTGTATCCAGTAAGCATCCGTCATATTTGGGCCAATATTTCCTCCCCCATCATCCCTATGACACGATGCACACTGCATATCATAGATTTTCTTACCACTCTCTATAACCGCTGGATCGTCACTGAATGTAACCGTGGCTTCATCAATTCCGTCAGCATCACCACCACCTTCAGCCAGCCGGGCCGCCGCCGCAGTCTTGGCCTCTGCTATTTCAATTTCATAAAGTTCGCCCGGTAATGGCGCCATATCAAATACGTGATAAACAAACATATATACTACTGCAAATACCATACTGAGGTAGAAGGAAGCCGTCCACCAGGGAGGTAAATGATTATCCAATTCCCTGATGCCATCGTAATTATGATCCATTAAAATAGAAGCCTCTTTCTCCTTGGGGACACGCTTATTAATCCGGTCCCAAAATTTGGTCCAAGTACTCTCCTTTTTAGCAACAATTGTTTCCTCTTTCTTAAACGCCAATTTTAGAACGCTTAGAGTATATATAGCTACCATGAGAACCAATATGGCAATTACCACCACGATGAGTACCAGCCAGGTGACCAAAGTTTCCTGGTCCATCCCAGAACCGCTCCCATTCTGCGAAAACATGGAAAAAGGTATTGAAAAGGCCACCAAAAAACAGGAAATAATTTTAAGCTTTGAGTTACCTTTCTTAGCCTTCGGTTTGTCATCAAGCGGCAGGTTTTTCATTTTATTGATGTAGCCTTTGTCCACTTTGAATAGCCATATGATCAGGATCAGGAAAAACCCCAAAAATATAGACAAGGAAATAATAGGCCATATGGATACATTCTCGATGAGTTCAAAATAATGTTTAAACATGGCTAGTCTCCTTTCTCAGTTTGTGTAATAATGGATGCGGTAGGATTTCCTTTTATGTCTACACCTAGTCGTTGTAGGTAGGCGATCAGGGCCACAATTTCTAAATCGGGCAATACTTCATCGATACCATCCAACTCTGAAGCCAGGTTGTTGGCTATTTGATTGGCTTGTACATCCAAATCATCCAGCGCAATGGATTCATACCCTGGCTGATAAGGAACTCCTAGTTTCTTCATTACCACAATCTTATCCGGCACAAGGTCGCGATCTATTACCTGTTCGAATAACCAGGGATAAGAAGGCATCAGCGAGCCTGGTGACATACTGGTAGGATCAAGCATATGTTGATAATGCCAGGAATCAAGATATTTCCTTCCTACTCGATGCAGGTCCGGTCCGGTGCGTTTTGAACCCCATAAGAAAGGATGATCATAGACAAACTCCCCGGCTTTGGAATACTCACCCTGGTAACGCAGTGTTTCATCCCTGAACGGACGTATCATTTGCGAATGACAACCTACGCA
>CAZAWQ010000026.1:0-2886 GCA_964488585.1 uncultured Roseivirgaceae bacterium
CTGCTTTCCATAATATTTTCATAACTGTCGTCGCCAAAGGTATATTCAAAATCAATCCCGGATTCGAGGGTGATATCTTCAAATACGGTAGCTTCTGATTGGGCCAGACAATTGGAAAGGCCTGAACCCATGACCAGGACTAAAATTAAAACGGGCAATCGAAATATTTTAGATTTTATCATTCAGCGTCGGTTAATTATCAATTTCCACGGTGTTGTCCATAGGCATATTTAACTTTTCATATAATCCTCTTCGTCCCATTTTATCATTGTTCAATATCTCTCTGGCGTAGGTAGCCACGGTTTCTGCATGGATACGTGGCACTACCACCACCCCATCACCATCAGCCACCACTACATCACCGGGTTTAATCAGCACGCCGCCTATGGTGACCGGTTTATTAACCGACTCTATCTCATTGCGGCCAGGCCTTATACCCCTACCGCGATTTTCAAAATCAAAATATACCGGTATTCTCTGTTTGATGATCTCATCAGTATCCCGGATCCCTCCATTGGAAATTATTCCACGAGCCCCACGGCTAAACCAATACAGTGAATTGAAAGAACCCACCGAACCGGTATCTCCATCCCCTTGAACATCTAATATGCGGTTTATAAGGTTGAAAGTGGTGAATATCAGTTTTTAAATACAAAGTTGTAGTGGTGCCTAGGAAAAACGCATACCATTATTTGTCATCGAAATTATTATTATCAGGATCTTGATATGCTATCAGCAACCGTGCTGAGTTCTTTATGGCATCGACTCTTCCTACCTGGATCTTTTCAACCCCTGAGATTCCGAATCTTTGATCCAAGTCATTCGTTAACTCCTGACGTTTGTCCGGATGAATTAATTCCAAATTGTCGTAAATCAATAGTTTTGTAGTAGGTTGTTTCCTAAATAAGAAATATTCTGCAACCCAAGCGGTCACTAATATAAAAACGTCAGCCAAAACCATTCTATGAAATAATATCTCGTCCAGCACCAGTGAGTTCTTTGCAGCTATCCCGGCAGCCAAAAAGATGTAGGTCATTTCCCTGGGGGAAATGGGTTCAGTGCGATAACGTACAATGCTGAATACCGCGAAAATTCCCAGAGCGAATCCTATGCCAAATTCAACACGACTGATCAAAATGCAAAGAATTGAAATAATGGCTGCCAGCAGCTGATAGGTAAAAAGGAATTCGCGTTTACCTTGGTTAGGATAGTAAATGAATCGTCCAAGGATAAACACTACCAGCATGATGTACCAGAATTCCAGTATTGTCATAAATAATAAGTCCATGATTTTTTATTTAGAGAAACTACTTTCGTTTTCCCAAGCTAAATTATTATAAACTAATTGTCAAATGTGAAATTTGGATGGTGCAGATGCTTTTCTAGCCTGATAATTGCTTCACTTAGTAAATCGAGCCGCAACTTGTTTTCAATTGCCTCCCGGTTGCATGAGTGAATCAGGATGTATTTCCTGCTTAATTTTGTAATATTATCAAAGCCTTTTACAAAGTTAATTGAAACACCATCAGATGCGTGGCGATGTACTTCGGTCGATCAGGTTATTAGCAGCTTTTTATATTGGGCTGTTTGGTAGCTGTCAATCAGGTTATACTCCTGATGATGAGATATTAAGTCAACTACCAGAAACCATTGATTACAACCTACATGTCAAACCCATTCTTTCCGATCGGTGCTATCGCTGTCATGGGCCTGATAAAAATGCCCGTAAGGCAGACTTGCGATTAGACACCAGGGATGGATTATTCAAAGAAGCGGGGACCAAGTCAAATCGAAAGCCTGTACATCCTGGGAAGCCAAATAAGAGTGAAATGCTTAGTCGTATTACCAGTGAAGATCCGGATTACATGATGCCCCCTCCAGAGTCGAAGTTGTCTCTCGATGAAACTGAAATAGCAATGTTGTCAAAATGGATTGAGCAGGGCGCTCCATGGAAACCGCATTGGTCGTTTATCCCACCAGAGAGGCCAGACCTTCCAGAGGTTCAGCAAACGGATTGGCCGAAAAACAGCATCGATTACTTTATATTGGCCAAGCTTGAAAAAGAAGGACTCAAACCCAGTCCACCCGCTAACAAGGATATTCTATTACGACGGGTAAGCCTGGACCTTATTGGACTGCCACCTTCGGTAGCGGAAATTGATGGTTTTTTGACGGATAATTCTCCAGACGCTTATGAAAAAATTGTGGACCGGTTACTGGCTACTCCACAGTATGGAGAAAATATGGCAGTAGACTGGTTGGACCTGGCACGATATGCGGATACCCACGGTTACCAGTCCGATTTTTATCGGCCACACTGGCCTTGGCGTGATTGGGTAATTGATGCTTTTAACAAGAATATGAGGTATGATGACTTTGTAACCTGGCAATTAGCAGGAGACCTGTTCCAAAATGCCACCCGGGAACAGATTGTGGCCACAGGCTTTAACCGAAACCATCCTCAAAACAATGAAGGAGGCATTGTGGAAGAAGAGTTTAGGGTTGAGTACGTGGCGGATCGCACCCAGACTTTCAGTACCGCTTTCCTTGGGCTCACCATGCAGTGCGCCCGTTGCCATGATCACAAGTATGATCCTATTAAACAAAAAGAGTTTTATCAAATGTTTGCGTTCTTTAACAACCAGGCGGAGTCGGGACAGACTACATTTTACCAACCTGACCTTCCTGGACCAACGTTACTACTCCCGGATGAGGATGCGGACAAACAGATAGCTTATATCCAACAATTAACCCGTGATAAAGAAAAAGAAATTGTTAAGTATAAAAAGGAACAACTTGAAGCATTTATAAATCAGCCGGTCAGGTTTCCACGAATTAATGAAAATATCAAAGGTCAGTTAGCCCACTACCCGTTGGAGCAGGTTC
>CAZAWQ010000027.1:0-9887 GCA_964488585.1 uncultured Roseivirgaceae bacterium
TTGAAGATATGTTTAGTTAGTAAATATTTAGTCCCAATGTAACCCATGTGTATTGAAAAGGTGATTATCTATTTTCTTATATTTCCATCTTTTTATAGATGCCATCCCAACCCTGAATAATAGCAGCCACACCGGATTGGATGGTATGATCCAATTATGATTGGAATTAATAAAATATCGACTGGATTTGTTCTACCGAATTGATATTATATGATAATTTTGGGCTTGAGCATTGAAATAATGTATGAATATAAATTAAGAAGAATTATGATCATACACCAATGGTCATAACGGTTATTTGTTAACTCAATATTAATTCTACTGGTTAGATGGTATAAACTCAATCCTGGTTTTTGTATGGATTTGAACAAATTTAAGTAGATTCTGGTTAATGTAAACTGTTAAGCTAAGCTGATGACTGACTCGGAAATAATCCCTCAAGAGAAAATGATGGCCTTAACAATTCCCATCCTTAAGCAGCAGGGTGTTTTATGTCGGAAATTCAAAGCAGTATGGGCCAAAAAAGCACTAGGTGGAGAAAAAATAATCACCAAAACCAGCGATGGAATTGAAACCGCCAATATTGCAAATGCGGGTGACTTTATTGTAATAAATCAGACTCAATCCCAAGAAGAGTATATAGTAGGAGCCGGCAAGTTTCAACAACGATATCGATTTGATAAAGACCTGGAGAATGAGTTTGCTGAGTACCACCCGTTGGGCAAAGTAATTGCCATAGAAATAACTGAAAATGTGTTAAAATCCGTAAAATTAAGAAATCACTTTCAATTCACTGCTCCCTGGGGCACACCCTCAATGGTAAAACAAAATGATTTTCTAGTATGCCCTTTGGACTTTAGTGAGATATATCGAATTGCCAGGAAGGAGTTTTTTGAAACCTATGAGGTAGATCCTGAGGCTAATGAATGATTAGGATTAACAAGTTCGCCCAATTTGCTCTAAACCACATGAATGGTAGTTTACAAGGGTTTGATTTTGAGCTAAATTTCGTATCTTATAATTGACGATCTGGAGAATTGGTTATTTGGTTTCTTAATTTAATTAGCTATGGACAGAATACCACAAGCATGGCTCCCCCGGTGCAGGATGGACCGCGTGATCTTCCATTGGACCGGGGGCGGGCATAGGGCCAGCAATTTAGACAAACTTCACTATCATATCCTTGTCGAAGCAGATGGCAGCTTGGTACGTGGCAAATATTCAATCGCCGCCAATGCGCCGGTGCGAAGCGGAAAAGGTTATGCTGCCCACACTCGATTAAAAAATTCATGGTCTATCGGCGTATCCTGTTGTTGTATGCTGAATGCAAGGCAACGACCCTTTAACGCCGGTGATGCACCGATGAAAAAAAAGCAGTGGGAGGTGATGGCTGATGTTATAGCCCAACTCTGTAAGGTTTATAACATTTCTGTGTTGCCCACTACTGTGTTGGCCCATGGTGAGGTACAGCCAGTCCTGCACGTACAGCAAAGAGGTAAATGGGATCCATTGGCTTTGCCCTGGGATCGTGGTAAAAAGCCAAAGGAGGTGGGCGCGGACTTTCGCGATCAGGTACAGCACTATTTGAAGGGAACACAACTCGAAGACCAGGAGCCTACCTTTGAAGTGCGCTCCGTCACCATCCGGGATAAAACCTTCACCGATGCCATTTTGGAGAACGGCAGCGCATTTGTACCGGTCGGTCCGGTTACCGCCGCTTTTGGGGCCACCATTCAGGGACGTGACGATCTTCATCTTAAAGTGTTATTCCCCAGTGGCAATCAATACAAGGTTCCCTATACTGAATATAAGGATGAGCTGCTGGTCGACTGTAAGGATCTAGCCATGATCTTTGACTTAACCTTAACCTGGAACCCTCGAAAAAAAACCATTGTAATGGCCTAGCTAAGTCCCGATGATGAATGAGGTAGTTAAACTAAATAAAAATCAAAAATTTTTAAACCAAGCCTTAAGTACGGGCTTGGAAATTTCTTCCGGGGCTAACTCTGATTTTATAAAGGCCCTGAAAAACGATCACCATATCTCTACACTCAACCTTCCGCTTACTATGTTCAATGGTGAAGTAACCGGTGAGGGAAATAAAGATTTCCAATTTGCCTCAAAAGGCAATCTGATTATAAAAGGAGGTGCAGATGCAGGTATCCGCCTTGGTTTTTATGATGATAATAAATCCCTGTTAAGGGAATTGAAGCATAAAGAAAATCTCAATCTTAATTTGGAAGACGACACCGAAGATAACCAGGTATATGCATTGCTGGCTTTTGATTACCAAATCAAAGGAAGCGCTAAGGTAAAATGGGTTTTGGGCTCGGGAGGCTTTACTTTCGGGGGAGCAGGCGAAGCAGTCAAGAGACTCTTAATAATTCGTAAGCTTGATAAAAACACCCCAGTAAAGAGGGCCATTAAAGAAACCCTGGGAGAACTTAAGGCACCGGATGAAATCTCAAAACCGGAAGACCTGAAAGAATCCACATACTTAATAGTGGAGACAGAATCAAAAATTAGCGGGAGCCTCGGGGTGCAATTTGGTTACGATTTCAATTGGGTACGTCAAACCAAGCTTGGTAATTTGGAAGGAGAGGTGGGCTTGAAAGCCAAACTTGGGGCGCAACTGGATGTAGGATTCGATATTGCCGGACGATATGCGTTGGCCATCAGCCGACCCACCCAGACCAATCTTCGAATAAAACTTTTCAAACAAAAGAAAAAAGGTTGGAGCTTTGCATTGAGCCTGGGTGCTCAAGTTAAGGGACAATTTAGTGATTCCTTTACAGAAAAGAATCTGGACGAATTCCTAAAAGCCACAATCGGTCTTCATCACGCTCAAATCTTGGACAGTCTTAAGAAGCTAAACGAGATCACAGATCCTGCCAAGCTGGAAGAGAAACTGAATGGACTTAGTGAACAGTTGCTTAGGAAATTATTTAGTGGAGCGCATGCTGAAACCTTTGAAGAGGTGAGAACCAAGGCTCTGGGATTTTTGGATAAGTGGGAGAAGCTTCATGAAAAAAGTGCAGACATATCAGCCACATTATGGAAAGTCCTTGATGAGGGTACACCAGGGGATCTCAAGAAAATCAAAGAATTTATTGACCAGTTAACACAAGCTGATAATAAGACTGTAAAAGATCTAATTGAGAAACACCTTTCAAATGTTGGTTTTGAACGGACTATTTTAGGCCAGATGATTGAATCACTGCTCCCGGTAGACGACTTACTGGAAGTATTGAACACATCAAAAACCATCAACCAGTTAAAAAGCAATGCTAAAGCTCTGAGCAAGGTATTGGAAACGGAGGTCTTGTTGGAAAATCTACATCACAATATATCTGAAGAACTGGGAATTAAAAAAATCCTAAAGATCCTATCGGCAGCAGATCTGGAAAATGTGGAACCCTGGTTGAAAGGCAAGCTGGCAGAAGCTGTAAATAAGAAAGTCCAAAACTTGTCCAATACAGCCCTTTTCAAAGAAATACAGGAAATTAAATCCTTTATAAATAATATTTACGCTAAGCGGGAAGAGCTATTTGAAAAGACCAAAAGAGCCCTCCAGAAAGAGTACAACTTCAGTCTGGGATTAAATTACCAAAAACAACTTGAACGCTCAGCCCTCATCGATGTGGAGTTCTCCTATAAGCCTGAAAATCCTGGCTTGGAAAGAAAGTTGCAAAACGTGTTACGAGGTAATTATAATGAGGTACTTACCAAGCAAATATCAGGTGTGAAACTCCACTTAGGTGTGCTTACCCATAGTGTTAAACGTCAAAAAGAGATCGAAATAAGTCTGCCTTTCATTGAGCGTAATTTTAAAAGGATTAATCAGGCAGTAGTGAAAGCTTCTTTTGTGGACGAGGACGATGGTCGATTGATCGTATATGATTTAGAGGCTGAAGATATTATTCAGCGCAGGAATAAGCGCATGAGTCGATTGGCCCTAGTCGGGTCACTGGGGTTCGGAGGCAAATTACCCGATACTATGACTTTGAGTTACTCATTCAAACAGGCAAAAAGACGACTTAAAACCCGGGAACTGGAGGGTTTACTGCTCCCATTTGTTAACAAATACCTCAATCGATCATTTGAAACAGCCGGGAAGGCACCAATTAGCGAATGGATCGATGATCTGGATGGAATTATTGACAAAACAGAATCCAATGGAACGCACAATTTTGGCAGAACGTTATTGAATTTGGAAGTGCGCGTACCGGTTACAGCTGCTACCATCTGGTTGGATGCTCCGATAAATCCCAGTCACGCAGCTTATCAAAACATCTCAGCAGTAATTCAGGAATCACTCAAGCAGCTCATACCATTCTATTTCTTTCAAGATCCCCAAGTTTTTAAGAGCAAGAGTCAAGTGGCCGATGCGGTACTAGTTTACCAATCCATGCCACCCAAAAACGACTTCAAATTTGACAAGAAAGGTAGACTAAAGTCACACTGGCAATTCACAAACTCAAGTGTTAGAACTAAAGTCTACAACCTGGAGGACACCAAATTAAATCTGGCACGAGCAATTGGATATGCCTTTGCCATATTGGAGCATTCCGATGATAAAGAACTGCAAAAGATTGGGCTGGAAAAGTACAGCACCAAGGACAACCGGAGTTTTAAGCGGATAGCCAAAAACCCCAAAAAAGATCCATTTATTGTCAAATTCTTACGGGCGGAACGTGAAATTATAAAGAGCACCATTTTGGCCGGCACCAAATTAGGTCAATTTAGTAGACAGGCTCAAGGAAACCCCCAGGCCGCCATAGTTGCTCTTAATGAATTTGGCTCAGCTATAACCAACAGTTTTAACGCTCTTTCCTTAGGAAACATTGCCAGGAGGAAAGACTACACTCGATACTTAGGCCCTATGGTGTTTGTAGAAATTGTAAAAGCTTTGGGTCAGGAAACGGTAAATACCCAGGCCTCCCTGGAGTTAATTGCCTTAAAGGAAGATGGGGAATTCGAACTGGAAAGTTACCTACAAGGAGCTTTGCCTAAAATGGAGGATATAGTGATCGCAGAAAGGGTGTTTGATTTGGATTGATAAGTCTATATTGAGTTCAGTTAGATTTTCATATCAATACCCATACTGATTGTTGGATTAAACTTTACAACGAATGATTTTCAAATCATTTAGTAACACTTTAATTATTTAAATGCACGTAATTAAAAAAAGGTATTATGCCTCATTCAGATTATTGGGAAAACCGTGGTTTTCCCTGGGAATATGATCCAGGACCTCCTAAGAATTTAAGTTGGGCCCGCCTCTTTTCCGAATCTCCAAATTACAGAGGCCTGGGCAACGCACTCTCCGGTAAAGAGCGATATCGTTGGCACTTCGGACCCATGTATTATCGGGGAAGACTAAAACCCAACCAAGTAAAAGTCCTAATAATTGGACAGGAAGGTGCTCAGGATGAGAGCCTGGCACACCGTTCCTTCGTGGGCAGTAGTGGGTCACGGATGCAGCACTTCCTGAACTTTATTGGTATCAACTATCATTACCTCTTTCTGAATACTTTTGTCTACCCGATATTCGGACAATACAGTGATAATGATCTTAGGTGGCTTGCCCAAAGCACCCATTCACCTATAGCCTCCCAACGTGATGCAATCTTCAGCTATGTGCTCAAAAAAAATGATATAAGGCTTGTCGTTGCTGTAGGTCGTGCGGCTAAAGAATCTGTCAAGACCTGGGTGGAAAGCCGCGGTGGCAGTTGCCCGGACGGTATTGAAGATCTAAGCACGGCTACCGGTGACTTCCTAGATTCTAAAACCAGGATCTTGGGTGTGGTACACCCTGGTGGTGCTAAAAATCCAGACCAAAAAGTAATCATTAAAGCCAGTTTTCAAGCAGCTGTGGATATGATAAACAACTGGATCACCCAAGATAATGCCTGGCTACCAGAAGACCCTGGTATGACACGCAATCTGAATGCCCCTTATGAATTTAAAAAAGCGCCAATTCCCTTCCGGGATCTACCACTTGGCACTTCGTGGCGACTTGGGAGGGGATCTACCACCAGCAATCGCATGGATGATGAGCGCTCAATCCAGATTTTTGCCGCTGGTGGTAAATATAATCAGCATAGTGGTTTGTCTTATGATGGGCTTTCAAATGGCTCCAGTGATGGGTATGGCCAACTGTCAGGAGATTATCCTTATGAACCACCGGTAAATAAATACAAGGATTACGACAAAGGGCCACTGGTGGGTTTTTTAAAAATCCTTCAGGGTGCCTACGCTTCCAAGCGATGGCCTGACTTCTCAACTTTAGGTGTAAGCTCTGAGCCTTCACTGGGCTATCAGGTTGCCTATCGGGGCCGGCCGAATAAGGCCCGCTTCCTGATCCTGGCTGACCAACAGTCTAATGACGATCTGTTTACCATGCGAGCACTGACGGGAAACGGGGGTCAGCATCTTCAGTCTTTCTTGCAATCTGTCGGGCTCGACCATAACTATTGTATCCTGCGGGTACTGCCTGTAGATACCATGGATATGTCTTTTAATGATCAAAAGTCCATACTGGAGCATTCCCAAATTAAAACAGTTTATCAATCCCTGTTGAACAAAGTCATGAGTTACAAAAAAACCGAGGTCCTGCTCACTTTTGGACGGATGTCTAACCATCTCCTTCAACAGCTCCAAGTACCTGCAAACCTTAAGGTGGTTGCTTGCAAATCATGGTCGCAATCAGGGGCGAAAGCTGATTGGAAAGCAAAATTGCTGGAGATTGAACAACTGTCTTATACTAAAGATGTTCAGGCAGATTTCCAGTATGATGGTGAACGTCAGCAAGTGCCGCGAAAGGACCTCCCCTTTGGTGTTCTACGATGGCAGGGAAGCAGCGGTGACCGCGCCCAAAGGGCCAAGTTGGACAATGGGGACTGGTCATCCCATTATTACAAATGGTTTTTGCCTGACTGGGTTTTTGAACTACCTCCGGAGCCACTAACCACCAAAGAACAAAACGCTGTTAACAAATTTTCGGAATAATATAATGTCATGACCAAAATCAAGCTCACCCAAAACACCCGATATGCCATAGAAGGGAAAATCGTTACCCTGGATAACCAATCAAAGGTGATTAGTAATGGCATTGTATACATTGAAGGCGATACAATTGTAGCTGTTCAATCCAGGCAACAAAACCCTCCAGACGGTTTCAAAAAAAAGGAAACAATTAAATGCGGTGGGACCATTTATCCCGGGATGATTGAACTACACAATCATTTGAGCTACAACATAGTGCCGATGTGGCTGGTGCCAAAAAAATTTGACAACCGGGACCAATGGAGACGACATGCGGATTACAAGAAAAGTATGACAGGTCCTTTAAAGATTCTTGGTCATATCGATGGCTTTTTGCAATCAATCGTTAGATATGTCGAATGTCGCTTGTTGTTTTCCGGCGTAACCTCATCACAAGGTATTACTCTGGCCAGCCATGGTAATATCCGAAAAATGTACCGAGGTATTGTCCGCAATGTAGAACAACCGGTGGATCCGGATTTGCCAAGAGCCCAGACTAAGATTGCGGATATCAAAGATGCAGCTAAACTGGCAGAAACACTGGATAAACTTGAGGAAAAGAAATCCACCTACCTCCTACATCTGGCAGAAGGCACCCAGGAAAGCGCTAATAAACATTTTAAGGCCCTGCAGGTCAACTCAAATAAATGGGCAATTAATGAGCACTTGACAGGAATCCATGCCTGTGGTTTGCGAGAAGAAGATTTTGAGATCTATGGCTCACTGAAAGGAAATATGGTTTGGTCGCCTCTTTCTAACTTGTTGCTTTATGGGGTAACCGCGGATATTGAAGCGGCCAAAGCAAATAATGTTATGATCAGTATAGGATCCGACTGGACACCGAGTGGCAGTAAAAATTTGTTATGCGAATTAAAAGTAGCCAAATTAATCAGCACCCAAAAAGGTGATCTTTTTGATGATGAAGCCCTGGTTAGGATGGTCACCACCGATGCCGCGAAAATCTTAAAATGGGATAAAAAGGTAGGCTCAATCGAAGCAGGTAAGAAAGCGGATCTGATAGTTCTTAGTGGCAAAAGTGATGTAGAAGTATATGGAAAATTTATCAATGCAAGAGAACAATCCATTACCTGGACTATTGTCGACGGTCTTCCCAGGTATGGCCAAAAACGGCTGATGGGCAAGTTTGACATAATTACTGAACGCATAAAGCTGAGATCGACTGTTCGTTATCTATACCTAGCTAATGAAGATCCGGAAGCAGTAATTGATATCGATAAATCCTACAATGATGCCGTGGCCCTTTTGAAAGACGGATTGATAAACCTGCCGCAGCATGCCCTTGACTTAGAAAATAGTAATACTGGCATTTTTGCAGGAGCCATATCAGCGAAGGACGCAAGCGCACGCTGGGTGATTGAATCTGACCATGAGGATTGTGAGGACTACTGCCTGCGACATCAAATTCCATTTGACGGACAAGAAACCACAGGGGGTATACTTGATCTTGAGAGCGCAGCGTCTAAACCACTATCGCAAATCGTAGAGCCTATCCAGCTCGACTTTGCTACCGTCCTGGAAGATGCACTGTTCTTTAAGCGCTTAGCACTACAGCCAAACCTGCCAGATTTCATAAAACTTGGATTGCCAGCTTTCTACGGAAAGAAAGTGACTCTAAGTGATACTTCTGATTATGTACAGGATATCCTAACTGCTTTTGAAAACCGCCTGGATCACATTGTTACGCTTACTCATTTTTATCAAACCCCTGGGTATCTTACCCTTGACGATAAGGTGAACATCATTGACCAAGCTAAAGTGGTTCTTCAAAAAGCTTACGTCCATCTGCTTCAAAAATCTGCTTTATACGCATCCAATCCCATTAATCACCTTGAGGTACTCAGACGAAATCTTCTACACGAACCCGAAGATATGACGGAACTGGATTTTCACCAACGGATGATCAATATCTTTAATTCTGTGCGGGATCTTCATACCACCTATTCCTTGCCCTACCCCTTCGGAAACAAGGTGGCTTTTTTGCCATTCTTTATCGAACAATACTTTGAAGATGGCGAGCCACATTTTACGGTTTCCAAAATAATAGGAAAAAAGAACTATGGGTTATTTACTAAAGGAGTAGAAATCACTCATTGGAACGGTATACCAATAGAAAAATCTGTGCGGATCAATGGACGCAGGTTTGCGGGAAGTAATGAGGCTGCTCAATTTGTCCGTGGATTGGACAGTATGACCTTCAGGCCGCTTTCAATTATGCTTCCACCGGACGAAGAATGGGTCAACATTAGTTACCTCAATGATGGAAGAAAACAAAATAAACGCTTTCAGTGGCTAGTTGCTCACTCCCGAACCATCCGTTCTATGGAGGAAGGTCAACCGGATACCGACAATAGCTATTATTTGGGTTATGATAATATGACCGACCTGGTACATCAGGTCAAGAGGAAGTTTTTTGCACCAGCTGCTGCAGTAGACGCGGCCCCGCTTAAAACCGCGAAAAAGATCGATGATGCGGAGCTAGCTACCAGATACCCTGGTAATTTTAAGCCAAAGTACGTATCATATAAAGGGAAAAAAGTAGGATACATAAGGATATACTCCTTCGCTACCAACCAACCCACTGAATTTGCCAGTGATTTTCAGAAAATCATCAATTCATTCGGGACAGATGAAATCATAATTGATATCCGCAATAATCCTGGTGGCCATATCTGGGCGGCAGAATTTATTCTGCAATCTTTATCCACAAAAAAGATAATGCCACAGCCCGCACAGTTTTTGAACTCTGATTTGAACGAGCATATTTGTCGTCTTCATTCACCATCTCTGACCGTGGGCCATCTTGACCTCTCACGTTGGAA
>CAZAWQ010000028.1:0-8206 GCA_964488585.1 uncultured Roseivirgaceae bacterium
TTTTATATTCTAACCGATCATTTGCTAATATAAGGTCTACATACTGCCGTTAAGAAACAAAAGGTGATTGGTAAATTCTATAATTGCTGTTTAACTTACTGGCTTAGCATTAGGTTTATGAAAAAATCAAAATTTCAGTTCATCCCCAGGTATTTTTTAAGAGGATTACTTTTGGTGGTTCCCCTTGCTCTGACCATTTATATCATAGTAATATCTATTCGTTGGCTGGACGGATTAATTACTCTTGATATTCCTGGGCTAGGGCTACTTATCATTCTTGGATCAATTACGATTTTTGGTTATTTAGGTACCTCTTTTTTGATTCAACCTGTACTCAACTTTTTTGAAGGTATCATGATTCGAGTACCCTTAGTACGAATCATTTACACTTCGCTAAAAGACCTGATTTCAGCGTTTGTGGGAGATCACAAGAAATTCAAACAACCGGTAATTGTAGACCTTATCCCTGACGGCTCTATCAAACGTGTTGGGTTTATCACTCAAGAAGACATGACATATATGGGGGAGCCAGAGTTTGTAGCGGTCTATTTTCCTCATAGTTATAACTTCTCGGGTAATGTAATGTTGCTTCCCAAGGACCGGGTGAAACCATTAATGCTGTCAGGAACAGAGGCAATGAAATTCGTAGTTTCTGGTGGAGTTAGCGACATCGCTCCACCAAAAAAATAAGTGCTTACTTTCAACTGTAAAATTATAACTAGATGAAACAGCTTAACCTCTTTGAGGACCCAGAGGCATCTTCCATCAAAAATTTTACAATTTATAGGTCCTCTGCGGGATCTGGTAAGACCTTTACCTTGGTTAAGGAGTACTTGAAAATCGTACTCCGTAACCCGCAGGATTATCAGCACATACTTGCCATTACTTTTACCAATAAGGCAACTGAGGAAATGAAGGAGCGGATCCTTAAAGATCTCCGGGAAATGGCAGCTGGGGAGAACAGTGCCATGAAAAAAGCTATTGAACAAGAGTTTGAGCATTTCGAACAGAAACTCAATATTCAGGACAGGGCAAAGAAAGCGCTAACCAACATACTTCATAACTATTCAAGATTTTCTGTAAGTACTATTGATCATTTTTTCAGCCAACTGGTAAGAGCCTTAGCCAGAGAACTCAAACTAAGCCTGAACTATGAAATAGATGTAGATGATGAAACCGCTATGATAGAATCGCTACATCTATTGTACGAGAATCTAACCAACGATGAGGAATTGCGCAACTGGACTAAGGATTTTGCCTTCAGTCGCATTGAAGAAGACAAGGGCTGGCAGTTAGATTACATCTTAATCGAATTTGGCAAAGAGCTTTTCAAAGAGAAATTTCATCAAGGGTTTAGCAAATTGAAAAAGGAGGAGGTTAATATAGAATCTCTCAGAAACCTGGAAAAGCAGCTTCAAAGTACGCAGCAGGAGTATAGGTCCCGACAAAAAATTTATGCCGGACAGGCCATTAAATTGATTGCTCAGTACGGGTTAAAAAAGGACGACTTTAAGGGAAAGGGCAGAGGTGCGGCCAATACCTTTGAAAAGATCCTAAATAATGATCTGGCGCTTAATCCTACCTTCCAGAAAACTGCCCGCGGGGAAGATGACTGGTATACCGCCTCCAGTCAGAAGCGGGAAGAGATCAAAGCTGTAGTAGCAGCTGGACTGGGTCAGATTGCCTTGGATATACATGAATACCACCAGGCTCATTATCCTGAGTACATGACCGCTTATCAATTGCAGCGGCATATCTATAGCTATGGATTGCTTGATGCCATTAGTGAACAATTAAAGGTCTATCGCCAGAGCAATAATCTTATGTTGTTGTCACACAATAGCTTTCTACTCAGGGAAATCATTTCCGACAAAGAGGCCCCATTTCTATTCGAAAAACTGGGCAATTACTATCATCACGTACTTATTGACGAGTTTCAGGATACTTCGGCCTATCAATGGGATAACCTCAAGCCTCTGGTTACCAACGCTCTGGACCAACGGAATCACGTATTGTTGGTGGGTGATGTGAAACAATCCATTTATCGATGGCGCGGGGGAGATTTGAACCTGTTACTTCGGAAATCTGTACAGGACCTTTCCTTATATAGCGATCAGCTGGAAGAAAAGACCCTTCAGGAAAACCGAAGAAGCTCCCAGTCGGTAGTGGCCTTTAACAACGAATTTTTCAGGCATGCCAGTCAGGCTTTATTAGTGACCAAAGATCTCCCACCGGACTCCGGAATGTTATCTGAAGTATATAAGGAGGTGGAGCAGGAATCGACCGCTGAATCAACAGGTGGGGTTTGCATCAAGTTTTTTGAAAGAAATGGAATTGCCTGGCGCCAAGATGCTCTAGTACACCTGACATCAATTATAAATGATCATATTAACAAAGAGGGTCGCTATAGTGACTTTTTGGTGCTATGTAGCAAAAATATAGAAGTAACGGAGGTCTCTCAACATTTGTCCATATTGGGAATGCCTGTGAATAGTGACCAGGCTATGAATCTGGCAGGTAATTGGGCAGTCCGCTTGCTGATCAGCAGTATGTATTTGTTGCTGGATCCCGAGGACCAACTGGCACGAGCTGAAATGGCTTTCCTTTATCAAAAAGGGAAGCAAGACATAGACATTGATTTTAATGAACTTTTCATGGAATCGGGTAAGATAAGTACTGGCCTACTGGAAACGAATTTACCACCCGAGTTGGTCCGTCAATGGAATGACCTGGCATACAGGAATATCTATGAATGGCTCTCGGGTGTTATACCCTTATTAATCGAATCGACAGAGGCCGACCCGTTTATTGCCAGGTTTCTGGAAGTTTGCCTGGAGCAAAATGCCAAAGGAAAAAGTACCGCCCGTGATTTTCTTGAATGGTGGGAAAATAATAAAAGCGATCAGATGGTAATATTCCCTGCTCACCAGGAGGCGGTACGAGTTATGACCATACACAAAGCCAAGGGTCTTGAAGCACCCATTGTGTTGCTGCCTTGGGCAGACTTTGAACTAAAGCCACGGAAGGACTCACTATTCTGGACGGATCAGCTTTCTGATCAATACAAAAAGTACAAACTATTACCATTGAGTTTTACCAGAGACCTTCAGGACTCTCATTTTGCCAATGCCTACCAGCAGGAACTATTGGAGGGGCTTACTGAGGGCTTGAATACCGTATATGTAGCCTTTACCCGGGCACGACAACGTCTGCATGTTTGTAGTGTTACCCCCTCAGGAAAGATAGCGGCCGATGATCTGGGAAGTTTATATAAACTACTCTGGACGGTTTGTAATAAACCCGAATGGGGCACTTCTTGGGACTCCCAAAGTAAAACCTTTACCAAGGGTGACTTGGCAGAGCCTCTGGCGCCTTCAATGGATGATACAGCTCGTTCAATACCCATTGATCGAATACGAATTGGATCATATGAAGATAAAGTGTCTATTCGGTCCGGGCATCAAAAGATGTTCACCTTGCTTGATAACTATAAAGCCAATACCATTCGGGAAGGCATCCAGGTACATACGGTATTGGAACGGCTGAAAAGTAAAGAGGAATTACCTGCCGTGCTGGATCAAATGCACACGGAAGGGCTAATTAGAGAATATGATAAACAGGGCATTCAGGAGAAAGTGAACGCATTGTTTGCACAATCTGAATTCAGCGCCTTTTTCGACCCTGAATGGGAAGTTTTCTCTGAAAGAGAAGTAGCCAGCGAAGGAAGGCTGTATAAACCTGACCGGGTCATGGTAAAGGATGACAGAACCGTGGTGGTTGACTATAAACGTGAGAAAGAGCATTCGAAGCATCATAAACAACTGGGACAGTATGCCGCATTTTTGGAAAATATGGGATACAGAAATATTGAGAAATATCTGGTATATGTCAGAGACTTAAAGATTGTTAAGGCATGAAAGGGTTTATCAGCCATATTGTAGACCAACTGCCTTCAGATGAATTAGATAATTTCCGTAATTACGCTTTTGTATTCCCATCCCGAAGGGCTTGCTATCATTTTCGAGAAGCTTTGTTGAAAAGATTTTCTGAGGAAACGTTCTGGGTGCCGGAAATTTTAAGCATTGAAGATTTTATTGTTCGTTGCACCGGGAAATCTATCAGCAATGATATTGACTTGTTGTTTGCCTTATACGCTGCCTATAGCGATACTTACCTGCCTCCACCGGGAGGTGAGGTTGACAAAGAGGAGCTGCCTACTTTCGATAAATTCTACGCCTGGGGACAGGTATTGTTAAAGGACTTCGACGAAGTAGATCGCTACCTGGTGAATGCAAAGGAAATTTACCGAAACCTGGAACAATTAGAGGAGCTGGAATCCAGGTATCAGGATAATGAAGAAGTTTTGTTCGCCTTGAAGCGATTCAACCAGATGATGGGTAATGAGCCCACTACTTTAACCGTCAATTTTATTAACCAGTGGAGCAGGGTAAGCAAAACATATCACTCTTTTAAGCAGTACCTAACCAGTAACAAATTGAGTTACAGTGGGATGCTCTATGGTCAACTGGCAGAGCAACTCCAGGCTGGGCCTATAGATCTCCCATTCGATCAAGTAGTGTTTGCCGGCTTTAATGCTTTATCGAAATCAGAGGAAGTAATAATAGAAAGTTTACTGGCGAATGATGCAGCTACTGTCTATTGGGATGCTGACCGGCTTTATATGGAGCATGAGGTGGAGGAAGCTGGCAAATTCATGCGCCGGAATTATAAAAAATGGCCTCCTTCAGAGCAAGTTCATTGGGTGATCACGGACATGCTAAAGGAACCCAAAAGCATTCAATTGATCGGTGGAGTACAGTCAGTGGGGCAGGCACAGGTGGTAGGTCAGTTATTGGCGCAATTGTCAGAGGAGCAGCTGGAAAATTGCGGAGTGGTATTGGCGGATGAGGGCTTGCTCTTTCCTCTTCTTTTTGCTTTACCTGAAAACATACAGTCCCTGAATGTGACCATGGGCTACCCTACTAAGCACAGTCATTGGTTTGGTCTGGCAAACGCTTATATGGAATATCAATTGCATTTGCGAGGTAAAGCGCACAACGCATACGCTGAGGCCAGCTACGCCACCGATCTAATATCCAACCCACTGATGCAAAGATCTTTACCATCATTAAAGCAATTCTCATCAACTTTAAACACCAAAAGTAAGTGGGTAGCGGTTTCTGCATTTATGGCTTCCGGGTCGTCTGAAACCCTTAAACTGGCCATGACCCCAAAGGAACGGGTCAGTGATCTGATCAGTTCGTTAGTAGAACTGATGATGGCTATTTATCAAAAGCTCAGACTGGACCAACAGCTAAGTGACCTGGAAACGGAGTTTGCATACCATAGTTTGAAACATATGATGCAATTGGAGGAGCAGATCCAAAAGCACCACCAGCAATTGGAACCGCGGACTCTTGCCAGGTTGATCACACAGGCTTTTGAGCAGTTAAAAATTCCTTTTTCCGGTGAGCCCACCAAAGGGTTGCAATTAATGGGATTTCTGGAAACCAGAGCGATTGACTTTGAAAGAGTGATCCTGGTTTCAGCTAATGAGGGTAAACTTCCAAGGGGGAACAGGCACACCAGTTATATTCCTTATGCTGTAAGGAAGGCATTCAGACTGCCCACTTTTGAGGAACAGGATTCCATTGCAGCTTATCATTTTAAACGAGTGCTTCAAAGGGCCCGGGAAATTACCGTATTGTACAATACTGAAGTCGCTATTGACGGATCGGGAGAAAAAAGCAGGTTTATATGGCAGTTACTAGAGTCATTTCCAAAGGAGTCAATCAGTCAACAGGTTTATCAGATGTCGCTGTCCAAGCAGTTGGCAAGCTCAACCCTTGAGATTCAAAAAACCCCGAAAGTAATTGAAATGATGCAGAAGTTTTTAGTTGACTCTGGCATGGAGAAATCGTTGTCACCTACCGCTGTACGCCACTACCTTGATTGCAGCCTTCGGTTTTATTTCAGGTATCTGGTCAGAATTAGGGAAAGGGAAAAAGAGTCCACAGAGCTTGACCCAAGAGACTTTGGTAACATTGTGCACCATGCTCTTGAGAGACTGTACCAGCCGCTTATCGGTGAAACTGTTACTAAAGATCGATTAAAAGAATTGCTGGATTCACAGGCCATAAATGAAGCTGTTGATTGGGCCATCAAGAGTCATTTTAAATCCTCCTTTTTAGTACTGGAGGGAAAAGACATACTTCATCAGCAGATCATACAAAAATTAATTTATAAGGCTGTAGAAAAAGACCGGTGGGCCACTCCGTTCAAGATGATCGGAACAGAAATGACAATTTCTTCAGATTTGGAATTTAAATCTGGTAAAACTGTGCGGTTGGATGGCACGCTGGATCGTGTATATTCAGCCAATGAAACACTTCATATAGTAGACTATAAAACCGGCAAGGCCGACCTAAAGAGGATTTATCGAAATACTTTTACCTTTGATGATTATGTGCAAATCCATTTTGAAGAACCGCGATATAAATCAGGTTTTCAGGGATTATTCTATGGATATATGTGGAATCAAAATAATCATAGTACTGCTGTTAAACTGGGAGTATACCCATTGAAGAAGGTAAATGAAGGGATTCAATGGTTGAATGCAGGCTATGTGATCCCGCCGGATGGTTTTAAGGAATTCGAGAGGCTGTTGATCGCTACACTGGAAGAATTATTTGATGAGGCGGTTCCTTTCAGCCAGACCGATGACCCCGACCGCTGTCAATTCTGTACCTATAAGGAAATCTGTCAACGTTAGGAGAGGACACCCATTGCATTCAGGTCATCAAAAGCAACCTTTAGTCGATCTATAAAACTTTGCTCCGCGGACCGCAGCCAGGCACGCGGATCGTAGTGCTTTTTATTGGGAACATCATCACCTTCCGGGTTTCCTATTTGTGCCTGCAGATAGCCTTCTTTGTTCAGGTAGTAGTTGCGAACACCATCCCAGAATGCCCATTGCATATCGGTGTCGATGTTCATTTTAATTGCACCATATTCAATAGCTTCCCTTATTTGATGTTGAGGAGATCCGGACCCACCATGGAATACAAAATTTACAGGATTGTTCCCGGTGCCGAATTTTTGTTGGATGTAATCCTGGGAGTTTTTCAAAATTTCCGGTCTTAATTCAACGTTACCAGGCTTGTAAACACCGTGGACGTTTCCAAAAGCTGCCGCAACGGTAAACCGGTTACTCACTTCCATCAATTGCTCGTAAGCATATGCCACCTCTTCCGGTTGAGTATATAAACGGCTACTGTCAACATCTGTATTGTCTACTCCGTCTTCCTCTCCACCAGTTACACCCAATTCAATTTCCAGGGTCATGCCCATTTTGGTCATTCTTTTAAGGTATTCCTTACAAATGGCCACATTTTCCTCCAAAGGTTCCTCTGAAAGATCTATCATATGAGAACTGTATAGAGGCTTCCCATGCTTTTGGAAGAATTCTTCTCCGGCATCCAGCATGCCATCAATCCAGGGTAGCAGTTTTTTTGCCGCATGGTCCGTATGTAAAATCACCGGAACCCCATAAGCTTCCGCCACATCATGGACATGATGTGCGCCGCTGACCGCACCAATGACTGCTGCCTTTTGCCCTTCATTATTAAGTCCTTTACCGGCATTAAAATGAGCCCCTCCATTAGAGAATTGGATCATAACCGGCGAATTGACATCCCGGGCGGTTTCCAGTACCGCATTGACCGAATTGGAACCGATTACATTTACCGCAGGCAATGCAAAATTTTGATCCTGGGCGTAATTAAGCAGGTTCTGGACCTGGTCTCCGTGAAGTACTCCCGGCTGGATGGCTTGTTTGATTTCAGCAGTGGTCATGAGGATAGATTTTGTGATTCTGATGAGGGGCAAATTTCCCAAAAAAATGGGCGTTAATGAATAAAAGTTAAGATTTTATTTGAGTTGAACATTTGTCCTTAGTTTGGAGGCTATTGCTTTAGCCTAAGCATTAAGCCAATCATAATCGATCGAAAGCAAGTTCTCTTCAATCTCTGCTACCCGTCCGGTCTCAATCCAAATACAATTATAAAAATTGCCTCCTACAGATGAGCGCTTTGAGTTCTTGCTCAAAACCATTAATTGTGGTCCGATTAGACCATTTGTTTCTCCATCGATCCAAGACTGTAAACGCACTACATTGCCTGGTTGAAACTTGTCCATGATATTAATT
>CAZAWQ010000029.1:0-2684 GCA_964488585.1 uncultured Roseivirgaceae bacterium
TACCTGTAAAACGATCCCGGTTAATACTTGTGCAGTTTGCCTGTACGAATATATGTCATCTTTGCCGCGCCCTCCAGCCCTGTTGGAGACGAAATACCCCGTCATTGTTGCCGGATCGATGTTGTAGGAAAAATCATCCACCGGTGAATTTATGGGATACCCCATGTTGGTTACATAAGACACGGATCCGTTTTCAATAGCCGCTGTCAGAAGAATATTTGCATAGTGGTACTTATATATGGATTTGGCGTCTTCTGGATTTGATTGCATGACCTGTCCATACCAGGATTCGGCCTTGTCGTATTCATGTAACAGACGGTAACTGTCTCCTATTTTCAGCTTTAGTAAATCAGGATTGACGTCTTTTTTTAAAGCGAGTTTATAATACGAAATGGCCTGGGCGTAGTAAAGATCAAGGAAATACTGATCGCCTTTGTATTTATTGCGCACCATCAGATTCCCGATATTATTCTGGGCAAAGATCTCAGTGTTGGTGAATATTAACACCAGAGCTATAATGAAATATGACACACGTCGCTCCATGTCAGAAATATCTTGGGTTTACAACTCCTTTTTTATTTTTCCTTAACTGATAGTTCAACATAAATTCATGAGAGCCTGTATTGGCTTTCGAGAGATCGTTTATGCCGAAATCATATGCATACCCAAATCGTAATTTATCGGTAAGCTGTAACTCCAGGAGAACTATGGCTGCATTTGAAGGTCTGTAGGATACTCCGAACCAGACTACCTCGTGTATTAGCAGGTTCATATTAAAATTAAATTCTACCGGGACCTGGTCCACGACCCTGAAAAGGATGTTTGGTTTGAGTTTTAAAACCGGATTTAATGTAAATACTATTCCACTTGTAAAAATGAGCGGTTGCAGTTGGGTGATGGCCTTTTCCCCGGCATTTATCATTTGCGGCATGCTTATACCTGCATAGAAGTATTCGGAACTGTAATAAATTCCGGCCCCAAAATTTGGCTTAAATCCCTGGATATCATCCCCCAGTACCGGATCTCCCGGCTGCCTGATCAAAAGTTGACTGTACTTCGCATCGACCATAGTACCTCCCGCCTGAAGACCCAATGAAAGAGTAGATCTGTCGAATCGAATTTTATATGCGTAAGACAGGTAAAAACCGGTTTGTTGGGTAACGCCGATTTTGTCATTGATTAAAAGAAAACCCAGTCCAATTCTGCGATCAACGATTGCAGTATGACCTGTAAATGTTTGAGTTTCCGGGGCGCCTTCAATTCCCATAGATTGAAAACGTGAGAGAACAGTCAGGTCCAGTGATTCATGGCTCCCCGCATAGGCTGGATTGATTGCAAGACCATTAAACATATATTGGGAATAGGTAGCCTCTGACTGGCCATAGAGATTTATCCAGGTTAGTAGTAGCAGCGATATGGTAAGAATACTTCTCATCAATGTTTCAATTCGACAAAACCATCCAGGATGGGGTTGCCATCACCCAGATTGATAACATAAAAATAGGTTCCATCCGGTAATTCGCCGGTAGAAATACCTTCGTTGGAGTCTCCATTCCATATACGGTCGCTGTTGTTGTAGCCCTGCATCCTGTAAACCAGACTGCTCCATCGGTCAAATACCTGTACAATGTTATTTGGAAATTGCTCGATTCCATCGATCACCCACAGGTCATTATATGAGTCATCGTTTGGCGTTAAAGCTTGATATACAATAACGGGATCTTCAACGTCAATAATTGTGATTGTCACAAGAGCTTCATCGCAGGCAGAAGGATCTGCATTGTCGCAAACCCTGTATTTGAAAAAATCCTCTCCGGAATAATCTTTATTTGGTGTATATGAAAAAGACCCGTCCGTCTGAAGAACGAGTAATCCATTCGATACGCTTTCAACTGGGGCAGTGGCAACCCACAGAATCTCACCCTCCGGGTCTGAATCATTTGAAAGTACATTTTCTTCAAGAAGCTGATCCTCCTGAATGGTAAATTCATCATCAGAAGCCACCGGGGGATCATTTACAGGCAATACGGTTATTTCCACCACAACCGTAGTGCATGAGACGGGATTTCCATCATCACAAATTGTCAGCGACCCATAATAAACCCCATTGAAGTTTGCTTCAGGTGTGTATTGGAAACAGAGGTCGTTGGTGGCGCCATTATCCAAAGTGCCTTCTACAGAAGTCGCCAAAACCATTTCCACGTGAACGGTATTCCCTTCCGGATCTGAAACCTCGACACATAAGGTGCTGATCACATCTTCCATAATAATAAACCGTACCGTATCGACCTTAACTCCATTCTCTTCAACAACAGGCGGCTCATTTACTCCGGTTACTAAAATGTTCCTTGTGAATGGAGCGCTGTCGTCATTTCCATCGTTAACAGTAAATGCAATAGTTCTTATCGAAGGATCTGGATCGATGCTTGTGTTTTCGTATGTGATGCTTGCCAGAGCTGTAGTATAAACTGCCAATGAAGCCGTACCTATTAATGTAAGTGTCCCACTGGCAGCATCGAAAACACCCGATATTCCAGCTTGATCAGTAAAACCCAGTATATCTTCACCGGTAACATAGCCATCAGACAGGCTAACGGTTGCGTTTTCCAGATCGGTGTCGTCTACATCGGAAGTTAAGATTTGACCATCGATAGCCACAGGTCCGTCTCCCTCGGTATAACTCA
>CAZAWQ010000030.1:0-7343 GCA_964488585.1 uncultured Roseivirgaceae bacterium
TCCTTCGCCTGTTGTACCAGCTGGTCTTTGTCGTCTGGTACCTTTACATCGTCAAGGCCCATTGATAGTCCGCCTTTGTATGCAGACTGAAATCCAAGATCCTTAATGTCATCCAGGAACTGTGCAGTCCTAGCCATACCAGACACCTTGTACACCTGGGAAATGATCTGCTGTAATTTTTTCTTGGTAAGCAGTTCATTAACATATCCCACTTCTTCAGGAACAAATTGATTGAAAATAACCCTTCCTGCAACCGTTTCAATAATCTGAGTCTCCAAATTGCCTTCAGCAGTCCTTACTTTGCTTCTTACTTTAATATGAGCATGCTTAGATAATTTACCTTCATTTATGGCAATATTGACCTCACTGGGATTATAGAAGCTCATTCCTTCACCCTCGATTTGATGATCTTTAGTGCTCTTTCGTCCTTTGGTTACGTAGTATAATCCAAGAACCATGTCTTGAGATGGAACAGTAATTGGTGCCCCATTGGCCGGATTCAAAATATTATGAGATGAAAGCATTAATAATGAAGCCTCCAATATGGCTTCATGTCCCAGAGGAACGTGGACAGCCATTTGGTCACCGTCAAAATCTGCATTGAAAGCGGTACATACCAAAGGATGGAGCTGAATAGCTTTACCCTCAATCAATTTTGGTTGGAAGGCTTGAATACCCAGACGGTGTAATGTTGGTGCCCGGTTTAGCAATACCGGGTGACCTTTTAGTACATTTTCCAGTATGTCCCAGACAACCGGATCCTTGCGATCTACAATTTTTTTAGCAGATTTTACTGTCTTTACAATACCCCGTTCAATAAGTTTGCGGATAATAAATGGCTTAAAGAGTTCTGCTGCCATATCTTTGGGGAGCCCACATTCGTGTAACTTCAGTTCGGGACCCACAACAATTACCGATCGGCCGGAGTAATCCACTCTTTTTCCCAAAAGGTTTTGACGGAACCTGCCTTGCTTACCTTTCAGCATGTCACTCAATGACTTCAACGCTCTATTTCCGTCAGATCTAACTGCATTTACTTTTCGCGAATTGTCGAACAGGGAATCTACAGCTTCTTGTAACATCCTTTTCTCATTCCTTAAAATGACTTCCGGAGCTTTGATATCAATCAGGCGTTTCAGTCGATTATTTCTAATAATAACCCGTCGATAAAGATCGTTAAGGTCGGAGGTAGCAAATCTTCCACCATCCAGAGGCACTAATGGACGAAGTTCCGGTGGGATCACCGGTACCATCTTAATAATCATCCACTCCGGCCTATGTTCAATCCGGTTGCGGGAATCTCTATAAGCCTCTACCACTTTCAGTCTCTTCAAGGCTTCGGCTTTGCGCTGCTGTGAAGTATCCGTAGCGGCCTGATGCCTCAAATCATAAGACAGGGTGTCCAGCGTAATTCGAGCCAAGATCATCTCTAATGATTCCGCTCCCATTTTAGCGATAAATTTATTCGGGTCATCGTCATCCAACATCTGATTTTCCCTGGGCATCTTATCAATTATATCCAGGTATTCATCTTCTGTAAGGAAATCCAGGTAGTTGATGTCATCCTCGGCCTTTACCCCTGGCTGTATTACCACATATCTTTCATAATATATAATTTGGTCCAGTTTCTTAGTTGGAAGACCCAGAAGGTAACCTATCTTGTTAGGTAGCGATCTGAAATACCAAATATGTGCTACTGGAACCACTAATTCAATGTGGCCCATTCTTTCTCGACGAACTTTTTTCTCAGTTACCTCAACACCACATCGGTCACAAATAATACCCTTATACCGTATTCGTTTGTATTTGCCACAATGACACTCCCAGTCCTTAACCGGTCCAAAAATCCGTTCGCAAAATAACCCTCCCATTTCTGGCTTATAGGTTCGATAGTTGATGGTTTCAGGCTGTGTCACTTCGCCATGTGAACTTTCCAGAATAGATTCAGGAGAAGCAAGGCTAATAGTAACCTTGGTGAAGTCATTGTTGAACTTTTTGCTTTTTCTAAATGCCATAAGTTAAATGATCAAGAATTTATAAGATCAGAAGGATTATATTATTAGTCCAAAGTAATTTCCAAAGCGAGCCCTCGTAATTCATGTATCAATACATTAAATGACTCCGGTATATTGGGCTTGCCCATGTTTTCACCTTTCACGATGCATTCATATGCTTTGGCCCGGCCAATCACATCATCGGATTTTATGGTAAGGATTTCCTGCAAAATATTGGATGCACCGAATGCTTCTAATGCCCAAACTTCCATTTCTCCAAATCTTTGTCCACCAAATTGAGCTTTTCCACCAAGTGGCTGTTGCGTGATGAGCGAGTAGGGACCGATAGATCGTGCATGCATCTTATCATCTACCAAATGACCTAGTTTCAGCATATAGATGACACCAACTGTAACCGGTTGATCAAACTTATCACCAGATAAACCATCATAAAGATAGGTACGGCCGAAAGCAGGCAGACCTGCTGCCTTCAATTCATCTGACACCTGCTCCATAGTAGCTCCATCAAAGATCGGTGTGGCATATTTTTTATCCAGTGTTATACCAGCCCAGCCCAACACTGTTTCATATATTTGACCAAGATTCATCCTGGAAGGTACGCCCAGAGGGTTTAGCACAATATCTACTGGATGGCCATCTTCAAGAAATGGCATGTCTTCTGCTCTCACAATTTTCGCTACCACACCTTTGTTTCCATGCCTTCCAGCCATTTTATCTCCTACCTTCAATTTCCTCTTCTTAGCCACATAAACTTTAGCAAGTTTAACGATACCCGCCGGCAATTCATCTCCAACTTCCAGGGTAAAACGCTCTCTTTTGAAAAATCCTGAGATATCGTTGCGCTTCATGTGGTAGTTTTTGACCAAATCCAGCATCATATCACAGATTTTTTTGTCAGCAGTCCAATTGTCCAGGATCAGGTCAGAAATCAAATTTACTTCCTCTGGAACATTGTAGGTACTTTCGTCTTTGTATATGTTCTTATCCGGGAAAATTTTAGCCTCTATATTTTTGGCACTGAACTTGGCACCTTTTTCAATAATTACATCACCAAATTTGTGCTTAACACCTTGTGAAGCTTTACCACTGAGGAGTTCGACCATTTTTTCGATCATTCGACCTCGTAACTCCAGCAATTCTTTGCCGTACTTACTTTTAAGAATCACCACCTCTTTCTTGGATCGGGCTCGCAGATCCTTATCTTTCTTCGGTCGGGAGAACAGTTTAGTATCGATTACAACGCCCCGCAACGATGGACTAGCCTTTAAGCTGGCGTCTTTCACATCCCCAGCCTTATCACCAAATATTGCCCGAAGAAGTTTTTCCTCAGGTGTGGGATCGGTCTCTCCTTTAGGGGTTATTTTACCGATGAGAATATCTCCTTCTTTCACATCAGCACCCACGCGGATAATACCTTCCTCATCCAGGTTTTTGACCGCTTCTTCACTTACATTTGGTATTTCAGAAGTCAGTTCTTCTTCTCCGCGTTTAGTATCCCTTACTTCAAGTTCAAACTCTTCAATGTGGATAGAGGTAAATATATCCTCGCGAACCACTCGCTCAGAAATTACAATAGCGTCTTCGAAGTTATAACCCTGCCATGGCATAAACGCCACTCTTAGATTCCTTCCAAGGGCTAATTCTCCACCTTGAGTAGCATATCCTTCACATAAAGGTTGGCCCAATACAACTTTATCACCCTTGATTACTATGGGCTTCAAGTTGATGCAAGTGTCTTGATTGGTCCTGCGGAACTTAACCAATTTATAGGCCACAATATCCTCCTCAAAATTTACCAGTTGTTGATCTTTACTCAAATTGTATTTGACCACAATCTGGGTGGCATCGACGAAATCTACTACACCAGTGCCTTCTGCTCGAATCAAAGATCTTGAATCAAGAGCAACGCGTTCCTCCAGACCGGTCCCTACCACCGGAGATTCAGGTCTCATCAACGGTACTGCCTGCCGTTGCATATTAGAACCCATCAGGGCTCTGTTGGCATCATCGTGCTCCAGGAATGGAATTAATGAAGCGGCAACGGATACAATTTGATTGGGAGCTACATCCATATAACTTACCTGTGCTGGCTCTACTACAGGAAAATCTCCTTCGAACCTCGCCTTCACCCGATCATTTATGTAATTTCCAGCATCTGTTATCGGGGCATTCGCCTGGGCGATATTGTGTGAGTCCTCTTCTTCCGCCGTCAGATAGATTACATCGCCTTTCATAGCAACTTTACCTTTTACTACTTTTCGGTATGGAGTTTCAATGAAGCCCATGCCGTTAACTTTGGCATGAACACACAAGGAAGATATCAACCCAATATTGGGCCCTTCAGGAGTTTCAATAGTACAAAGTCTACCGTAATGGGTATAGTGGACATCTCTTACCTCGAATCCGGCCCGTTCTCTGGAAAGTCCTCCAGGCCCCAAAGCAGACATCCTCCGTTTGTGGGTTATTTCGGCCAGAGGATTGGTCTGATCCATAAACTGGGACAGCTGATTGGTCCCAAAGAATGAGTTAATAACTGAAGAAAGTGTTCTTGCATTGATCAAGTCTACCGGTTTGAAATCTTCATTATCCCGCACATTCATTCTCTCCTTAATAGTACGTGCCATTCGGGCAAGTCCCACTCCGAATTGAGTATAGAGTTGTTCTCCAACAGTTCGAACTCTGCGATTGCTCAAATGGTCTATGTCATCAACCAGTGCTTTAGCATTGATCAGCCCAATCAGGTATTTTACGATATTGATGATATCCTCGGTAGTCAGAACCCTGACGGTAGACTCAATCTCCAGTCCCAGTTTTTTATTGATGCGGTATCGGCCTACTTCACCCAGATCATAACGCTTGTCACTAAAAAACAAACTATGAATAATATCCCGGGCAGTTTGCTCGTCAGGCGCCTCAGTATTTCTAAGCTGACGATAAATTTGTTCTACTGCTTCCTTCTCGGAGTTTGAATTGTCTTTTTGAAGTGTATTATAAATAATGGTGTAATCAGCAACATTTACATCCTCACGATGTAGAATTACAGATTTACTGCCTGACTCCAATATTATCTCCAGGTCCTCCTCTTGTATTTCAGAATCCCTTTCAAGTACTACTTCATTCCTATCAATAGAAACAACCTCTCCGGTATCTTCATCCACAAAATCTTCAGTCCAAGTCCTAAGGACCCTGGCTGCAAGTTTCCTTCCGATGATCTTTTTCAGGTCTTTTTTAGTAGCCTTGACCTCCTCTGACAACCCGAAAAGATCAAGAATGTTCTTGTCAGTCCCATAACCAATGGCCCTCAATAGGGTAGTGACAGGGAATTTCTTTTTACGGTCGATATAGGCATACATGACATTATTAACATCAGTAGCAAATTCAATCCAAGAACCTTTGAACGGGATGATCCTGGCTGAATACAACTTAGTGCCATTGGTGTGTTTGCTTTGTGCAAAGAACACACCGGGTGACCTATGCAGTTGGGAAACGATCACCCTTTCGGCACCATTGATGACAAAGGACCCCTTCTCTGTCATATAAGGAATATTTCCCAGGAATACTTCCTGCTCGATGGTTTCAAATTCCTCGTTGTCTTCATCATTACAGGACAATCTCAATTTAGCTTTTAACGGAACTGAGTTGGTAAGCCCTCGATCAATACATTCGTCGACCGAATACTTCGGTGGGTCGATCATATAATCTATGAATTCCAGAACAAAGTTATCTCTGCTATCGGAAATGGGGAAGTTTTCGGCAAATACCTTAAATAGCCCCTCCTGCATGCGCTTCTCAGCAGGTGTTTCCAACTGGAAAAAGTCTTTAAAGGACTTTAATTGAACATCGAGAAAATCGGGGTAATCAATAACGGATTTGATAGAAGAAAAATTAATTCTATCTGCGTGAATTGTTTTAGCCAAGGCTTTTATATTTAAGATTCTTAGTGTCTATCATAATAATGGCATCAAGGATGCCTATTAACCACCTATTAATAGTAGGTAGAAACAGGAAAAGACCTGACGATCGATGTCAGGCCTAACAGTAGGTCGATCTGCGTAGGGCAGTGCTAATGACAATTCCTTATTTCAATTCTACTTCTGCACCAGCTTCTTCAAGCTGCTTTTTGAGTGCTTCGGCTTCATCTTTGGCAACGCCTTCTTTCACTTCCTTAGGTGCGCTGTCTACCAATTCCTTAGCCTCTTTAAGACCTAATCCGGTCAGTTCTTTTACTAATTTCACTACCGCCAATTTAGATCCACCGGGTGCTTTGAGTACCACATCAAAGGAAGATTTTTCTTCGCTACCTTCTCCACCTTCACCATCTCCACCAGCTACCATTACTGGGGCGGGCGCAGCGGCGGGCTCAATGCCATGAGTCTCTTTCAAGTAGTCAGCCAACTCTTGAACTTCTTTTACGCTCAACTCTACAAGTTGGTGTCCTAACGTTTTGATATCTGCCATTTCTAAATAACTTTTAAATTCTAATACTTAATAATAAACTACTTACTAACCCTCACGCTCGGAGAGGGTTTTTACCAGACCAGCTAAAGTATGCCGGCTGCCTTGAAGGGCAGACATTACATTCTTAGCAGGTGACTGAAGAATACTGATCACCTCACAAATAAGTTCCACCTTAGATTTTAGTTTGCTTAAGATAGTGAGATGTTCTTCGCCAATAAAGAGATCTGAATCGATGGAAGCACCCTTCAATAGCGGCAATGAATCCTCAGAAGTCGCTTATTTTCTAAATTCCTTAATGATCTTGGCCGGAGCATTACTGCTTTCATTTGAAAACAGGATCCCTGAGAATCCTTTCAGCACGCTTTCTTCAAATGAAGAATAGTCTGTGTCGAGTTTGTCCAGCGCCTTTTTGATCAAAGTATTTTTGTACACCTTATATTCTACACCTTTCTTAAAGCAAAGCCGTCGAAAATTGTTTACACGGGAGACGTTCAAGCCTTGTGGGTCCGTAATATAAAAATTGTTTGTTTCAGTAAGCTTTAGATAAAGCTCTTCAACTATAGATTCTTTTTCTGCTCTAGTCATGATTAAATACCTTCTATAGAGTTTTTGTCGATAGCTATACCCGGACTCATGGTACTGGACATGCTTATGCTCTTGAAGTATGTACCCTTAGCCGATGCCGGCTTCAAACGTGAGATGGTTAGCACCACTTCCATAGCATTCTCGCTGATCTTTTTTGCATCAAAAGATGCTTTACCTATACTGGCATTTATTATACCCGTCTTATCCACTTTAAAATTAATTTTGCCGGCCTTTACCTCAGTGACAGCTTTTGCAACATCTGTAGTCACCGTCCCAGATTTTGGA
>CAZAWQ010000031.1:0-2837 GCA_964488585.1 uncultured Roseivirgaceae bacterium
GTCAACTTATATGCCTCATCATCTGTAAATTGTTTTGGTGGATGCTTCATAAGAAAGGCTGATGGGCCGGTAAGCACACCCCCCTGGCCTCTTTCAAGAGCAAGCTTGCAGAATCTAATTGCGTCAATGGATACTCCTCCCGAATTCGGAGAATCTTCAACAGACAACCGTAATTCTAAGTTCATAGGCAGGTTGCCAAAGAGTTTTCCTTCGATTCTAAGGAAACAAATCTTATTGTCTTTTTGCCAAGGCACATAATCGCTGGGGCCAATATGGATGTTGTCGTCATCAAGCCTTTCTGCAAGAACGGACTGTACCGCTTCAGTTTTTGAAACTTTTTTAGATGCAAGCCTGTCAAGGTTCAGCATATTAAGGAAGTCTGTGTTACCCCCGGTATTTAATTGATAAGTCCTTACAATTTTAGCGCCTCTTTTATTAAAAAGATCAGCTAAAACTCTGTGAGTAATTGTTGCTCCAATCTGGGCTTTTATATCATCCCCTATGATGGGCAGGTTTTTGGCTTTAAATTTTTCTGCCCATTCAGGGTTGCTGGCAATAAATACTGGTATGTTGTTGATGAATGCCACGTCTGATTCAAGGGCACATTTTGCATAAAACTTTGTTGCTTCTTCGGAGCCTACAGGAAGATAATTAATTAAAATTTCAGCCCCTGATTCTTTTAATACATTGATTACATCTTCTTCCGATGCTTCTTGTTCATCGCTCATAACAAACGTCTGCTTATCGTCATAATTTTTCATGTGGTCGGAAAAACCATCCAGAATTTTCCCCATTCTTACGGTAACTTCCGCCTTTGGTACATCTTTGCAAAAAACGGTAGTACAATTAGGCAATTCAAAAATAGCCTCAGATATATCTTTTCCTACTTTTCTTTTATCAATATCGAAAGCAGCAACCACCTCAATATCACCGGGCATGTAACCTCCTATATCCCAATGCATCAACCCTATTGCATCTTTAGCATTTTTGTTTTTGTAATATTCAATTCCTTGAACTAATGAGCTAGAACAGTTTCCAATTCCGATAATTGCTATTTTAATTTTTTTCATATGTATATTAATCATTTAGTTCCCCTTCTTAAATAGTTAAGTTGGGGCTTAAAATCTATATTGTTCAAAAGACCTGCAAAGTTACTAAAATTATCTTACCATTTGTTGGTTGGCAAAAGCAAGTTCTCTTGCAATTTTGGGATTGTGTGTTTGCCGGTGTATTGCAAATTGCAAATGTGTGCTTTATGTCTGTCGTTATATGTCAATGTTTCTACTTGCACTGTCGTCTTTTTTGCATAACCGCTAACTATACAGTGTTTTATAGAAAGTTTGCACAATCAATTAAATAGGGTTGAGGATTTCTAATCAATGGCAAAGAGGCAGTGGGCAAATGTTTTATAAAACTTCGTTGAACGATGCCCTGCTACCAGGAGTTCACTATGGGTATTTGTAATATGGAGAGGGTGCATATTAGGTAGTTGGGTGTGGAAAATCGCAACCAGCTTAGTGTTTGTTCATGTATTATATCGAGATTGATTTCCATGGTCTTCTTGAAGGCATAGTATTCCCTACCAATTGGATTTAGCAATAGTGAGGCAAACAGATATCAAAGAACGTTTTTTTGTTTTAACTAAATTACCCTGAGTGCAAAAGTGCTACCCGTACCATTTTCCCTTTCTTACATTTTGGACCTTTGTCTGGGTCTTTTCCGATCACCATTTTAAGGACTTGGTGAACCGATAGCCCTTGCAGTAGTGCTACCTGTGGCTGTTTGGCTATAAGTAAGATGCATTGTTGCCTTTTGGCTCCATTGGCACTAGCCAGCAAGCCATAATATCGGATTTTGTAAAACCCAAAGGGAAGTATATGGCGCATAAACCTGCCGATAAACTCGGCTGCTTCCAAAGTGAGCAACTCGTTTTGTGGTCCTTTTCTGTAATTTTTCCATCTGAAGGTGACTTTCCCCTCATTAATATCCACGATCCTGTTATTGCTGATGGCTACCCTGTGGGTGTATCTTCCCAGATACTGCAGCACCGACGGTGGCCCGGCCATGGACTTTTTGGCATATACGTTCCAGTCTTTCTGTTAAAGTTTGGTTTTCAGTAAGGTAAGCTCTGCCATATCATCAGGAAGCCGGATCTCTCCTAAGGTTACTTGTTTTTCCAGCAAGCCCCAGATCACTCCTCGAAAGACTTTGGATAAGGCTTTGACCGGTAGAAAAAATCTCCTTCTTGCGCGGACCCACTCAATCCCATCGGCTGACAATCCACCGGCAGGGACGATCATATGGATATGGGGATGGGAGGTGAGAGCCTGTCGCCAGGTGTGGAGCACTGCTACCGCGCTGGTTTGAGCGCCCAGGAACCTGGGGTTTTCACTCACCTTGCTCAGCGCTCGTGCAGTTGCTTTGAATAACAGATTATAGCATACCCTTTGGTTGAGATAAAACACTTTATTCAAAGCCGAAGGTATGGGCCATATGAAGGTAGACCATGGTAGAGCGCATGGTACCGTGCCCCAGCAATTTCTGGATCAAATTCAGGTTGGTACCTTGCTCGAGCATATGAGTTGCAAAAGCATGCCTTAGGCTATGTGGAGATATTGTTTTTTTGACTCCAGCCTTAGCAGCAGCTCTTTTCACAACTTTTTGAACAGAAGTTGCCGAGTATTCTGATTGCCATCCGGGTTGAATCTATATCGTAAACCCGCAGGTGGAGTAACTCACCTATCCTCATCCCGGTCGAGTACAGAAGGGCAATTACAGCTTTATGCTTTGGATTGGAGGTTACCTCTATAAGCTTATTCACTTCCTGCTTGGATAGA
>CAZAWQ010000032.1:0-2466 GCA_964488585.1 uncultured Roseivirgaceae bacterium
CAATGGATTATCCTGCAAAAATAACACCGTTTTGTTCAATTCCGTTCTAGACTTTTGCTTGATTTCATACTTATCAACCTCAAAGAATATATTGTTCATGGTAGCGGCTGTACCACTTTTAATGGGTTTTAGGAAAATATCGATATTAATTGGTTCCCGGTCCTGGCTTTCCTGATAGTCAAAACGCAGGCTCTCGAAAAGATATCCTGGTTTACTTACATACAGGGCATATTCTGAACCATCTGTAAGAATTTGCAGATAGTCTCCTGTAAGTGAGTCAGAAGTCACTGTAGACTTTAACGAATCCGCATTTATATCGTACAATTCTACCTGGGCCTGTAAGGGTCTTTTAGTTTCTACATTCAGTACTTTCCCAGCAATGTAGTTGCTTTTGTTTTTTATTCTTATGGCCTCTGGCACCTGAAAATCATATAAGAGGCTTTTGTAAGTATTGCGACCTTTTTGTTCGTAACTATAATATCCCTTCTTTCCGTCTGCTGTAATGAAAAGTGACACCTGGTCATCGGCGGTATTTATAGGATAGCCAAGATTCTTTGGGACTTCCCATTTGCCATTTTGTAATTCGCTATAGAATATATCATATCCACCCATCCCGGTAAATCCTTTGGATGAGAAATACAAAGTTTGACCATTTACATGAATAAAAGGGCTTACCTCATCTTCTGCAGTATTTATGGTGGCACCCAGGTTAACTGCTTTGGCCCATTGTCGATTAACCCAATGACTTTCCCAAATATCTCTTTTACCATATCCGGCCGGCCGGTCTGATACGAAATACAGGATCTTCCCGTCCGCCGAAAGAGAAGGTTGTGATTCCCAATTTCTACTGTTGATGTTTGTTCCCATGTTTTCCGGATCAGTCCACTGGTCTCCAAGTTTGTAACTTATGTAAAGGTCGCAGCTACCCATGCTTGATCTCCCTGAACAAGAAGTAAAAATGATGGTTCGCCCATTAGCTGAAATTGTGCAGGTACCTTCATTAAATTTGGTATTGATGTTTTCTGAAATTGATTGAGGATTGGACCAGGAGCCATCCGGATTCTTAGTGGATATAACCATGTCCTCATCAAACTGTGGATCCCGGGACTGCCGGCGAGTAAAGATCAAAGTGCTTTGATCTGCTGTTAGTACTGGAAAGTACTGTAGGTGGTATTCATTAACATTATCCGGTAATGGCTGTGGATCGAAAGGTAAAGGGTGGTTTATTTGTGACAAAGCGAAGTTGACATTTTGCTCCAGTTTAGCCGCTGATTTAACCATTCTGGAAGGAGGATTGAATCTTTTGAAGTTTTGTAGGAATTTCAAGGCCTTTTCATAGGACCCTTCCCGGTAATAGATATCTGCCAGAGCCAATTGCGCTCCAATAGTCTTGGGATCATCCGGAATCAAAGAAACTGCCTTTTCCAAATATCCCCGGGCATTGAGATAGTCTCCTATTGACAAATAATTGGTGCCCAACCTTAAATGAGCCTCCGCAAAACCCGGATCCCTTTCAATGGCCATTTCCAGGTAGGTAATGGCTTCTGAGTAATTTCTACTTCGTAAAAGTTCTCCGGATCTTTCGAAATATTTTATGGCTTTCTTCGACTTGGTATGGTATTGTCCACAGACAGGAGTTACTAACAACCAACATCCAATCAGTATAAACGGGGCCAGGATTTGCTTCACGGAATATTTAAATATTTGTGTGTCTGTAACGACATCTGCCATTTAGGATTTGATTTAATATAGTCAACAATCAAAGGTATATTCTCATCTACTTTGCTCCATTCGGGCTGCAGAAACAGCTTACATTCTTTATTGACTAGCTTGACATGCTCTTCAGCCCACCGGAAATCACTGGGATGGAAAATCACTATTTTTAGCTCATGTGCCTGGTGGTAGATTTCCTGAAGGGGCCGTTTAAACTTCTTAGGTGAGAAGCAGATCCAGTCCCAACTGCCGCTGATAGGATATGCCCCGGATGTTTCCAGGTGTATCTGCATTCCTTTTCTTTTAAGACCTCTACACAATTGGCTGAGATCGTGTATAAGAGGTTCCCCTCCGGTCACAACCACCAGCGTGGTGTTATTTTTTTGTGTCTCTGCTACTATATTTTCAACACTTAGCAATGGATGATCGGAGGCATTCCAGGATTCTTTAACATCGCACCAGTGACAGCCTACATCGCACCCGCCCAGACGAATGAAATAAGCTGCTTTCCCCGCATGATGACCTTCGCCCTGTAAGGTGTAGAAGGCCTCCATTAGGGGAAGCGATTTTGTTTTGATGGCTATAGACATATTATTAACTGAGATCTCAGATCTTAGATCTCAGATCTATGGGTGTCAATGAATAAAACGAATTTTTTGCGGCCTGTAGTGTGTTCCATAACAATGCTGCACGCGTCATGGGTCCAACCCCACCCGGAACCGGCGTGATAAAACTGCATTTGGGGGACACGGT
>CAZAWQ010000033.1:0-3115 GCA_964488585.1 uncultured Roseivirgaceae bacterium
CAGGGACCTGGAGCATTTCACTGAACCCTTTTAATCATGAACCATTAACCAGGGAAGACCTGCAAAATGACTGTTTGAATTTTCTCAGCATTGATGGAAAACCGGTTAGGGCCAGCCGTTTGTTCCTGGGTGCAGAGTATCGTTTTCAGGTAAAACAGTTACACAAGCATTTTAACAAGGAATATGGCTATCACCGGGAACTAGTATTTGATACCAAAACACATATCGGATTAACAGAGAACTACCAACATTTTTTCAGATTTGAGCAGATCCGGCGCAATTTTAAACAGCCTGATAGTACGAATCTCAGTGGTTTCCCAACATTTGAAATAGCCCACCATCAATTAATGCTGGAGTTAATGGAGTTACAGGTTCAATCCATAAAAAATGCTATTGGTGGCAGTAAGATTATCAGCATATATGTAGACGGTGGGTTTGCTGACAATAGAATATTTGTAAAACTGCTTTCACTTACATTTCCACAATATAAACTTCGAACTACCCGGTCTCCCTTGGGTTCCGCCCTTGGTGCTATTATGGCCATCAGCAATCCACAATTGAACAAAAAATTTCTGAAAAAGAAGTATGTTATGAAAAAACACCAAACATCCTCCATATGACCTCTGAACAAGCCGCCACCCAATCACAGGAGTTTGAACGTCAGCCGGTACCAGCTTCCCATTTAAAAGATTGGAAAAGCTTTCTTGGCATGTACGCAGGAGAGCATGCTGCCGGTACCGAATTCATGATTGGACCACTCTTTTTAACCGCAGGGGTAAGCGCCTTTGACCTGATAGTTGGATTATTGCTGGGCAACCTGCTTGCAGTGCTTAGTTGGAGGTTTCTTACCGCTGAAATCGCCGTAAAGCACCGATTGACTCTGTACTATCAGTTGGAAAAGATCTGCGGAAAAAAATTGGTCACCTTTTACAATATAGCCAATGGGGTGCTATTTTGTTTTTTAGCAGGTGCTATGATCACCGTTTCTGCCACTGCTATTGGAGTGCCATTTGATATGGAAATGCCCAGACTTACCGATACGCTGCCTAACGGTCCTACCTGGGTAATTATTGTATTGATTGTAGGCGCCCTTATTTCCATCATTGCTGCCCGAGGATACGACTCTGTATCAAAAGCCGCCAATTGGATGTCACCATTAATTGTTTTGGCTTTTTTAGCTTGTGGAATTGTGGCCTTAGGACAACTGGGTGTTACTAACCTAAGTGAATTTTGGAACATTTGGGGTGAAGGAAGTGAGCCCTTTCCAGGTCAGATAAAATATACGTTCTGGCATGTAGTGCTCTGGTCCTGGTTTTGCAATGCCGCCATGCACATTGGCATGTCCGACCTTTCGGTATTACGGTATGCAAAAACTCCCCAATCAGGTTGGACTACCGCTGCAGGGATGTATGTAGGTCACTATATGGCCTGGATAGCAGCTGCCCTATTATATGTAGTTTATCTACAATCTCCGGAAGCACAGGGCTTTCTTGCCAACAACCAGGCCCCTCCGGTGGCTCCCGGTCCCTTAGCATATAACGCCATAGGTATATTTGGGATACTTGCAGTGGTGATCGCCGGCTGGACCACCGCAAACCCCACCATTTACCGCGCCGGGCTGGCTTTCCAAGCAGTAATTCCTAAGGCCTCTACCTTTTGGGTAACAATACTGGCAGGAACTATCGCAACCATCGCCGGACTATTCCCAGCCATCGCCATGAAACTGTTGGGCTTTGTAGCGCTGTATGGATTTATTCTCGCGCCTATCGGTGCCATCATTGTCTTCGAACATTTCTTTGCCAAGAGAATGGGGATCACTGCCAACTATGCAGAACAATCAGGGGTACAGGTTAATATGGCGGTTTTACTGGCCTGGGGCATCAGTTTTGTGCTATTCTATTATATCTCCTGGTCTCAGGATATATTCCTTTCATTCCTCACTTTGCCGGCCTGGATAAGTTGTGGGGCTTTGTTTTTGGTATTTAGCAAATACTTTAATAAAGGGATTGAAGGATTGAGGGACTAAATGACTAAATGATTGAATGACTGCATGCCCGCCGAATTGTACCACAGATATTAGAAGACCGAATTGTTGAAGGCGCTATAGGATGAATTTCCCCAGAGCTTTAGCCAGCTTGGGCCAGTCGTTTTCGTTGCTTAGGTCCACCAGGTTTTTTCGCAATGTTAAAAATGATTCACGCCCCGCTGCCCTTATTTGCTCTTCCTGATTGGCTATGGCTGTTAACTCTGCTTTGGTGGCGCCTTGGTCTTCCATTACTTCAATTAAATCAGGCAAATAGTCCTGATTCTTGACCAGCATTTCAGCCATAGCGTCCTCAAAAGCTAAAAAATACTCGTCGGCGCTTTCAATTTTAGCGGGGTCTGAAAAAGCACTTTGTATTTCCGATGCAATGGCCGCTATCTGTTTGTTCTGACTGATTTCGGCTTTTGCCTTAGTCTTATCTAATTTCTTGGTTTTTTTAGGGCTGATATTTATGGCCCTGTCCATAAGTTGACCCCACTCTTCTTGGCTAAATTTATCCTGAACTGAAAGTCTGAATTGGTTGAGGTCAGATATTATCGGCTCTCTTTCCTCAAGGTAAATACGAAATCCATCCGTCATCAATTGCTGATCAACTGAATAATCCTTATTTAGTTTTGCGATGGCTTTTGCTTGCTTCTTCTTGGTCTTTTGCAATTTCTTCCATTCCTTAGAATATACTTTCATTTCGGCCAGAATTTCTTTCTTCTTATCCGAATCAACTATAATTTGTTTAACAGCTTTTTCTGCCTTTGGTAATACAAAAGGTGAGTCACCCCCACCCAGTAACATCATTATTAATGCGTATGTTCCGATCAGCATTTTATTCGTTTTGAGTTTGAGATAACATACAGTTAGTGTCGAAGTTAGCAAAATGATATGGAAACTGAATTTCAGAGGGGATGCATCACTTATAATCCATACCTCATATTTAGAGACTAGAGTCGCCTTATCCAAATATTCCTGAAACTTACTGGATTACCATGGTCTTGTATAAGCAATGGTAATTTACCATGAGGCTCATAATGTGGTAGTCCCACATGCCGGATGCTGCCTTTTATTTCGATGTGATTT
>CAZAWQ010000034.1:0-4299 GCA_964488585.1 uncultured Roseivirgaceae bacterium
TCAAAAAAAGGTCAAAATCACTGGGGAAGAAGCGCGCGCCAAGCTGCGTGAAGGACACCCCTCAATTCAAACTGTTGGAGATAAAGAAAGCCTGGGTATCACTACCTGGATGATGCAGCCCGGACAGGAAAGGATTGTGGCCAGCAGGGTTCGGGAAATCCTCGGCGAAGCTGCGGCTTCTTAGATTTTAGTTTTTAGTTTTAAATTTTTAGTTGAGTGACGAGTTACAAGTTTGGAGTTCAATTTACTTACTTGGCACCTGCAACAAGTGACATGCTCACTCAACTAACTAAGAACTAAAAACTTAAAACTAAGAACTTAATATTCACGTAGTGAAATATTTCTCCACCTCACCTTGATCCCTCCTCCACTATGAATCTGTAAGACAATTTGCCCTTCGGCTTGTCCGATCAGAGTATCGTCAAGTTCGATCATCTTTAGCCCATTCAACCAGGTAGTAACTTTGTCGCCAATGACCCGGATGCGCATGGTATTCCATTCTCCCATTTTCAAGGCCTTATCTTTTTCCGGATCAGGTTTGATTAACCATTGCCGGCCATATGATTCGTAGATTCCTCCGGTATCATGACCCGGAGGCGCCACTTCCGTTTGCCAGCCAGAGATTTTAGTTCCTTCCAGGGATGAACGGAAGAATACCCCACTGTTTCCATCGGCTTCTTGGTTGAATTCCAGGGTTAGGTCAATGTCTTTATACGATTTATCGGTAGCCAGGTAGCCATATTCGGCATCCGGTCCACTTTCACAAATAAGATTGCCATCTTCCACATACCATTTTTCGGTTCCGTGTATGGTCCAGCCGGTAAGGTCTTCGCCATTGAATAAACTGATGCCTGTTTCAATTTCCCTGATTTTGATGTTCCGGAATTGGACTTCATAGTTGTGATCTTGAAGACCTATATGACCGCGTGATGCCTGTCCGTAATCGGAATATTCATTGAATTTGCTGTTAGCTACCAGTTCATTCCATTCTTCTGAATTAATCTGGTATTCAATGGTTTTATTCCCATTTAACCAATGCTCAACATGTCCATCGTTGACTACTATACGGGCAACATTCCATTCGCCCACAGGCTTGGTATAGTCTTCATCAGCGGCCTGTAGGTCGTAATTATCTCCGGTAAGATGCGTTCTCAAGCCTGACTGGTCATCTGCACTATTCAGAGCGGTTTGGTTGTCCAGGATCTGGAATTCAGGAGCGGTGTGCCACATTGGTTCTTCCTCTTTTTCCAACCCCAGATATAATATACCACTGTTGGCTGTATCTGAGACCATAAACTCCAGTGAAAGTTCAAAATTCCTATACATTTTACGGGTGATTATGGTGCCGCCACCGTGTCCATCTTGTGCAGATTTCTCAACAATTAGATGTCCGTCGGCCACTTTCCAGCCTTGCTGAGGGAAGGCCTCTTTATTGTAACCCCTCCAATGTTCTGTTGAGGTTCCATCAAATAAAAGTTCCCATCCTGCCACAACTTCTGCAGGAGAAAGGGTATTGATCTGATCAGCTGGCTCTGCCGCAGCTGTATTGGTTTCGTTGGTGCCGGATTGTGCGCAGCTCATCAGGATGCCAAGCGAAAAGATAATTAAATGGTACTTTTTCATAGTTTATTCAGGTTTGAGCGCAAATCTATTAATCTATTAATCAATTGTCCAATTAATCTACTGTTCAATTGTTCACTTGTTCTACTGTTCACTTGTTCCCCTGCTCTATTACTCAATTATTCCCCTATTCCCATTCTGCCCGGTTCCCTGCGACTATTGCCGAGGTGGTCTGTAAGAGCATCACCAAGGTCATTGCGTGCTTCGTCTGCAATGCTTAATATTTTCTCCTTTATTTCAGGATACAACGTCTGAACATCGTAAGACTCGCCCGGATCACGGCGCAGGTTGTACAACGCCATTGACACAGTATCCCGGCTATAGCGACCAGGCCACCCATCGTTGCCAGGCAGTACATTCTTGTATGACCTCGAAATATGTGGAAAAACAAGCTTCCAATGCCTGTAACGGATTGCTTCAAGGTTGTTCCGGCCATAATAATAGTACAGTACTTCCCTAGGATTCGCCGTTTGATCTCCCTGTAGGAGTGGTAAAATGTTGACCCCATCAATTTTATGAGATGGAAGTTCCGCCTGGGTAATTTCCGCCAATGTAGGCAGCAGATCCAGGGTGCTGGCCAGTTTGTTGGAGATCACTCCGGCGGGAATGGTTCCTGGCCACTGCATCACGCAGGGTATACGTTGTCCACCTTCAAAGCTGGTGCCTTTTCCTTCTCTCAAACCTCCGGTAGACCCTGCATGATTTCCAAAGTTCAACCAGGGTCCGTTATCGGAAATAAATATCACCAGCGTGTTCTCTGTCAAATGTAACTCCTCCAGGGTTTCCAGCACCTGACCTACAGACCAGTCTATTTCCATCATAACATCACCGTATAGTCCCTGAGCGCTTTTGCCCCTGAATTTATCAGATACCCCCAATGGAATATGAACCATGGTATGCGGCAGATAAAGGAAGAATGGTTTTGACTGATTTCTGCGAATAAAATCAATGGCTTTTTCTGTATAGCGGGTGGTTAGTTGGTCTTGGTGGGCCAGAGTAGTAATGTATTCCAATGTTTCATTTCCTTCCACCAGAGGTAGCGGCGGGTATCTGAACTTATGATGAGTGGAATCTGTGACCGGAGAGCCGTCAAATTCTACCGGCCACATGTCGTTTGAATAAGGTATACCAAAGTACTCATCAAAACCATGCTGTAGGGGAAGAAAGGGAAGACGATGGCCCAGGTGCCATTTTCCGAAAATCCCGGTAGCATATCCCACGGATTTCAACATTTCAGCCATGGTAAGTTCGTCATCAGCAATGCCGTGCTTTGCCCGGGGCGAAAGTGCCCCGGTGATACCGATCCGGTTAGGGTAACAACCTGTCAATAGCGCGGCCCTGGAAGCACTGCATACTGCCTGGGCGGAATAAAAGTGTGTGAACCGCATGCCGTTGCTGGCCATTTTATCCAAATGAGGGGTGATGAAGCCGGTGGCCCCATAGCTTCCCAGGTCACCATAGCCCTGATCGTCCGTGAATATGATTACTACATTGGGCTGATCAGCCCGCACATCTTCCTGATATTGACAGGAGCTCAAACAAAATAAGAAGAATAAAGCAGCGACGGTTTGTTTCTTCATTACAATTCCAATATTACTTCACCCCGGTCATCAATGCTGCCTGTGGCAGATACCGGATACTCTTGGGTGATATCGTTTAATGTTGCCCTGATAACATATTTCCCTGGTTGTGGGACTTTTAATGCCGTTGAACTTTCAAATAGTCTAATTGACCAAACCAGCTCACCACTCACGGTAAATGCTTGAACCAGGGGTTCCTCTGCTCCTTCAAACTTGAGCAGAGGCAGGTAGGCGCCTTCTGGGGGGCTATAGTTGTCTTTTTGACTTATTGTAATAGGCCATCCTTTATAGGGTTGGTCCTTTTCGGGATCTGCATCTCGCGGCCAATTTTCGAGGGTGATTTCCCTGGTTTTACGGTTGAACCGCACAATGCCGTAGCCTGTGGCACGGTCATACAATTTTGCTGGTTCTTGTCCGGTGAATACCGGGTTCGATACCGCCATTACCGTCATTAAATTACCAAATCCATCTTGGAAATTGCCTGTGTATGATTGAGTTTCCTGATTAACTGGTGGGAACCATCTTCTGGGGAAGACGTTTGACACCGAAGGAACACACAAAGCGTATCCAGCGTCGCCATAATGATCTACTCCATATTGAATGGTACTTCCCAGGTGCTGGTCTCCCGCTATATGGAAGGCAAAGGCTTTACGTATAATCTCGAGTGCTTCATCTCTACCCTTTTGTGGCCATCCATTGGAGTCCATATCAGCAACCGGTATGTCATCAGCAGCATATTCACCTTCTTTCAGTATTCTGAGATGAGGTACGATTCGGTCATGCATGGCATCCTCCCGTGGCAGGGTGGCTACGTTGGCGAAGATTGTTTGGGATAATATCACCTTCATCCAGGTTTCTTGTTCCCAATTTTTTGTCCACCAATTTAAAAAGTCGTGCTGACGTTCTCCTAACAATATTGCATCTGGATGGTTGGCCTGGGTAACAGGATCAAAATCATGATTTTGGTACCACCCATTGTTGATCTCAGCCTCCGGAAGTAAAGCTTTAGGAGCTGACTTGAATTTCCGGTCTTCGATTATTGCAAAACTTAGTCCGGCATATTCGATATTTGAATAGTAAACTTCAATTCCCTGTTTCA
>CAZAWQ010000035.1:0-2474 GCA_964488585.1 uncultured Roseivirgaceae bacterium
AACCCTTGCTGAATATCAATGAAGCCGGGGAGTTAAGTGCCATATATCCTATCATTTACCAAACCGGAGTTGATTTTCAATTGACCACAGGACCCGTATTGTGGAAGATTGAAGGTATTTATCGATATGCTAAACAGCAAGATTTTACCGCGCTTGCAGCTGGCTTTGAATATACTTTCAGCAACATCGCCAGTACCGGTTTGGACATCGGTTTGTTGTCAGAATATCTTTTTGATAGCAGAGATGAATTGGCACTTAGCAATTTTGACCATGATTTGTTCCTGGGAATGCGATTGGCATTCAATGATCGACAAAGTCTAGAAGTTTTGACAGGACTGGTCCATGATTTAAATGGAAAAGGGACATTTTATAGCATGGAGGCAAGCCGAAGACTAGGAAGTGACTGGAAAGTAACCCTGGAAGGCAGGTGGTTTAAAGACATAGAGTCAGAACAAATTGCGTTTTTCTTTCGAGAAGACAGCTTTATGCAATTCGGTATCTCCAAGTTTTTCTAAAACATTTTAAGTCATTTCCAAACTCCTCAGCTCCTTCTTCAATAATGGGAAGAATCTGCACTTTACTCGCCCATAATAGCTGTATACGGGAAGAGATTTGAAACGCCTCTCTAAAAATAGAGGTACAAATCGGCCATAACCTAGTATACAGACATGATATCCTTCTTTGTACTCTGTAAAAACAAGACATTATTTATTTGGAAAATTGCCGATTCAGGAATTGCTGTGGCTATCAATCTTAACAAAAAATTCTATATATTTATTTATCTAAATATTGCAAATATGAACGATAGATTCACCATTGAGAAGACCGCCGAAAAATATGGAATGTTTACGGCTATTGGCTTAATAGCTCTTTTTTTCATCATGAAACTATTGGGAATCGTACATGTAATCGAGTTGCGTGCCTTAAATTTCTTTGTACTGGCTACCGGCGTAGTTATGGCTTTAAAGTATTTCAGCAAAACAAAACCCGAGTCATTCACTTATTTAAAAGGGCTTGGTCTGGGTGTTTTAACTGGGATTATTGCCTCCGTATTGTTTGGTCTTTTTGTGTTCATATACACTAATTTCTTGGACCCTGCATTTATGCAGTCGATCGTTGATAATGAGCCATTTGGTCGGTACCTGAATCCTTATATTGTCGGGGTGGCAGTATCAGTAGAAGGAATTGCATCTACTTTGATCCTTGCGTTTATTGTTATGAATTATATGGATACCAAAGAGGCCATGTAGTACCGGAATAAGGGAACCCCGATTGATCGAATGAATTATGGTAATTACCGTACAATTCTGTACAAGGTAATTTTTATGAATAGATTCAACAGCTTGACTTGAGTTGATGTTATAATTTAGCATCAACATGAAATTTCACATTCTTATTATCTTAGTTCTCTTTGTGTTTCAAAGTGAAGCTCAATTGCAGTTGGCCACCTTAACCACTGATCCGCCCAGGTCGAAAAAGCGCTACGAATATCAGCTTCAGCGCATGGATAAAAGAGTCAATTCTCCTTTTCATGAAGGAGCGCCATTAATTTCGACTGACGGTTCCATGCTTTATTTTTTTGTAGCGGACCACCCCAATAACAAATTCGGAACAAAAGGCAGCCAGGACATCTGGTATACCGAACGCACTTCCAATGGAAAATGGCGCGAAGCAGTTCATATGCCAGCTCCATTGAATCAGAACCGGTATAACCAGGTGATGAGTATAATCAACCAAGGAAATACTCTATTAATAAGGGGTAAAGGCAATAAGTTGTCGGAGGGATTTTCAATTGTTCACCGCAATTTCAACGACTGGAGTAATCCGGTGCCTTTGAGGATTAAAGATTACGATAATATGAGGAAAGGGGTGTATTCAGGAGGTGTTTTAAATCAACAAGGGGATGTGCTATTGCTGTATTTTAACGAGCTCAAAGACCAGAAAATTGGTGACCTTTACGTGAGTTTTAAGCAGGAAGACGGAAGTTGGTCAAAACCTGCTTTTATTGATGCTTTAAACACTTTTTATGATGAATTTGGGCCAACCTTAGACCCCGATGGAAGTACCTTGTATTTTGCCAGTACCCGACCTGGAGGTCAGGGAAGTTCAGACATATTTGTAACAAAACGATTGGATGATACCTGGTTGAATTGGTCTGAACCAATAAATCTAGGTCCACCGGTCAACACTTCCGGATTTGATGCATACTATTCGGTAGACGATAAAGGGAACGTTTTTACAACCCGTGCGTATATGTCTCCGGATGGGGGCAGCCTGGATATTTTGTCTTTAATCCCTGTGGAAAAGCCAAAGCCTAAATTGGCCATATGGGGATTCGTTTATGATCGTGAGACTGAGCAGTCGGTATCAGCAACGGTAAAGTATGAGATTCATCAGATAGTGGCTGATGAAGCAGCATCGGACAATATCGATGGACCTAGATTTATTGGTTCAGACCAATTCAACCAAGTATC
>CAZAWQ010000036.1:0-6754 GCA_964488585.1 uncultured Roseivirgaceae bacterium
AAATGGATTACTTGTTTCTGCACCTGGGCCCTAAGCTGTGCAATCAGATATTGGGCTTCAACGCTTAAGAGTCTGGTCAGGAAAAAAGAAGTAATTGCCTGCACGGTCACGGCAGCACCGACAGCCACTAAGATCACAAAAAGTAAATCTAAATTGCTTTTTGCAATTACTTCATCCACCAGGTATTTAGTGGACCCGGGAAGTACCAGCCCGGATAACCTATTAATGATTATTAGGAATAGGCCTAGTAATAACAACCACTTTCTTGGCCAGATAATATCACGAAAAACGTATCTCAGAGAGGTTAATTTCTTTTTCTTGGATTTATCCTTTCTCATATTTTTTTGCTCTCTTGCTCCCTTGCTCCCTATTCCAGTCTATCAGCTACCACAAGAGTTAAAAGTGCTTGTTGAGTCTGACCTGATTTTAACATATTCCGGGCTAGAAGATGTAATTGTTTTACGGCATCCGGATGCTGTAACAAAGGGTTAATCTGCTTATTTTTTTTCCATTCAACCACGGTACTTTCATCAGGTAGTTGATCTGAATTCCCCAATCTCCCTAAATTGTTTCCTGTTAGGATTTTCGAATTTATTACTGAAGAAGGTAGCCCATCCACACCAATAGTAGTTTTCTTGGTAGGTTTAGCAAGTTGGAATAGGGACTCTCCTGAAGCTCTGGTATACCAGCTACCACCCATACGACCTATTAAATCCAGCCTGGAAATATCTAAGGTTCCCGACTGATCCAAATACCTGGAATGAACATGAATGAGGACCACCTCAGCAATCACCAGATTGCCTGCGCCTCCTTCTTTACCTAATGGGATCACTTTATTGACTTTGCATTCGAATGACACCGGCGATTCCCCCACCCTGGGAGGTTTTACTTTCTCCGAGGCAATTTCAGTCAATCCTGCTTTTTGGAATTCATTGACATCTTTTGGGTATTCAGCACTTGCCAATGATACCTGTTCAACCATGGAATGGTTAACCACGTTGATCACCACTTCAGGTACTTCAAGTACATTCTCATAGGTGTGCTTGGTGGTATTGTCCTTACCCTTGCGTGCCGGTGAAAAAATCATTATCGGGGGATTAGCACTAAATACATTGAAGAAGCTAAAGGGGCTTAGGTTCACATTGCCCTGGCTGTCAATTGTGCTGGCTAGTGCAATTGGCCTAGGGGCTACTGAGGCCAGTAAATATCCGTGTAGGACTGGAACCGTAAGCTGATGTGGATCAAATGTAATAATGCTACTCATATATGGTGGGAAGGATTTTGGTTCGGACTTCGCCAAAACCAACTTTTATTCCTGGTTTCTCTGCCCACCCGCGCAAGGTAATGGTATCGTAGTCTTCGAGAAAAGAGCGTTGGGAACCGTCCTTAAGGGTCAGTGGTTTGGTGCCGCCCCACGACAATTCCAACATGGAGCCAAAACTGCTAGGCTCGGGACCGCTGATAGTCCCTGAGGCAAGTAAATCCCCCACGCGAACATTGCACCCATTTACTGTGTGATGGGTCAACTGTTGAGCCATATTCCAATACATATGCTTAAAGTTGGATTGACATATCACATTTTCCTCCCCATCTGATGGTGTAAGGCACACATTCAGATTGATATCAAAGTTTCTTGGACCGTCAAATTCAAGATAGGGTAGGACCTGTGGTTTCTGGGCGGCCCCCTGGGTCCTAAATGGTTCTAATGCTTCCATGGTAACCAACCACGGTGACATTGACGAAGCAAAATTCTTTCCCATGAATGGCCCCAATGGAACGTACTCCCATTTCTGAATGTCCCTGGCAGACCAGTCATTAAAGAGCGCCATCCCGAATATATGGTCTTCAGCGTCTTTTAATGAAATGGGTTGGCCAAGCCGATTCTCCTTACCAATCACAAACGCCATTTCCAATTCAAAATCCAGCTTGTCTGATGCCTGGAACATGGGACTGTCGGCGTTTTTGGGCATGATCTGTCCGGTAGGCCGATGTATAGGTATACCGCTTTCAATAATGGAGGAGGCCCGTCCGTGGTATGCTACCGGCATGTGCTTCCAATTGGGAAGAAGGGCGTTTCCTGGGTCTCTAAACATTTTCCCGACATTGGTAGCATGTTCCAGGCTGGAATAAAAGTCGGTATAATCACCAACCTGCAAAGGTAAATGCATGGTAACTTCTGTCTGGTCGACCAGAATATGCTCATGCTCTTTAAATGGTGACAGAACATCTGTAAGCCAGTTCTGAAGCTTTAATCGAATTTCACTGCTGACTGTCTTCCCTAAGCCAATAAAGCTGTTTAGGGTATCTTTCTGAAATACCTGTTTATCAATGAACTGTTGGTCGAGAAGACCAAGTGCAGTCACCACTGCCATATCGACAATTTGATCGCCAATAGCGACCCCAACTCTTTTTTGGTTATTTCCTTCTGAAAAAATCCCAAAGGGAAGATTGTGGATGCTAAAATGAGATTCTTCAGAACCTGGAATCCAGCTGCTTTTGGTCACCATGATTATTCAATCCAGGACTTAAAATACTTTCCATCATCAATATTTAAGGCATTCTCAGTAACCATCATTGGTTTGAAAGTATCTACCATGACTGCAAGTTCTTTGGTTTCTTTCTGACCAATACTTCGTTCATAAAGACCCGGGTGAGGTCCATGAGGTATCCCTGCTGGATGTAAAGTGATATTGCCTTTCTTGACGTTGTTTCTGCTCATGAATTCACCTTCGACATAGTAGAGTATTTCATCTGAATCGATATTGGAGTGATTGTATGGCGCTGGAATAGCCTTGGGATGGTAGTCATATAGGCGTGGGCAGAATGAACAAACCACAAATGCTGAGGTTTCAAAAGTTTGATGTACCGGCGGAGGCTGATGTACTCTACCTGTGATCGGTTCGAAATTGTGAATGGAGAATCCGTAGGGAAAATTGTATCCATCCCAACCTACCACATCAAATGGATGAGATGCATAAATCAGCTCATGTAGGCTGCCTTGTTTTTTTATTTTAATCAAATACTCTCCTTTTTGGTCAAAGGACTCCAGATCTCTTGGTAATTTATAATCACGTTCACAGTAGGGTGCATGCTCTAATAATTGACCGAACCAATTCCTATATCGCTTGGGGGTATAAATAGGGTGAAAGGATTCAAGGTAGAGTAACCTGTTGCGAGGAGAATTAAAGTCTATTTGGTAAATCATTCCCCTGGGAATGATTAAATAGTCTCCCGGTTCGAATGAAATATTACCTAACAATGTCCGTAATAAACCCGACCCTTCATGAATAAACAAAAGTTCATCAGCGTCAGCATTCTTATAATAATAGTCAGAAAGTGATTGCTTTGGTGCAGCAAGGCCCAAATGGATATCTGAATTTACCAATAAGGGTTTTCTACTGTCCAAAAAGTCATCTACTGGGTCTATATCAAACCCTTTCAGAAGACGTGCGGTGATATTTTTACTCACCGCTATTTTCGGTGTTACTTCTCGCGAATTAAGCACTTCTTTAACCTGTGTGGGTGGCTGAATGTGATACAGAAGACTAGACATGCCTTCAAACCCCACTGTCCCAAACAGTTGCTCATGATATAGTCCACCACCTGCCTTTTCGAAAACGGTATGACGCTTGGAAGGGATCTTTCCTAAAGTATGATAGATAGGCATAGTTGTGTTGCTTGAAGCTTTCCTAAAGATAAAATCTATTAGATAATCTTCATAGGTCCATTGGATTTATTCCTTTGGCCATTTACACAATTAACTTTTTGATGGGAAAAGAAAGCACTCGGTACTACTAAGTGCTGGAGGTAAGAGCCGAATTCGTAATTCGTCTTTCGTAATTAATTCCAATATATATAAAAAACCAGTGGGACGGAAAATCCATTCAATTTTCTGCCATCGGCTTCCACTGCAGGTAAGGTAACCATCATTATGTTCCGGCTTTTTTCAATATAGTGTCTTAGCTTCATCACTGCTTTCATTGCCTTTGCTTAAATACAAGACGTAGAAATACCCCTAAAAGGAAGCTTACTTAAGGAAATTGGGCTAACCGCGGGATTTGCGAACCTTATTCAAAGTAGAAATAACCCCAAAGCCCACCATTACTATAATAAAAATATACACCCAAAGAGGTATGTTTCTTCCGACAGCTATTAAATACAAATAGGCAGAGACGAAGAAGATTCCAGTTAGCAGAATGGGAATGGTAATCGATTTTTTTTGTCGAATATTCCTAATTACCCAAGCCAGTGACAGCGTAAAAAATGGGATAGACCCTACATACAGAGAGCCAAAAATCACTGGGTTAACCCCATAAATCTCACCGAGACCCAGGAACCATTCTTCAAAAGATAACCACCATTCCATAGTCCAATATTAATAAATTAGTTTCATTATTTTGGTCATCCATGGCTTAATGGAGTCAGAATATTTGTTAAGTACTATGGTTTTATTTACCCTGGCCCCGGTAGGATAAGGATAAATTTTATTAAAAAGGCTTTTTATGCCCAGCCCGGCAGAGCGCGCCAAAATAAGTTCCTGAATCATCTCACCGGCATTTGGTGCTATCATACTACCACCAAGCAATTTGGCATCACTGAATTGAAACAATCCTTTGGTGATGAATAAAATTAGTTTCCCATATTGATAGTCACTGGTAACCGCCCTGTCGTCGTCTTCAAAATCTAAAACTAGTTTTTCAAATGATTGACCTTGACGGCGGAGTTGTTCTTCGGACAATCCAAAGGTTGCCACTTCCGGTTCCGTAAATGTAACCCAGCTAAACTGTTCATATCGAACCTTGGTCTTTATTGGAGAAAGAAAGTTTTTAATCAAAATGGTGGCCTGTAACTCCGCGCCATGAGAAAACTGGGGTCCTCCCGCCGCATCTCCGATAACAAATACTTTCCGGTTACTGGTGCGTAGATATGGGTCAACTATAATTCTTCTTCTATCATCTGTTTTGATATTTGCTGCCTCAAGATTTAAACCGGAGGTGTCAATTTCTCTGCCTATTCCTACCACTAATGCATCAAACGATATTTTCAATTTATTTTGCTGGTTTTCAATCAAAGCAGTATTGGAATCGTAAAAACGAGCTACACTACTGTTGAGGTGGAATTTAAGACCCGCTTCCACAGATTGCTGATAGAGTATTTCTGAAATTTCAGAAGTTTCATTGATCAAAATTCTGTCGGCCATTTCTACCATGGTGACCTGGCTACCCAGACGGGCGAACGCCTGCCCTAACTCGATATTTATGGGACCAGCTCCGATAAAGAGCATTCTTTTTGGTAAGCTCTGAATGGTCCATATATTTTCATTGTCATAGTAGCTCACCTTTTCGACACCGGGGACTGTTAGTTTTCTGGGTTTTGATCCTGTAGCAATGGTGATTTTCTTGCCCCAATAAGTCTGTCCGCTTACTTCCAGGGTATTTTTACCAGCAAACCTGGCAGTCCCAATTACTACATCCAGTCCCTGTTTTTGAAAGAACGACATGTTTTCATGAGCCCGGATCTTCTCCTGGGCCTGTTTTACATAGTCCCAGACTTTTTGTAATGAAACCTGTCCATCAACTTCCAATCCAAATTGTTTGGCTTCAAATGCTTTTTCAATGGTCTTGGAAGCATGGATGAATGCTTTGCTGGGTACACAACCGCTGTTTAGACACTCCCCTCCGATGGACTGATCTGACTTATCAATTAAAAGTACTTTGAAACCCAATTCGTGCAAACCAAGGGCCATGCTCAGACCACCTGATCCGGCACCAATAACCATCATGTCATATTTGGCTGGCATATACTTAGGGTTAACTTAAACAAAAGTGATTTAGTTCTCAGAAATATTATCAGCTTGAATTCTTCCAACAAAGTATCTAAATATTAATTATATTTAGATTCTCAACCGCCTCTATTTTTTTTTATTCAAAACAGGAGGCTTGTGTATCTAAAAAGGAGAACTTGGGTCTTAACCCTGTCTCTCATAGTCGTTTTTTATTCAACGGAATTGGTAGCCCAATTTACCGATGTGTCGGTGGCTCCTATTAACAAAGCGGTGGCTAAAGATGGAGGGGTTGCCTGGGCGGACTTTAATGCTGATGCTTTTCTCGATCTTATTGTAAATACCAATAACGCAAACGCCACCAACGGCTATACCAGAATTTTTATATCCAATGGTGCTACTACCTGGACAGATATTACCGCCGCTAATGCTCCTTCTTTGTTATTAAATACCACTGAAAGGTCTGTCATGGCTGGCGATATAGATGGCGACGGAGATTTGGATTTTATGCGTAGTACCAGCAGCCGCATCGAAATTTATATTAATAACGGCCCCCCAGCGAACCCTACATTTAGTATCAGTCAATTAATTCAGGCCGCATTTTTTAGTCCCTCCGGTATGAATAACGAAGGGCTGGCCTGGATGGATTTTGATGGTGATGGTGATCTGGATGTTTTTATGGAAAATCACCAGTTCGGAATGGACATTCTACAAAACGATGGTACTGGCAACTTTACTCATTACACCCCCAATGGGAATTCCCGGGGCTTTCCCACCACTGGCACCTCCGGAGATTATTCTGTCACCGCAGACCTGGACAATGACGGCCATGTAGATATTGTGGCACGGCGACAGGGTACTACTAGTTCTAATAATGAAATAGATATATTTATTAACAATGGCGATGGTACGTTTTCGGGAAACAATACAGTAAATCTTCAAACCGTTAATACGGCTAAGGGTGGAGTTGCC
>CAZAWQ010000037.1:0-16758 GCA_964488585.1 uncultured Roseivirgaceae bacterium
TTAGTTAATAAATAGTTGGTGTTATGCGTAAATGGCTTTTGTTATTTGGCTTGATCCTGGTTTCAGTTTTAGCCATATACCTATATCCTTTAGGAGTTGAAAAGCAGGTCGTTAAAAGACAAGACCCGGAACCGATCTCTACGAGCTCAGACAGCATTGAAGTGCCCGCACAACCCAGGACCTTATACGGTATAAATGTAGACGCCAAGCTTGTAATTGAGGATGTTGTGAGACCCAATGAAAACCTGTCCTCGATTTTAAGCAATTATGAGGTCCCTTTACAGGAGATCGATCTCCTGGCACGGAAGGCCAAAGGCGTATTTGACCTTCGGAAAATCAATGCTCACAGAAGTTACAAACTTATCTGCACTCAAGATTCAATTGCCCAGTTTATGATCTATGAGCCAAATAAAATAGATTATGTGGTTTTTGATCTGAACGATACCATTAATGTATATATGGGCACAAAAGAGGTAAGCACTCTTGAATCCACCATCACTGGAACTATCAGTACATCGTTGTATGAGGCCATGATTGAAAGCGGAGCCAGCCCGCAGCTGGTAGACTACGTAGCAGACATATATGGCTGGCAGTTAGACTTTACTCGCCTGCAGGTAGGAGATCAATACAAGATCATATATCAGCAGAAACTGGTAGAGGGTGAAGTTGCTGAGATAGGCCCTGTGTTAGCTGTGGAATTTGTGCATGAAGGCAACCCATTCTATGCCGTCCGATACGATCAAGGCAAAGGTCCAGACTATTTTGATGAAAAAGGGCACAGTTTAAGAAAAGCATTTTTAAAATACCCGGTTAAGTTTACCAGAATCAGTTCCCGGTATTCCGGAAAAAGATACCATCCGGTGTTGAAGCGGTATAGATCACATCTTGGAACGGACTATGCTGCGCCTCGAGGCACTCCCATCAGAGCTGCCGGAGAGGGTATAGTAACTGAAGCACGCTATCATCGAGGCAATGGCAACTATGTGAAAATCCGCCATAATTCCACCTATACCACGCAGTACCTCCACATGGTTAGGAAGGCAAAAGGAATAAAACCAGGGGTCAAGGTTGTTCAAGGACAAACCATAGGCTATGTAGGTAGCACAGGATTGGCTAACGGAAATCATCTTTGCTACAGGTTCTGGAAGAATGGGAGGCAGGTAGACGCCTTAAAAGTAGAACTTCCCCCCTCTGAACCGATCACTGAGAACCACAAACCTGCATACGACACTGTGATGATGGAAATGATAGACCGCCTCCAGCGGATTGAAATTGAAAACCAAATATTCCCGGTGCTAGCCGGAGAATAACCAACAAAAGAAGCACCGGAATTCTCATGGTTATGGGAAAACATTCCATTAATTTTATGGGATAACCCAAAAGAATGAGATACCTCTCAGCATTAATTGCAATCATCTGGTGTTGCCAACCAGTATTTTCCCAAAAAGTAGCATTGGTGCTCAGTGGGGGTGGCGCTAAAGGTTTAGCACATGTTGGAGTGCTTAAACTGTTGGAAGAAAATAGCATTCCTATAGACTACATTGTTGGAACTTCCATGGGTGGAGTGATAGGTGGTTTCTATGCCGCTGGATATTCTGCAAATGAAATAGAACAAATGGTGCTTAGTGTCGACTTTCAGAATTGGGTAAATGGAGAGTTAGGCGAAAACTACCAGTTTTATTATTCAAAGTCCGAAGACCATGCAGGTATCCTTAATCTGAAGGTGGACGTAGATTCTACTTTAAATATAAATACTAATCTGTCCAGTGATATCGCTATTAACTTTGCTCTGGTAGAACTTTTGGCACCAGCCTCTCAAAAAGCAAATAATAATTTTGATAGTCTATTCATACCCTTCAGGGCGGTAGCTGCGGACATTTTCACTCAAAAAGTAATGGTGCTCAAATCCGGTCACTTAAATGAAGCCCTAAGAGCGACTCTTAGCGTCCCTTTTTTTTTCAGGCCCCTTAAACTTCAGAACAAGTATCTTTTTGATGGTGGCATCTATAATAATTTTCCCATAGATGTAGCCCGGGAAGAGTTTAAGCCTGATGTGATCATAGGCGTAAATGTTACTTCTAAAATATTTGAAGAATATCCCTATGACCAGGATCGGAAATTAATCCAGGAATCTCTGTTGACCATGCTTCTTGATAAACCTGATTTAAAATTGCTTAGTGAAAAAGACATCTATTTGGAGCCAAATGTAAAAAGTTATAATGCCTTGGACTTCAAAGACGCTGCCGCACTGGTTGACTCGGGATATGTGGAAGCCTCCCGACACTTTTCTGAATTCAGCGCTAAAATAAAAACCCGAAAAGACTGCGAAACAAATGCGGAGGCCAGAAATAATTTCATATTAGATTTTGCTCCTTTACGGTTTAACCGTCTGCGTATCGAAGGATTCTCCGAACCCAAACAGCGCTACGTACGGCATTATTTTAGTGACAAGGATCACTTAAATATCCACGATATCAAAACTGGATATTACAAAATGATTTCTGAAGAGTATTTCCAAAACACCTATCCTGGAATTGTTTATAACCTGGCAGACAGCACCTATGAATTTAAAATCCTTGGAGAAACCAGCAACACCTTCGATATCGACTTAGGTGGGAATATAAGCAGCAGAAGTATAGGTCAAATTTTCCTGGGACTTAACTTTACACATTTCAATCACTACCTATTTAAGCATCGGCTTAACTTTTACACGGGAAGATTCTACCAATCCTTGCAGGCAGGCTCCCGCATTAACATACCTACCCGTTCTAAACTATTTTATATTGAACCTGTTTACACTTTTAATCATTGGGACTTTATCGATGCCAATGAGTTGATCTTTTCGGATAAAGATCCCACCATTATCGATCTGATCGATCGAAGTATCCGTATTAATGTGGGCTTTGCAGCAGGGACCAACGGACGGCTACAAATACATAGTAGTTATTTCAACAATTCCAATGAATATAGCAACCTCAATGAGTTTAATTCAACGGATACACTAGATCAACAAAAATTTAAAGGCTTCCGACACGGATTCGAGTATTCCCGTCACAGTTTGAACCGGAAGCAATATGCTTCCTCAGGACATTATCTTCAGGTGGCTCTGGATCTTTTCAACGCAGAAGAGGAGTTGATACCGGGCAATACCTCTATGTTAACGGAAACACAAATCAAAACAAATAACTGGGTGAGGCTGAAGCTACGGGCGGAACAATATTTTGGATCTGGGCGGTTCAAATATGGATACCTGGTTGAGAGCGTGTTTTCCAACCAATCTACAGGTTTTAATCTCACAGGATCTCTAATAAATGCTCCTGCTTTTGAACCCCTGGTGGATAGTCCAACACTGTTTCTTGAGAATTTCAGGGCTTACAATTATGTAGCAGGGGGCGTCAGGAATGTTTATAGTGTTGGAAGAAAACTAGATTTGAGGTTGGAAGGGTACTTTTTCAAACCTTTTAGAGAGTTGACTACCGCGGAAAATAAAGATGCGGTGCTCCTAGCTAATATTACTAAGATTTATTTCGCTGGCACCGCCGCCGCCGTATATCACAGCCTGCTGGGCCCGATCAGCATACAGGTAAATTACTACGATGATGAGGAAAACCAATGGGGATTTCTTTTGCATATTGGCTATCTTATTTTCAATAAAAAATCATTGGACTAGTTTGCCACTTCAATATTTGCGTCTAGGGGTTCGTGGAGGCAAGGGATGTATATTGAAATTTTGGTCCCGCTCATTTCCTTACTTTTTAACTGAATACTGCCATTTAGTTTCTCAACTGCGTAGCGTACAATATATAAACCCAGACCCGAACCGGTACTACGCTCATTAGCACGATAGAACATATTGAATACTTCGCTCTGTAGTTCTTTTTTGATCCCCTGACCATTATCGGCAATTTCAATTATCAGGAAATTACTTTCGTGCTTTATTTGCAACTTTACAAATGGCTGTATGTTGTCCAACTGCATGAAATTAACCGCATTCTCCAGCAGATGGAATAGAATGGTACTAATAGTTTTTGCATCAGTGTGCACTTTGAAATCAACATCATTTTTAATCTTGAAATGTATTTTCTCAAAATTAGGCGTGTTGCTGACCGATGACAAACAATCTGAAATAATATCATCCAGATCCACCTCAGACGGATTCATCTCTTTTTCCTTGATCTTGGTTAGATCGATCAAATTGTGAAGGATCTTATTCAAGCGCAACACACTTTTGTGATAATGCTCAAAGTATTCCATCGCGTGAGAATTCTCTTTGAACTCTGTTTGTACTACGTTAAATAAACCCATTAAAGAAGCTACCGGTCCCCTTAGATCGTGTGAGGCCCGGTAAATAAAAGTATCCAGTTCATTGCTTTTAAAAACCAGTTCTTGTTCGGCGTGCTTGCGGTCTGTTATATCCTGGGCAACTGATATAATTAATTTGGGTTTGCCATTTGGATCCTTTATTATGTTAGTTGTGAGATATACCCAAATCACTTTACCTGTTTTGGTAATTAAGCGCTTTTCCAGGGAAAACGAATCTAGCTCACCCTGGCATAGTAAGTTTAACAATCTTTTACTTTCAGGCACATCCTTTGGATGGGTAATGCTTAACGGTGGCAATGCCGCAAATTCCTCTGGAGCATATTCAATCAGATCATAAAATTTGTGATTAGCCTGGATTACCTGAAGGTTGGTGTTACTTAATACCACACTAACAGCAGCCTGTCTAAACACAGATTGGAAATTAATCTGCAGTGCCTTTAAGCTAGCCTGAACTTCTTTTCGTTCCTTGATGTCCTCCATGCACCATACAATTCGATTGACCCTGGCTTGGCTGTCCTGTACAGGAAACATATTTATCTCGTACCAATGCCCTGGACTATTTTCGAATTTTATTTGACTGGTCATATGCAAGGTGATTCCTTCAAGCACTTGTGTTAAAGCTTCAGCTAAGTCCACCTTAGCCTCATTGGGTAAAAATTCTTCCAGGTGCTTTCCTAGTCTGAGTTCCTTGCCACTTAAGGCATGAATATGCCTTTCAGCACTGCGATTAAAGGCAACTATTTTATAATCACTGTCCATTAGGATCAGTGTTTGATTTCCCTGTTTTCTTATCTTTTGGTCAATTCCCTTGCCGCCATTTCCAATAATCTCACTGGAAGTGCTTATGATTTGGAAATTCTCCAACAATGAAACATCATTTTTTAAGATGTTGGATTCCGGCAGCGCGACGTCTTCTGGATGACCGTTGGTAATAGCGGGATCGTCAATCTGAGGTGCGTGTTGGTGGAGCAAAATGTTGCTTAACCCCTTTTTAAGCTCCTCAAGCTGATCTATTAAATTAGAGCGGTCCACCTGTTTTGCCATAATATCTAAAAATAAACGGTGAACGGATCATCCGCGTTAGTTATACTAATATAGTACTTTTAATAGTGAAATCTTTAACCAGAGGACTCCAACATTCTCCCGAGTTGCATTTTTATAATGTAAGTGCTTTATAATAAAGAATAAATAATATGAGTATTAATCCTACAGTGTAAGATTGAAACCATTTTAAATTGTACTTGCTCTTAGTAATTCTTATATTTATTTAGGATTAGAGTCTCTAAAATCAAGATCCATTATAACGAAAAGAATATTCTATGCGATATTCAATTCAACTTAAGATTTCTTTTCTTTTCTGTACTATCCTACTGATGGCTGCAGTGAAAGCAAGTGCCCAGGATTTTATACTTTTCAACGTTGAGAAAGAAGTACAACCCAAAGAAGAGATGATACTGGTTTATGGGCATATCCTGGATGCAACCTCCAATGAACCTATCCAGGGTTATATCAATTTTGAAAAAATGCCACGAGCCAACAATGTTGGTCGTATTTCAAATGGAAATGACGGCCGTTATAATCTGCACATGTTGGACAAAATGAAGTACACGCTGGAGATTGCCGCCCAAGGGTACATCACGGTGTTTGATGTGGTAGATATAGAAGATATTGACCATGATGGCCAAATCAAGAGGGACTATTTATTGACCAGATCGGTGGATGGAAGTATCCTTCGTATGAACAACTTGTTGTTTGAGCTGGGTCAAGCTGAAATATTAGAATCTTCATATGATGAGTTAAACAGTTTAGCTCAGATGCTGCACAATAACCTGAAAATGAAAATTCAATTGGAGGGCCATACCGACTATAGAGGCAACCCCGATCGAAATATGAAGCTTTCAGAAGACCGGGTTTTGGCGGTCAGGGAGTACCTGATCTCTAAGAACCTTAAAAAGGGCCGTATCAAGTATAAAGCCTATGGTGGATCCCACCCAATTACCACAGAAAATACAGAAGAAGCACGTTTAAAAAATCGGCGAGTGGAGGTTCGAATTCTTAAGAAATAAAAAGTATTTAAAAAAATTTACCTTATTTTTGACAAGCTATCTAGCTCCTTATTGAGCAGGCAAAATAAGCAGGCATATTAATGTTTGTTTATTTTTTTTAACTATATTAAGAAGAATATAAACTTACCAATAAACTACTAATTATGGGTAGATGTCTATCACTTGTTCTGTTTTGTATTATTTCTGGATTTGCTTCGGCCCAGAATGTACAATGGGCTTCAGAGGTAATTGAATTTTCCTCAGAATTATCCCCAATGCAGTATTCAGCAAACCAAGCGCTGAATAAACCAAATGTTCTTCCAAACGGTGGGGAAAACCCTAATGCCTGGACTCCCAAAAACCCCAACCGGGTTGAATTTATAAAAGTAGGTTTTTCGAATCCAATGATAATCCAGCAAATAGCTATTGGAGAATCCTATAATCCGGGTTCTATATCTATAGTATATGTTTACGATAAAAGTGGCAACGAAACACAGGTTTATACTTTCAATTCCAGACCGATCGGTGAAGAAGGTAGGCTAGTTAACATATTCATCAACCCCACCAGTTTTGAGGTAGTTGCAGTCAAAGTGGAACTCGATGGCCGTGCAGTACCTGGATACAACAGCATAGATGCCATCGGGATATCGGATTCCGAGGTTCCTATTAATGTTGAAAATCTCATAAAGGTGGCTGATAATCTAGGGGATGATTTGGAAGCACAGCGGTTGAGCTCAGCTGTAAATAGCGAAGTAAGTGAATTTAGACCTTTGATTTCGCCTGATGGAAAAACCTTGTTTTTTAGTAGAAGCAATCATCCTGGCAACGTAGGTGGAAAGGATGACGATGAGGACATCTGGTATTCAGAGCTTGACGAAACCACCGGTGAATGGAAAGAGGCACGCAACATCGGACCTGTATTAAACAACAAAGGACCCAACTATATCAGTTCAGTTACCCCTGATGGCAATAGTATTCTGCTCCTTCTCGGTAATGAATACTTGCCAAATGGTAAAATGAAAGCCGGCTTGTCTACAAGTCGCAAAATCGAATCTGGGTGGTCACAGCCTGAACCCATTACTGTCGAAAATTTATACAACTATAGTGAGAAGGCTAATTTCTACATGGCTAACAATCGCAAAACCTTACTAATGTCTATAGAACGTGAAGACTCGTATGGAGACCGTGACCTTTATGCAAGTTTTCTGAAGCCAGATGACACCTGGAGTGAACCGGTGAATTTAGGTAGTTCAGTAAATACCGCAAGTGAAGAATCTGCCCCTTTTTTAGCAGCAGATGATGAAACTTTGTATTTCAGCTCTGATGGCTTCGCCGGGTTTGGAGGCACAGACATATTTGTATCTCGCCGTCTTGATGACTCATGGAAGAACTGGTCTGAACCTGAAAACTTAGGGCCAGACATTAATTCTGAAAACGATGATGAATTCTTCAATATTCCAGCCTCTGGTGAATACGCCTTTTATTCCAGGGGAGTTGGAACGGACAATATGGACATCTTCAAATTGGAATTACCGGTATTCTACAAGCCTGCTCCGGTAGTATTAGTTCAAGGAAAAGTTTATAACGCTAAAACCAATGAAGCCTTGGGTGGGGTCAAGATTTTGTATGAACGTTTGCCCGACGGTACGGAGATTGGTTTGGCAACATCTGATCCCACTTCTGGTGTCTACAAAATCGTGCTGCCTTCTGGCGCCAAATATGGATATTTGGCAGAGGCAGAAGGTTATGTAGCGGTTAATGCCAACATTGACCTGAACGACCTGGCCGAGTACAAAGAAATTAATCAGGATCTGTATCTGGTGCCTATTGAAACTGGAGCAACCGTTCGAATGAACAATATTTTCTTTGAATTCGATAGGTCTTCCCTGAAAGAAGATTCCTATCCGGAGTTAAAGCGGGTGGTTGAATTCATGAAAAATAATCCAGGTGTTGAAATTGAGATTGCCGGCCATACTGATAGTGTAGGGCCATCAGCTTATAACCAAAAACTTTCAGATAGAAGGGCCAAAGCAGTTTTTGATTACTTAGTCAAAAATGGCATTACCTCAGAGCGACTGGTATCTCGAGGATTCGGTGAATCCAAGCCTGTAACGAACAATGATACTAAAGAGAGCCAAGCCCAAAACCGCCGGGTTGAGTTTGAAATTTTAACAGAATAAGAATTTTATTTACTTAGCCCTGTCTCCCCTGCCTTGCAGCAATCAATATCACGCCTATGCCAGCTATTGAAAAATTGGAGGTAAAAAAAGCACTTGACGTATTTAGTTTACAAAAATCAACCAGTGAGCTTTGGCGTAAGGAACCCTTGGCTGCCAGAATTTCACGTTTGATAAAAATCAGAGATTGGGTCAAGGATAACCGCAAACTCATACAGGATGCACTCTATCAAGATTTTAAAAAACCAGCAGAAGAGGTTGACTTATCGGAAATTTACGTGGTACTCTCCGAAGTCAAACATGCACTGAAAAATCTACATAGGTGGGCAAAACCTCAAAAGGTAGAGTCCCCAATAGCCCTTCTGGGTTCTAAATCTGAGGTTTATCATGAACCCAAAGGGGTCTGTTTAATTATTTCTCCGTGGAATTTTCCCTTCAATCTAACCTTAGGCCCCTTGATTTCAGCAATAGCTGCAGGTAACACCGCAATATTGAAGCCTTCCGAATTAACGCCAAAGAGTTCGGAGTTGATTGCTCAAATGTCTGCTGATCTATTTGACCCCTCGGAAGTTGCGGTATTTAACGGAGGCAAAGAGGTAGTAGAAAGCCTGCTTCAACTACCTTTCGACCACATCTTTTTTACCGGAAGCCCTACTGTTGGTAAAATTGTAATGCAACAAGCAGCCCGTCACTTGACCCCGGTTACACTGGAATTAGGCGGTAAAAGTCCTGCAATTATTGACCGAACGGCCGATCTATCTGATGCTGCAGAGAAGGTCATTTGGGGAAAGTTTATAAATTGTGGACAGACTTGCATAGCCCCTGATTATCTGCTGGTACAAGAGACGGTTGAAGAAGTTTTATTGGATAACCTACGTCTGTCAATAGATCATTTTTTCGATCCTGAAGGCTTGGGTATTGAATCCAGTCCATCGTATGCACGCATCATTGGAGGAAAACAATTCGATCGTTTGGATTCGATGTTAACCGATGCTTTGGAACAGGGCTCAGAAATTGAATGTGGTGGGTCAATAAATAAAAGGGATGGCTATTTTGCCCCTACTGTGCTTTCCAAGGTACCACTAGCCGCCTGGATCATGCAAGAAGAGATCTTCGGGCCCATCCTTCCCATAATTACCTATCAGGATATTTCGGAAGTCATTGAATTGATCAACAGCAAGCCAAAACCACTGGCTCTCTATATTTTTAGTGGATCAACTGATTTCCAGAATAAGGTGCTTCAGGAAACTTCTTCTGGCTCTGTGGCAGTGAACGACTGCGTTATCCAGTTTATGAACCCCAACCTGCCATTTGGTGGGATCAATCACAGTGGATTTGGGAAGTCCCACGGACATAGTGGCTTCCTGGCATTTTCCAACCAGAGGAGTGTTCTCAAACAAAAAGTTGGATTGACTTCAGTAAAACTACTGTTTCCCCCGTATACCAAGCTTACTAAAAAGGCCATCGATTTCTTGTTAAAATACCTATAGTACGCGAAGCGTCCTAATTGGAAATTAGAAATTATGAATTAACAATTGGGTTAGTTAAGGGACAGCCTTCAATCCATTAGTCATTGAGCCGCGGGTATCCAGGCGACTGCCCGTAACGGTGCTCCACTACCCCCGGATATAGACATGGGCAGCGCCACTATCCAGGCACCCAAAATTGGCAATTTATCCAGATTAGCCAAGTTTTCGAAAACAGGAATGTCATCGGCAAATAAGATCCTATGGCTCTCAAAGGTTCCCGATTGGCCATAATCGATGCTGGGTGTATCCAATCCGATCGCTTTGATACTTCTTTCTGAGGTCAACCACAAGGCAGCGTCTGGGTCCAAACCAGGGAAATGTAAATAAGTGACTGCCTCAGAGCCTATACGGGAGGTGCCTAGATAGTCTTCACGATCTGGCCAAAACTTGCCGTAACCGGTTCGTAGTAGTATAATGGACTCTTCCGGCAGTGGTCCGTGTTCATTCTCCCATTCTAAGAAATCCTCAATACTTATTAAATAATCTCTATCTTCTAATGCCTTGGTACTTACATCAACAATTATTGTCCTACCTATAAGTTGATCCAACGTAAGGGCCTCTACGCTTTTCATTCCCTCAGCAAAATGAACCGGAGCGTCCAGATGTGTGCCCCCATGCTCAGCTGAACAAAAAGAAAATGCCGCATAGAAATAATCTTGATCGGTCATTCCGTAGAAGACGGTATCCATCATAAACCCCAGCGTGTCAGAAGGCCAGTAAACAGTGTTCGCATCGAATGGATAGGTTAAATCGATCCAGGTCCCTTGATCAAATAAATCCAACCGGTCAGGAACATTGGATACCTTTTCACAGGAGGTAATGCCCATTATTGACAGGGTTATCAAAAAGTGCCTCAAATGATGAAATAATAGCCGGTTCATGCTAAGCTATTTAATCCATGTTGGTGGCTTAACTGTACAATCCAGGACCTGTAGATCGAAGCCGTTTGCTGCCAATCCTGCTTCTTCAACAATTGATTCTTTCTTCTTTTTCTCAGAAAAAAGTAGCTTAAAATCACCTGGTCCCTTTACATAGGCCCTAAAAACTGTGCTCCGTTGTTGTGTACTAGAAACCCGACTCCAGATGACCTGGCTATAGTTTGTTTTGGTAACAAATACTTTTTCCAACTTAGGCAGATCGCTCCAATTACCTATTCTAAGCCCAACAACTGATACATACTCCATAACTCTTTTTTGCTGAAAATCCATTTGAGTACCATGAAAAGTCCAAATAAATGCCGTTCCGGCAAAAACAGAAAGTACCGGCCATAATGCGCTCAAGAAATCATGGGCGGGAAAAATACCAATAATACCCAGTGGGATCAAAATAAAGCCCAACCATCGAAAAGACTGGGGAAAATATGGATTCAATATATTGTCCAACAATATATAATGTACTAAATTTTCTTCCTAATAGTCAGTTTTTGGTACATATCTTCCCGTATACTCCTAAAAGGCTTTATCTTTATATAGTTACATTTTTTAAACTAGCATGAAAAAGAGCCTGGTAATTATCGGAGCTTTTGCTTTGGTATTCCTTTTAGCAGCAGCAGCCCTTCCAATTTTATTTAAGGACCGTATACAGAATGCTGTCGACCAATCAATAACCAAATCAGTACGAGCATATATTTCCTATGATGACTTTAATCTGTCATTGTTGAAAAACTTCCCAAACCTTAATGTGTCAGTAGAAAAGTTGGCAGTGGTAGGACAAGGAATATTTGAGGGCGACACCCTACTCTTTACAGAAGAGATATCGATGAAATTGAACCTTTTCAAAGCGATATTTGATGATAAACTGGTAATTAAAAGCATTGATCTGGACCGACCAAAGGTATTTATCCAGGTGCTGAAGGATGGCAGCGCCAACTATGATATTGCAATAGAAACTGAGGCCAATTCCTCTGAAGAATCGACTTTGAATCTTGGCATTAATAGGTGGTCCATGCATCAAGGGTTGGTAATTTATGATGATCGCCAGGCTGGGTTTTACCTGGAACTTAGGGAAATCGATCATGAAGGAGGTGGTGATTTTACGAAGGATCTCTTTGACCTTAGCACTTTGTCAACAGCCAAACTGGTTTCTCTACAACACCAGGGAATGGAATATCTGAGTGACAAACAATTAAAAGTAGATGTTGACCTGGAAATGGACCTTGCTCAATCAAAATATACTTTCAAGGAAAATCAGATATCTATTAACGAATTTGTTTTTGGTTTTGATGGATGGCTGGCAATGCCAGAGAATACTGATGACATGCAAATGGATCTGTCATTTGAAACCCATCAGACTGAGTTCCAGTATTTGTTATCCTTGGTTCCTGGAATGTATCGAGAGGGATTCAAAAATATCACCAGTAGTGGACAAGTTGCTATGAATGGTTCGGTGAACGGCACTTACAATCAGCATCGTATTCCTGCCTTTAACCTATCTTTGAAAGTAACTGATGGCATGTTTCAATATCCTGATCTTCCAACAGCAGTTGAAAATATTAATTTGGACCTGCTGGTGATCAATGAAGACGGAGTCCCTGATCATACTTTGATCGATATCAGTAAGCTGCATCTTGACTTTGGCCGGAGTCCACTTGATGGTAAGTTTAGAATTGATGGTTTGTCAGCCCCTGATATCAATGCTGAGTTATCAGCCGGATTGAATCTGGCTGAATTAAATAGAATGTTTCCTTTGGACGGCACTACTCTAAAAGGTCAATATCATGTTTCTCTTAAAGTGGATGGCATTTATGATAGCACCGCTCAAAAATTTCCGGTAGTTGATGCCACTATGAAGCTTACCAATGGTTTCATCAAAACAGACGAGTTTCCAGAGTCTTTGGAACAATTCAATCTGATATCAATTGTATCTAACCAAACTGGCCTGATACAGGATACTCGTATCGAGGTGCCTGACTTTAGCTTCTTAATGGACGGAGAAAAGTTTACAGGCAGTCTTACCTTGTTGAATCCCAGCAACTATTCTTGGGATGTAGATATTCAAGGAGGCATCGATCTGGAAAAAATCTCCAGGGTTTTTTCTCTAGAGGGCCTGATCTTAAAAGGAGTCATTCGAGGTACCTTAGCTTCAAAAGGGAATATGGCGAGCCTGGAAGCAGAGCAGTATCAGGAGATTCCAACTTCTGGTGATTTTACCATTAGTGATTTTGTTTATGAAAGCCAGGACCTCAATCATCCCTTTAAGATCAGTTCAGGCCGGGCAACATTTACCCCACAGCAGATTACACTAACTAACATTCAAGCAATTACCGGTTCTACAGACCTCAATATTAACGGCCGGGTATCAAACTACATTAACTACGTATTTCAGGAAAATGCTGCCATAACTGGTGCATTGATCACTGTTTCCAAAAACGTAAACCTTAATGAGTGGATGACGTCCTCTACTGATGTTAGTGCATCGGTAGAACTGGCGGTTTTAGAAATCCCCTCGAATATTGATTTCGATCTACAATCCCGCTCAGGTACGGTATACTATGATAATATGACCCTTAAAGATTTCAATGGGAGGATATTGATCAAAGATGGGATGGCACAAATGTTGGAGGTTTCTTTTAACTCTTTGGGTGGAAACTTTTCGGTAAACGGAAATTATGATCCCAGGGACCTGAAACATCCAAAATTTGATTTTGGGATTGATATGCAAGGCATTGCTTTCAAAGACGCTTTCAACACCTTCAGTACTGTGAAAATCTTGGCCCCCATTACTCAATTCATGAAAGGGGACTTTAGTTCAAATTTCAAGTTGGGTGGAGAACTCCAGCAGGACATGATGCCCGCTTTAAGCACACTGACAGGGAATGGGTTGGTTAGTATAGTGACAGGCGGCCTATCCGGATTAGATAGCAAATTGGTACGGGGATTTACAGAGATAACCCAGTTTGCCAGTGCTCCCGCAGAGTTTAATCTGAATGACGTCATTTTAAAGATCAAAATTGAAAATGGCCAACTCCATGTAGCGCCATTTACAGCAACCTTTGGGAACTACAAAACCATAGTATCGGGAAGTACCGGAATAGATGGAAGCATTGCTTTTCTATTAAACATGGAAGTTCCTGCGGGGGTATTGGGTACTTCGGTAAACCAGGCAATTGCCAGTTTTACAGGAACCAACCAGCCGGTAAGTGATAAAGTAAATCTTAATTTGAAACTTTCCGGAAAATATACGGATCCCAAGTTTGGGCTGGGAGGAATACAAGAAGGAAATACTACTGCCGGTCTTGCTCAATCTGCCATTCAGCAAAAGTCGGAAGAAGTGAAAGACAGCGCTGGAGTATTTGTAAAAGAGCAATCTCAAATACTTTCCGAATCCGCCAAGTCATCCCTGGATAGCCTAATGACGGGCAGCGTGGAAGATAGCACCTCCAGTGAAAGCCTAAAAAGCGCGGCAAAAGAACTGCTGGATAAAGAGAAGGTGAATGAAGTATTCAACATATTTAAGAAGAAGAAGAAGAGCGATGAGGGGCTTTAAAGCAGCAGGTGCTACCCGGCAAAAAATCCAAAATCAATAAAATACCTTACAGGGGTTACTTTTCTCCAATTAGTAGTATCAAAGAGAAATAGCCGCTTTAAATAGCACTTTTTTAATAAAATATTGAACTTTAACATATTGCATGAAACACCGTATACTATTGACTTTAAGTGACTTAGCTAACATTGTTTTGGAATTGCAGCAAACGATGGGGCTCAGAATGCAAATGCAAGGGGTTTATATTTGGAAATAAAAATTAGGACGACTTACACTATTCAATGATTTTCCGTTTAAAAAAGGCGCTGTTTATCGGTGCCTTTTTTTCAATTAAACCACTTCTAGCCATGAGAATCAACACCAGAAATAAAATGGTAACCAAACTGGAGCATATCGAAATCCGTCGGGATGCCTTGAAAGAAATTAGCAATTTAAGATCATTAAGCTCTCAAGAGATCAGAGAGTGGGAAGTATTAAACTTTGAGAGACAAAACCATGACTTCAAGCTCAAATACATTGATCTTAAGATGACCAAAAGGTTTGAGACTACTGAACGATACATCGGCCTTTTCTTGTTTGTAACATTGGCTTTCATCGCCTTGTACTCAGTATGGAATTAATTTCCAACGGACAAGGGGATCATTTGCCACTAATGGTTGCCACAATTACCATATCCTTGATCCTGGGATTATTTGGATTTATGGTATTTATTAAGAAAATACCATTGCAATGGCGTTCCTAGTGGTAAGGGAAAGCCCTTACAATATCTTCCACGAAACCAGTGAAATCCCAGTTTGATTCGGGTTGTGAAAATCCCAAACGAACAATAACCAGGTCAAAGGATGGGATTATCACTACTTTCTGACCTTCGTACCCCGCCATATGATAGGCGTCCTTTGGCATGTCAGGTCCACTCCCGTCTTCGCCCTTAGTGCGCCAAAAGTGGGCTGCGTATTTTTGACGAGGTGCCTTTGGAGTTGGTTGCTGGGTATATTCAACCCAGCCTGGCGGTAGGATCCTGTCTCCGTTCCAAACCCCATCATTTAAATATAGCAACCCAAATCGTGCCCAATCCCTGGCCGTAGCGTACATGTAGGAAGACCCCACGAAAGTACCATCAGGGCCTGGTTCGATTATGGCACTGCGCATTCCCAGTTTATTAAAAAGAAAATTGTGGGGGAAATTCCAGTATTGCTTATTGTCTCCTCCAATTTTACGCCTGATCAGTTCAGAAATAATGTTGGTGGTTCCACTACTATATTCCCACCTACTGTCTGGGGGGAACTCCAATGGCTTTGATAAGGCTATTAACGGTGGGCTTGGGTAGTTAAAGAGCATCTCAGTAGCATCTGACAAGCCGGAGTAGATCTCATCCCACTTTAAACCACTACTCTGCCGAAGCAATTGATCCAGGGTAATCTTACTGCGGGGGTCACTGTCATCAGACCACTCTTCGAAAAGATGATCATCTTCAAGATGCAACAAGTTCATTTGTGTCAGAATTCCTACCAGGGCGTTGATCACACTTTTTGTCATTGACCAGCCAGTTAGGGGGGTGTCCTTGCTATAACCTTGAGCATAACGCTCGGCGATTATTTTCCCTTTATAAACAATTATCACAGCCCTGGTTCCTTGAAGGTGGTCAGGATCATTTTCATCAAAAACTTTGTTCAGTGCTCGATCCAGGGCATCTTCATCCAATTCTGCCGGAAATTCACCGCCGGCGAAATTATCACCGGTAGGCCAATAATTATTAGCCTGACGAGCATCCGGCTTAATAATATAAACCTGTTCAGATTTCAATTCTTCACTGGTAATACCAAGTGCCAATGTGCATCCCAGACCCTCTCTAAAAACTGCGGTTCGAGGGGCCAGGCCCATTACATCGGAGGTGACGGTAGAGTCCAGATAGTTTACATTAAGATCAGCCATTCCGAATGAAGATAAATCCTCCGCTAATACCGAAGACTGATCGCGATCGCTTATGAAAACACATGAGCACATAATCTTGGCACTGTAGGCGGTGTAAATAGGCAGGGCATTCCAGGCGTAATAGATACCATAAAGTATCATCAGGGAGACCACCCCAATTACAGTGCGAATAATAATTTTATTTCTAAATCTCAATGTTCCGAATCTCGGCACGAAAATTACAAAAATAAATATCGAACATCCAATAAGAAACGCTCAAGTTAAAAAACA
>CAZAWQ010000038.1:0-2146 GCA_964488585.1 uncultured Roseivirgaceae bacterium
ATCTCAGATCTCAGATCTCAGATCTATTGTTCCCATGCCCCGGCTTGTAAGTGTATAGGGATCATTCTAACTTAGCGAAAAACTGCAATTGGTCAACTCATGGACAAGCTGAATTTGCCCAATTATCCTGTACAGTCTAAAACCGAGGGAGGTCAAAATTGGATTTTTGATCGTTTCCGAAAGAAATACGTAGTACTGACACCAGAAGAGTGGGTACGACAGCATTTTCTAAACTACCTGGTCAATGATCTTGGCTACCCAAAGTCACTGGTTAAAGTTGAACGTGGACTGATGGTCAATAAAATGGATAAGCGTACGGATATTATTGTTTACAACCGAGAGGCCAGGCCATTCCTTTTAGTAGAATGCAAATCCACTCAAGTAGCTTTAACGGGTAAAGTATTTGATCAATTGTCCATATACAACAAAGCAGTCAAGGCCCGATATTTGGTAATCACCAACGGTATTAAGCACTATTGTTGCTGTATGGACTACAGTTCAAACAGCTATCAGTTTCAACCGAAAATACCGGCATTTGGAGAGTAATGAGAATAGTAGTGTTAAGTATAAGAGTACTTTACACCAGGTCTGATGATACAAAAGGCAGGTTAAATGCTTCCGCCACTCCTTTATAAACCACCTCTCCTTTTACAATGTTAAGTCCCCTTTTGAGTTCAACATTATTGCGACAAGCCTGTTCCCAGCCTTGGTTAGCCAACTGAAGGGCATACGGCAGCGTGGCATTAGTCAATGCCAGGGTAGAAGTGTAGGGTACAGCTCCGGGCATATTGGCCACGCAGTAGTGCAAAATGCCATCAATGATGTAAGTAGGATCTTCATGGGTGGTAGGTTTACAGGTTTCAATACATCCACCCTGATCTACCGCCACATCTACTATCACGGTGCCTGGACGCATCAGTTTTAGCATGTCCCTGGTTATCAAATGTGGCGCCTTGGTGCCAGGTATTAATACTGCCCCCACAATAAGATCGTGGGAATTCAACAGGTCTTTTATATTATATTCTGAAGACATGTAGGTATTCACGTTTGCAGGCATTATATCCGCAAGATAGCGTAGCCGCGGAAGGCTAATGTCCATGATGGTAACGTCAGCACCCAATCCGGCAGCCATTTTTGCAGCCTGCGTACCCACTACGCCACCTCCAAGGATCATTACTTTTGCAGGTCTTACACCAGGAACACCCCCCAACAAAATTCCCCGTCCCCCCTGGGGCTTTTCTAAATATTTGGCCCCTTCCTGAATTGCCATACGACCGGCTACTTCAGACATAGGTACCAAAAGAGGCAGCGACCGGTCTTCTTTTTCAACAGTCTCATAGGCCAGGCATACCGCACCACTGTCAATCATAGCTTGTGTAAGAGGTTGGTAGGAGGCAAAATGGAAATAGGTAAAAACCAGTTGATCTTGTTTTACCAAAGGGTACTCACTTTCAACAGGTTCCTTCACCTTCATTATCATATCAGCGGAGTGATAAACGGATTGAATGTCTGACAAGGTCTCTGCGCCAGCTTCCAGGTACATATCATCTGGAAAACCGCTACCCTCTCCAGCGGTTGACTGGACGTAAACACGGTGACCATTTTTAATAAATTCTCTAACGCCGGATGGGGTTAGAGCGACCCGATTTTCGTTGTTTTTAACCTCTTTGGGTATGCCTACTATCATGGTTAATAATTGTTTGCAGGATGCAAATATATAAATTAGGATTAGAAATTAAGAATTGGCGTATGGAGCTTAGCGCGTGGAGCGTGGAGGCTTGCAACCTGCGTATCTGCTCTATGCCCTCTGCTCCATGCTCCATGCTAAAAGGTAATTTTAGCCGGCGCTTCTTTCACTAAACTGGATTTATCCTGCTGAGGTACTACCGATGATGTGAGGTAGATTTGATATTTTGGTTGGATCAAATCATTACTTAGAATGTAGGCGCCGTAAGTAGATTCTCCTAGAACGGTTGGGGTGAAAATGAGTTCCAATAGACCTTTTGAATTGGGTTCAATTACAAGATTTTTTGTGGGCATAAGATTAATACACCGGCAACTGGAATATATGCCTTTTATCTCCAGTGGACTTTTACCTTCATTCTGAATTGTCAGGTTAACTGGTAAACTGCTCCCGATTTGTACT
>CAZAWQ010000039.1:0-1763 GCA_964488585.1 uncultured Roseivirgaceae bacterium
AACCTTTACTTTTTCAGGACCATGATTGACATACAATAACTTGTAAACACCTTCCTTATCACAAGGAAGCAAACGAACCAGCCTTTTATCAGTGGCGGTTCCCTCATTGGCATAAACAGCAGTCAGAATTAGACTAGCTAAAACAGCAGTGGTAAAATTTCTAAGAGCATTCATTATTTTGAGTTTTTGTGTCCTATTTTATTATCAGGACGGTTACACATAAATTATTTTTGACAATCTTAATTGATAGTATTGCAAGAAGTAACCCACCCAGATCTGGTTGCCATTGTTGCAAGTGCTACGCTTTGGCTTGATTTTTATCATTGTTTAGGGAGTTTTTCCAGGTTATTTTTTATCCATTAAATGGCGAATTAAAAAGGGGGAATATTGTATTGGGTATTGGTGACGAAGCCGATCCGAAATCGGGAAGCCCTGAAAGGGAAATTAGCCAATGGTTTGATTGTCCTGGTTATAGATTTCCAGTGATTATTCTGTAATGGTTCCTACTCATTAATCTGGTCCACATTTATAATGCTTTTGTTGATGGTTCCGATTGGATAAAAAAGGATCATTAATACTATGGAAATCGATAAATTCAATCCATTATTCTTTTAGTGCTTCTACATCCCTTTCCCGGGCCTTTCTTGTCATGGTTTTCAAATGGGATAGAAATTCCCTTTATTAGATTTTTTCTTACAAGGCACCATCATATCTTTTAATTTGAAAGCAATCATCCTATTAATCAAGCAGTACCAGAAACAGTATTTCGACTGGAAGCTGTACCTCTCCATTTTGGTATTTTTAGTGATTACCACCACTATTAATTTTTACCTGGATTTTGAAGATAATTACATAGACCCCTATGATGGCACCTGGTGGAAAGGATTATGGATGTTTTTGTTCCATGCTTTCCCCTTTTTAACTATTTGTGGATTGTTGTATATCACCGGTAAAAACCGGCAGTGGCTCCGCTCCAGGGAATTCTGGCTCAAAGTACTGGTTGCGTTTGGGGTTGTGGGGCTGTTCCGTTCTTTTCAGGGTTATGGGTTTTTACTAGAAGGCATGGACGTAGTGGATGTCAATTTTTTGACCCGTCCTGTTCACCGAATAAGCGGATTGCTAACCGTGGTGCTACCAATCACTCTTTTTTACCTCTTTTGGGAAAAAGATAAAGGCCTTCGTTATTATGGATTAACCTTTTCTCAATTCGATCCCAAACCTTATCTCACATTATTGGCCATTGTCGCAGTTTTCATTTCCATCGGGTCTTTTGAAAGCGGACTGCAACGTTTTTATCCCTTTTATAGAGGGTCCGGAGGAAATGCTTTTGCCCAGCACCATCAGGTATCAGAACTGGTCCCGGTGTTTATTTATGAGCTGGGATATGGCATCAATTTCATCTATGTGGAGTATATTTTCAGGGGATTTTTGGTATTGGCCTTTTCCCGGATATTAGGTGGATATGCGGTATTGGCCATGGTGGGTGCTTATATGTTTTTGCATTATGGAAAACCTTTGGCTGAAGCCATTAGTTCGGTATTTGGAGCCTACCTCCTGGGTATCATCTCTCTGCACACCAGAAAAATATGGGGTGGAGTTATCATTCATGTGGGAGTAGCCTGGTTGATGGAATTATTGGGATATATACAGGCAAGATTCTAATCTATGCTTGCCCTCTTTTTAATTCAATAGTGGTGATTTCTGGCCAGATCCCCACCCGCCCGGGAAAACCGATGAATCCGAACCCCCGGTTCACATAAAGG
>CAZAWQ010000040.1:0-1760 GCA_964488585.1 uncultured Roseivirgaceae bacterium
TGTTTGGTCAATTGATCTTTTCTGTAATAGCAGGACATTTCGGATGGTTTGGTCTACCCACGGAGCCAATTGAATATAAAAAAATTATGGGGGTTTCGGCCATGATCCTAGGGATATTATTAATTAACAACAAATGAAAAAACGATGAATCTCATACAAAAAAACATTGATAACTTGACTTCCTTGTGGCGGAAAGTAGGTGAGCAAGAACATGCCCATACTGCAGGAGATGATTTCGACTTTAGTGCCATCAATTATTCAGAGTGGCCCAATAGGTTATGGTTTCACCATGACCTCAATGAAAATAGTTTGAAGGCAGCTAAAAATCAGTTGCTTTCTACTTCAACCAAACTGATCGTTCCGTACTGGGATATTTATCAAAGTCAGTCTTATGGGCTACTAGAGGCAAATGGTTTCGAAAAATTGTCTGAGCAGGTCGGTATGTCTTTAAAACTGACTCAATCATACGAGAAAATCGAACCGCTACGTTTGGGAATAGTCACCAGCAAAGAATCCGCAATATTATGGGAGGAATTGTTTCTGCAGGCATTTAACTATAGGATTAGCCATAAACTACTGTTGCCCGGCCATGAAGACATAGACTATTTAATTGCCTATCACAAAAACGAACCTGTTGGGACTGGGATTTTCCATTATAGTGGAGATGCTGTTGTGGGCATACATTCTATGGGCATCATCCCTGAAATGAGAAGAAAAGGATTCGCGGAGCAAATGATGATAAATATGCTCAGTCAGTCCTCAAAGCGAGGATTCAAATATGCTACACTTCAGGCATCAGATATGGGAAAGGGTTTGTATTTGAAATTAGGATTTGAAGAACAATTCATCATTAAGAATTACGCATTGCGACAGCATGTATGAGTAATTCCACTATGGCATGTAAGAACAGCGATTTAATAACAACAATATAGATAGACGATGGAATTAATTAAGAATTTAAAATGGCGTTATGCCACCAAAAAGTTTGACCCCAAGAAAAAAGTAAGCCCAGAAGACTTAGAGAAAATTAAAGAAGCCATTCAGCTCACTTCATTGTCAGCTAAATAAAACAAAGGCACTACCTTAGTTGGTAATGCCTTTGATTGTATCCTGACTTTTAAAGTATCGTTAGATTCTTCTATTTAAGGTCCAGTTTTAAACCTGCACTTATTACCAACTGGTCGGTACTGGCTCCTACATATTTCAACTCAGTAAATGGTGTGAAGTTTTGTCGAATTGTAAAATTGGCTCCAATCCCCAGATTTACTCCAATCTCGCCATCGTCAGCTTCAAACTCCGCTTCTACTAAACCTGATCCTACTTCAGTTTGCTTATACTTAACCCCAACATGAGAATAATTAAGTCCACCCAGACCATAAAAAGCAATATTGGAATTATCGACAAAATAGTAATGAACATTTCCGTTCAATTCCCAAAGTTTGCTCTTTACTTCTATTTCACTGCCAGAAAATACCTGGGATTCTTTTTTTGTGAAATAATATATGAAATCAGGAGCTATGGACACCTTGTCACTTAAAAAGTATTCAGCTCCCACAGTAATCCCAATGCTTTCTATTTCTGATCCAAAAGCGATACCGGGGTTGATGCATACTTGGGCATATGAGGAGAAAGAAAGTACTCCTGTTAGTAAAAATGCCAAAATTATAGTATGTGTTTTCATGATAATATCTGTTAATTGAAACATTTGTGCACTTCAAAACCTACGCAAGGTAGGAACGATTCCTTCTGAAAACCTTTTA
>CAZAWQ010000041.1:0-3269 GCA_964488585.1 uncultured Roseivirgaceae bacterium
AAAACAGAACCGGAAACAGACAATCCCTCAATTCTTGAAGCAACGTTTACCCCATCACCAAATATGCCGTCATCACTATAAACTATATCTCCTGTATGTATACCGACTCTTAATGGAATCTTTGGCTTTATCTGTAATTCAGTCTGAATATCAACTGCGGCATTAACTGCTTCAATGGCAGAACCAAATATTATTAAGGTACCATCACCGTAATATTGCAATATCTTCCCCTGATGCTCCCGAACTGACTTTTGTAAAACCGCTCTATGTCTATCCCTTTTTTCCTTAGCCAGTTGTTCATTCTCCTGCATCAAGGCGGTATAGCCTATCATATCGGTAAACATAATTGCAGCTAATTGGCGGGATTGCGACATGGAAACAAATTACGAAAATATACTTAAAGAGTCGACAAAAGACAGGTTTGGAGCTTGAGTTTGTGTTTTGCCTGCCTGCCCCCGAGCCGTCGCCAAAAGGCTATGGCCGACGGTTACCGTACGGCTACGGTAGGCGGGTCGATCAGGCAGGGTATTTGCCTCAAGTGGGATTTGCCTCTATAAAATGCATGGTCAAAAGAGGGATGTCCACATGATTTACCATGCTTTCGGTCAGGCTGTTATTAAAAAGGTGCACCCCGGAAGATCCGCCATGTGTGATCATACTTATTATATCCCGGTCATCTCAAATCATGACAACATTCAATATTTCAGCACGTCCCAAAGTTGAGTCCTTTAAAACTCCGGTAGGAATACCTAGTAATCCAAGGATTTTTAACTTATATAGTATAGACCTATAAACTTTCAGTAAACTTGTGTTAACATCAGCCTGGCAAAACACCCTTAAGCTAACACCGGGACTATTCTTTCTGCTGGCCTTGCTTTATTTTGGACAAAAGCTGTTTATTCCTTTAAGTTTTGCACTGCTGATCAGTTTAATTCTATACCCGGTCACTCATTGGCTGGAAGCACGCCGATGGCCAACAATCCTGGCGATTCTAAGCAGCATGAGTGTTTTACTCTTAATACTTTCCGGGCTGATCATATTATTGGTGCAGCAGTTTACACACTTTCTGAGTCGTTGGCCTGATATGCAACAGAAACTGGAATCCGCGGTAAACCAACTAACTAACACTGCTGGTAGTTTCCTGGGGTTCTCTGACATAGAACAACAGGAATGGATCAATACCCTGATCACCAATGCCACTGAATATCTTCTAAACTGGCTGCCGAAAAGTCTGTATTCCGCAGGAATCAATTTAGTACTACTGCTTCTGGTTCCATTTTATGTGATCCTTATCCTGTATTACCGGCGTCTGTTGCTAGAATTCTTGCACAAAGTAGTCAAACAATGGTCATTTATTGAACTCAAAAAAATGCTGAATGACAGCATTCATACCTATTTTAATTTCATCAAGGGAATGGCCCTGGTGTACCTAATCGTGGGAATACTTAATAGCATAGGATTGTTCCTGCTGGGCATTCCCAATGCCATATTGTTTGGCTTTGTTGCATCGATCCTAACTTTCATCCCATATGTTGGCATTACAATTGGGGCGTTACTGCCCATAACCATCTCCTGGCTGCTATACGATTCACTGTGGTATCCCCTTGGCGTAATTGCTGTTTTCGTCTTCATACAGGTGTTGGAGGCCAATGTGATATTTCCTTTAGTACTTAGTCATCATCTTAAAATCAATGCGCTGGCAGCCATTGTAGTGATAGTGATGGGTGGGTTACTTTGGGGTGCAGCAGGTATGATATTGTTCTTACCTTTTATTGCCATATTTAAGCTGGTTATTGAACATGTCGACAAAAATCACCCTATGGCCATCTTGCTACGTCCCAAATAAGATTGGTCAAAAAATAACTATATTTAATTCAATGGATATGGTTTAGGATGCCTTGTGTAACTCAGTAGATATCTGTTAAATTTGCACCCAAATCACATTTTTTAACCCTTATCTGCATTTATGAAAAAGATAACCCTTATCTCATTTTTTATTCTGTCATTATCAATGTTTTCCTACAATACCCAAGCCCAATCCAATTGGGAAGCGGGAATACGTATTGGCGAGTTTGTCTCATTTGATGCCACCATACCGATAGGACTGGCTCCCAGATTACACCCGGCAATATATTTTGACCGCTTCGGTATCGCCTCCTATTTTGACTGGATGTTCGCAATTTCAGGGGGCCCAAAAGGTTTAAAGTTTTATCCCGGTGTAGGGCCTGAATTCTGGCTAGAGGGTGATTTCGATTTTGACATTGCAGGAAATTTTGGTGCAGAGTACTCATTTGACTTTCCATTGACTGTAGGAATAGACTGGAGACCAGCTTTTCGCACCACTGACAATTTTAAGTTTAGGGCATCAAACGTAGGGGTCACCGCGCGATTCCGCTTTGGTGAAGGAGTAAGATTCGTAAAAACGAAGTAAGTTGCGGATCCGAAATCTGAGATCTGAGATCTGAGATCTGAGATCAAACCACCTTCAACCATCCGCCATCTACATAATAAGTAGAGCCCACTGAGTAGCTGGCCATTGGTGAGCAAAGAAAAACAAAAAACTTGGCCAGTTCCTCCGGGGTAGCAAACCGTCCGATTGGCGTATATTCTTTGGCTAACCGGTCCAGATATTCGTCGGCTGAAATCCCTTCTTTTTTCCCCAATTCAGCAGCGGTTTTTCTCCAGTCCGGAGTAATAATTAGCCCGGGGTTGATGGTGTTTACCCTGATATTAAATGGTATGGCTTCCTCAGCCAAACATTTGGAAAACATAGACAGCGCTGCTTTAGTGGTATTGTAAATGGGTTCGTAATAAAGCGGTTGCTTGGCACAGATTGAAGAATTATTTAAAATAACTCCACCTCCTTGATTCTTCATCAATGGAATTAATGATCTGGACAAACGCACAGCAGCCATTACATGCAGGTCCCAATAGTATTGCCACTTTTCATCGGGAGCTTCCATGATTTTTTCATTACTTCCCACCCCAGCATTATTTATCAAGATATCGATCCCCTGATACTTGCTACCTATTTGAGCTACTAATTCCTGAATCTCGTCAGCTTTGCTGACATCGGCTTTAATTCCCTTTACCTCTACATTGTACTGCTGAGAAATTTCAGTAGCTACCTGGTCCAACCGTTGCTGGTCCCGGGCGCATAGTACCAGATGAACACCTTCCTCAGCCAAAGCTTTTGCCACAGCCAGTCCAATTCCCACACTGCCGCCGGTGATGACTGCTATTTTATCTTTTAGTTGTAAATCCATTTG
>CAZAWQ010000042.1:0-2710 GCA_964488585.1 uncultured Roseivirgaceae bacterium
CGTTGTTTGTTGAAAAACTGGGTACAATACCGGGTGACGGTGATCCCGACTACCTGACCGGGGAAGCACGGAAGCACCTTCGTGATAAATTTTTGAAAGCCGATGTGGCAATGACCGGAGTAAATTTTGCCATTGCTGAAAAAGGTGGTTTTGTGGTTTGTACCAACGAAGGGAATGCCGATATGGGTGCACACCTGGCAAATGTGCATATTGCCTCCATGGGAATAGAAAAGATCATCCCTAAAATGGAACACCTTGGGATTTTCCTGAGGCTTTTGGCACGTAGCGCTACCGGCCAGTCCATCACTGCATATTCTTCGCATTTTTTCAAACCCAGGCCCGGGACCCGGATGCATATTATCATTGTAGATAATGGCCGTTCCGAACAGCTGGGAAGACCTGAGTTCAGAAATTCACTACTGTGTATCCGGTGCGGAGCCTGCCTCAATACCTGCCCTGTGTATAGGAGAAGCGGAGGCTACAGCTATGAATCCGTGATTCCCGGACCCATAGGATCTATTTTAGGACCCGGGAAAAATATGGAAAAATACAATTCGCTTCCATTCGCATCAACCCTTTGCGGGTCCTGCACGGATGTATGCCCCGTAAAGATTGACATTCACAACCAGTTGTATCATTGGAGGCAGATTATTTCACCTGAAAAAGGGTCTTTGAAGAAAAAAATCAGTGCACGACTTACAGGAAAGTTATTTGGAAGTCCGAAAATATTTCGATTTGTTGGTGCAATGGGAACAACTTTCTTAAGGATATTACCGGCGAGTATAACAAGCACTATGTCAGCCTGGGGAAATGGAAGAGAACTACCTGATTCTCCAAAATATAGTTTTCATGACTGGTATCTTAAAATAAGGAAGAAATGAGCAGGGAAAAGATTTTAGAATCAATCAATATAAACAAACCCTCGTTTGTCGAGCTGGAGTCAGCTGATTATCAGCAATTCAAGGAGGAGATCGATCCTGTACCAATGTTTGTAGAACAGGTGGAAGCATCTGGTGGCGGTGTGATTGAATGTGAAAGTAAGGATATTGAGATGGTTTTATCTGATAAGTATCAACATGCTGTGGAAGTCTGCTCATTGATTGATGAATTTAAACCAGGAAATAACCGAAAAACAGATGAAGAACCTGTGCAGTACGAAAACCTGGATTTGGTCATTGTTAATGGACAATTTGGTGTGGTCGAAAATGGTGCCGTGTGGATCGCAGATGTGAACCTTCCGCAACGGATATTGCCTTATATCACGAAAGACCTTGTATTGGTCATTCAGCGGGAATCACTAGTTGATAACATGCACGATGCCTACATCCAAATTGGTAGTTTTAATGAAGGGTTCGGAGCATTTATTTCAGGGCCTTCCAAAACTGCAGATATCGAACAAGCTTTAGTAATCGGAGCTCAAGGGCCGATGAGTTTGATGGTGTTGCTGGTTGCCGGTTGATGGTTGATGGTTGAAAAATAATGAATATTGAGCGGCCGAGATTTGTGTTTTCATCTTGGATTTCGGATTTCGAAATTGGAACTTAGATTTTTTTTATTTCAGTATTTAATATCATTCCGTCCCACACTCTGCCCGATGTGCCCGATGCGTTTTCCCATGGTATAGAACTCACCACTACCCGCGGTCATTCCAAAAAAAGGCACTTTGTCAACCATAAGCTTGCCATTTGAGTCGCAAACACCTTCGGATACCGTTGTCGCCACTACATCCGCGATGAAAACCGTTCGAACTGGAGCTATTTCATACGTGTGACTTACAATGCACTCTACATGTATGGGTGATTCAGAAATTACTGGCGCATTTACTTTTGTCGCTCGTTCCCTTGTTAATCCAGCCAATTCAAATTTGTCACCTGTTGTGCTGGAGTTCATATCTACAACATCAAATGATTTGATAATATTTGTCGTAGGTATGTTCAGCACAAAATGCTTGTGTTTTTTAATGAAACCACTTGCAACATGTTCATGATGAACACTGATACCTATTTGAGGTGGAATCCCGTTAACTACAAAGGTCCATACTACCGAAATCTCATCTTTTACATTTTCATCGCCATTTACCGTTAATAAAATTGCAGGAACTGGTGGGATCATTGGGCCGGCTTCCTCCAGAATTCTTCTTTCTCCCCGGATAATTGATTTTGCATGCGATGTTTGAATTCCCAATGATCCGATCCCTGTTAAAAGTGAAATTGCAGCAGATTGCTTCAGGAATTTCCTTCGTCTTAAGTTGTTTTCCATTTACTGTAGATTATTATATTCATTGTCAAGATTTTCTATTTGAACCCGGTGTCGTTCGCCATGAAATATATTAAAATATACCCACTCCACACGGTTAAGATATCCAAATCCGAAATGTTTGAAGTCGTCGCATGTCAGACTCATGTCTTCTTTTTTAACAATTTCTTCCAGCAGTTTCCGTTGCTCTTCAAATTTTTCAATTCCCGCTTGTAGATCCAATGATTTATTTGTTGGCATAAGAGAGTCACCTGCTCGGTGCTTTTTGGAATGGTCTTCGGGATTATTTCTATTTTCTTTTCAGGATTCCGGATATCAGTTGGCCTCGTTTTTCCTTTAAGCACGCCGTTGACCAGACCTTCTGTGATGAGAATGTGGTCAAGTATTTCCGCCGCGGACCACATGCCTTCACCCGGTGAAGTTTTGAAGGTAGCTGACGGGAAGGCTTTTATAG
>CAZAWQ010000043.1:0-5269 GCA_964488585.1 uncultured Roseivirgaceae bacterium
GCATGAGCGATTTAACAATACTTCGCTTTTTCTTTTAGTTTGGCTTCTAAAGCCTTCGCCGTAGGAGTAGCCGCCAATCCTCCAAGGCCGGTGCAAGTCAGTTCATGTGCCATCATCTCACCAACTTCATTCATAGTTTGCACCACCTCATCAAAGGGGATCAGCTGGTCATAGTTGGCAAGTGCCATATTTGCACAGGACAATGCATTGGAGGCTGCCATTACATTTTTTCCTAGACACGGTGCTTCCACCCTGTTACCAATGGGATCGCATACTATTCCCAGTGAATTTTGGAGTGCTAAGGATGAAGCCGCTACGCACTGCTCCAACGTGCCATTTATCAATGAAACCAGGCCTGCAGCTGCCATGGAACCACCCGCACCAGTTTCTGCCTGGCATCCTGCTACTTCTGCGGAGAAAGTAGCATGCTCTGAAATGAACACACCCATCATTCCGGAAACCAGCATCGCTTTAACTATTTCATCTTCCGTGCTTTCCATTTCTTTTGCGGCCCCCAGAACAGCGCCCGGAAGTGTACCACAGGAACCGGCAGTAGGTGCGGCCACAAATACGCCCATAGAACTTTTAACCTCCATCATGGCGGTAGTAAATAGAACTATAGTATTTAACATGCCACCACTGTCCAGTAAGTTCTTACCTTCCATTTTATCCCTGAAGCCAAGCGATTGCACCGGCAAAATTCGATCTTCATAATAAGTACCTTTCAATCCCTCTTCAATTCCTCCCTGCATGATCCTGACTATCGATCTCATATTTTCAAATACCTCCCCTTCAGAGATCCCTCCCCTGGCACTTTCATAAAGCAGCGCCAGTTCCCAGAGTTCAAGACTTTGCTCCTGTCCCACCGCCATCATGTCCCTACAGTTTAAAAAAGGAACTTTCAGGTCTTTACTGGAAAGAACGGGAACCACTGGTTTCAGATAGCAAACGCTGGTTACCCCTACAACAGCCTCGATTTTGGCAATGATCTCCGGCGGATACTGAAGAGCAGATTTTAACTCAATGAAGCTGTCATGCTTGATCTTGAAATCAAAGGTGACCTCGGGGAGCAAATTTTCAATAATATCCAGATTATTTCCATATATCAGCAACTCGTGATAATCGCCATTGATACTCACCTGCGACCCATCAATTTCCTGGATTTCCATCATGCCGCCGCCAGTACTGATCGCAGACATGGTATGAGTAATGGACGGATTACTAATGCTTATTCTATAGTTGTTGGGATGTTTTGCCCCATAACTCAGATAATTCACTTTTATATTGATGCCAGAGCTCTCGATATGGTCCCGGTAATTCATCATGCGTGTATCATCAGCCTGCCAGCCTAGCAGACCACCATAGAGTCCCATATCGGTACCCTGGCTTTCATGAGTGGTAACCAAAGAGCCATTAGGGTCATAATCAATCACCACATCGGTTATTTCATCTTTCATCAGGTCATGCAATAGCAACCCAATTCTGCACGCTGCTGCACTATGGGAACTGGAAGGTCCCCTCATTACCGGGCCCATTACATCATTGAAAATGCTGGATATGGACATCTTTTTCGTTTTAAGCCACTATAATTTGTATCTGTAATATAAGCAATTATGAGTTGATGATTTTTATATTTTTATTTGAGATATTAGTACCACACCCCTATATTGTGTTTAATGCGAATTAACAGCTTACTTCTATCGGTCCCTGGCATCAATCTCATCCAGCTTAATTTATCCATTTACCTGCATTCGGCGGTGACCTCCAGCCGAGGATTTAGGTTAGGGACGGTCGGGTCTTAGACATCTCATGACACACAGTAACCACACTTTTAGGCCAGCACCACGCGAGCGATTTTCATCTCGGATAGGGATGATGTTGGCTATGCTGGGCATGGCAATTGGTACCGGTAACATTTGGCGTTTTCCACGCATCGTAGCCCAGAACGGTGGCGGTGAGTTTCTGATTGCCTGGGTGGTGTTTCTTTTTATGTGGTCGATTCCGCTCATCCTGGTCGAGTTTGGCATGGGCAGAAAAACCCGAAGTGGACCGACCAAAGCCTTTATACAGATGATGGGACCACGCTGGGCCTGGATGGGAGCTTTCGCCGCCTTCGTAACCGCGGCCATTACCTTTTATTATTCCGTGGTTGCCGGCTGGACCATATGCTACACCTTTGCCGCCTTAACCGGAGCAATTCCGGAGTCGACTCCAGGACAGTTTTGGGAGGCCTACACCTCTTCGGTTTGGCCAATCATTACTCATGCGGTAGTCATCTTTTTAACCATGATGGTGGTCGGACGAGGCGTGGTAGCCATCGAGAAGGTAGCTAAAGTCCTGATGCCAATCTTACTCTGTCTGATAATTCTGTTAACCATAAGAGCTGTCACCCTACCTGGTGCTTCTGATGGCCTCTCATTCATGTTCACTGTAGACTGGGCCAACCTAGCCAACGCGCGTCTGTGGGTGGAGGCATTAACTCAGAATGCCTGGGATACGGGCGCCGGTTGGGGTCTGGTACTCTGCTATGCGGTCTACTTGCGGCAAAACGATGACACAGCACTCAATGCCTTTGTGCTTCCAATAGCAAACAACATAGTGTCGCTTTTAGCTGGAATCATGGTGTTCTGCACTGTTTTCTCGGTGGTTCCTGTTTTGGTCTCAAATCTCGCGGCCGAGCCAGAATCACTGGCCGCCTATCCTGAATTGGCTGAAGCGGTCGAAGGCGGCCAAGAACTTAGCACTGACCTCATACAGGAAACAATTTTCAACCAGTCGAACGAGGGATTAACTTTTATCTGGATGCCGCAGTTGTTCGCCTCTATCCCATTTGCTCCCTTCTTTATGGTGCTATTCTTCCTGTCACTTTCGTTTGCGTCATTCACCAGCATGATGGCCCAGGTGGAAGTGATAACACGTACACTGGTTGATGCGGGGGTCAAGCGGGCCAAGGCCATTGGTTGGGTAGGTATTGGAATCTTTGTCTTAGGACTTCCTTCGGCCATTTCGTTACGGGTATTGCGAAATCAGGATTGGGTGTGGGGTGTGGCCCTGATTTTAGCCGGCTTATTCTTTGCTATCGCTGTTATCAAAAATGGTGTTGATCGTTTCAGAAGAGAGGAACTGAATCACAAACACTCCGACCTACGTATCCCGAAATGGTGGAATTTGGTCATCGGGGTACTGGTACCCATAGAGGCCATGGTCCTTATCGTGTGGTTTCTCCTGGAAGCAAAGGCAGAAGATCCGGGTGCATGGCTTCGGCCTTTTATGGAGTACAATGTGGGCACAGTGCTATTTCAGTTTGCTGCGGTATTAATAGTGCTCATTAGCGCTAACCGATGGATTGTCAAGCGCAATATCCGGGATTGAACCGTCAGAACTATCATCTCTCAACGCCCTATTTATAGTCATAATTTAATAAGTATTAATACCTTTTTCTAATCTGTCAAACCTTATGATGTTTTCCCATCAATCATTGATAATGCATTTATAAATTTAAATAATCCGGCAGGGTTGGTCGAACAGCCAATGCTTTGTCAATTATATCCTGTACCCTTTGCCGTTCCTCACCCGCTAATTTGAGCCTAGGTGCCCTTACGTTCTCAGTACCAATGCCTGTTGCAACTTCTGCCAATTTAATATTTTGGACAAGTTTCGGATGTATATCCAATTCCAATAACGGCAAAAACCAACGGAATATCTTGACCGCTTCCTGGTGTCTTCCGGCTTTTATTAATCTATAGATAGCAACAGTTTCCTGAGGAAAAGCATCTACAAGACCAGCCACCCATCCGTCTGCACCCATGAGTAAGCTTTCAACGGCCAGCGTATCCACACCACATAAAATCTTGAATCTGTCACCAAACCGATTGATCATTCTGGTAACATTGGTAGTATCTCTGGTAGATTCTTTGACTGCCTCAATGTTGTCATAACGAACTAATTCTTCGAACATATCCAAGGTAACCATAATTTTATAATCTATAGGGTTGTTATAGATCATGATAGGTAAATCTGTATTCCTCGCCACAGTTGTAAAGAATTCCACAGTCTCCCTGCTGTCTGCATTATATCTCATTGGTGGTAAAAGCATTAAACCTACAGCGCCATAGTCCTGAGCTTTACCTGCTGCTGCAATAGCCTCCCTGGTAGATTGTTCAGCAATGTTCATAACTATCGGAACACTAAATTCCTTCACTGAATAACGAGTTAACTCATCTTTTTCCTCATTACTTAAAGTGCTTGCCTCACCCAAGCTACCACCTATGATCAATCCGTCTACTCCAGCTTTTAATTGGAAATCAACATTCTTTTTGAAGGCCTCAAAATCTAATTCATCATTAGTTGTAAATTTTGTTGTTAGGGCCGGGTACACTCCTTTCCACTCCATTTGGTTAGATTTTATTTTTAACAGTTAATTAAAGTATATGCAAAGCTATTGATAGTGTATTCAATAATCTCCAAAATATTGTCAAATAATACTATGATATTCATAATGCCCCCGACAATTAGGGCAGAGACGGACAAAGTGACCACCCGCTAGTGTCACTAAAAAAGGAACCTTTTCTTGTTGTCGGTGAATATCAAATTATACTATTTTCTGGTTTATCAATTTTCTTTTACGTCTCATAGATTCGCCACCTAATTCTATGCGATGGGATTGATGTATCAATCGGTCCAGTATCGCATCTGCAATGGTCTTCTCACCAATGATCTCATACCAGCTTTTTACCGGTAATTGAGAAGTGATAATGATAGAACCCTTGTTATGCCGGTCCTCAATGATCTCCAATAAAGCTATTCTGTTTTGATTATCCAATTTGAAATTTGAATGAACAAAACGTGCTACAACATTATGTAAAAATGCATTAGTACACATTTTACAATCATTGTTATTTGAATGGCCGCTTTTGGCCGAAAGCTGCCGGTCATCACTTTCTATTCGATAGACTTGACGGAATTTTTTGTAATTTGAAATACCATGTCTCAATCCCGACAACTAGCTGCTATTATGTTCATAGATATTGTCGGGTATACTGTGCTGATTGGAGAAGATGAGCAGAGGCGTTTAAGACCCTTAAGAAGAACCGGAGGGTACAAAAACCGATCATTGAAAAGGTAGTTAAACTTATTAAATATGAAACATGTTTATACTCCTTTTTTACTTTCGGTCTTATTAATACTGACTAATTGTATTAGCCCTAAGACAAACGAAAGCGCCATTTCTGAGGTAATAGAAATCAAGGAGGTCCCACTTACAATTTAT
>CAZAWQ010000044.1:0-28638 GCA_964488585.1 uncultured Roseivirgaceae bacterium
GTCAATATACAGAATCATTCTGCATCCATTTCCAAAAACCTAATTCTGCATATGCCGACGCAAATTCGGGATCAATGGTTACTGCTTTCTCAAAAAGGTCGATTCCAGCTTGATGACTCCCAGCTTGCACTTGTGCTTTTGCTTGCAGATATAAATTATAGGCTCTAGTGCTCGTAGTAGGTGGAGACTCTTTATTAATCCTTCTACTGTCTTATTTTTTGTATTCCAACTTTACCATAGGAACTGCGCCAATTAAAGGTCGGTTAGCATCTTTAGATAAATCCATAGTAGTCCTACCCTTTGCGGACATGAGTGTTAACAAGGACCAGGAATACTTCAGCGATGGGATAATGGAAGAGATTTTAAATCACCTGGTCAAAATTGAAGATTTAAAGGTTATTTCCAGAACCACAGCCATGCACTACAAAGGAACCACAAAATCTGTGAGTGAGATAACCGAGGAGCTAGGTGTGGCTATTGCATTGGAAGGAAGTGTACGAAAAGATGGCGATCAATTAAGGATAACCGTGCAGCTAATTGAAGGAAATACGGATACACACATCTGGTCGGAATCTTATGATAGGCAACTTACTAATATATTTGAGGTTCAAAGCGACGTAGCACAGCAAATCGCAAAAGTGTTACAGGCTGAGGTAAGTCCAGAAATAAAGCTGAGCATTGAAACTCCTGCAACTGTAAAGGCCATCTTTCTAGGATTCCTGACCTTTGGTGGTGCCTGCTGAGGGGCAGCGGATTGCTCAGCTATGACCATTGGCTCAACTCCTTCCACCTGTACGGAGTAAATCTTTATTGGCTCCTTAACATTTTTGAGCTGTTCTTCTCGAATAAAGGTTGATACTATTCCTTTTTTGTTTCCAAGATTGCCATGTACAGATTCAGAAACTAGTATTCCACCTATGGGGGCCAGGGGTTCTAGCCGTGAAGCAATATTTACACCATCTCCAAATACATCATTTCCTTCAAATACTACTTCACCCAAATGAATGCCGATTCTCAGCTTGAGATCATTCTCCTTCAGACAGGCTTCCTGAATTGCCTTTGCACAATAAACCGCCTCAGATACTGTAGCAAAACTGGCCAAAACCCCATCTCCGATCTCTTTGATCCATCTACCGCTAAACTTCTCAATGATGGGTCGTTGTACAGCTCGATTTTTCTTCAGCAGTTCAAAAGCTGCCTGTTCGTCCTCACCCATCAACTTTGTATATCCTACAATGTCGGTAAACATAATAGCAGCTAGTTGACGGGATTGGGACATGGTACTACAAAATATGAAAATTTAACTAAGTAAGCGAGTATGGATTCTAGATCAGACTAAAAGTCAGCATTTTGCTTAATAGTGAACGGCTGCTTTCGGCCCAGGCTGTGTGAAAACTCAAAAACGGCCTCCTATAGTCCGCTCTAAGCTCGACCGGGTTTCGGCTGAAGTTAGTCTCCGCTGGAAGGGAGTTATCAGTTTGGAAGCCTCACAAATACCGGATAGTCTACATTTGATCTTGGCATCAACAATCGCCTTTTTTTAAGCTGCTGTGGTGTTTTCACACGGCCTGGGCCAAAAGCGGCCGTTCAGGCTCAATCTGAAAACCCCACTTTATCTAGTCTGATCTAACGGCAGGCTGGCAAATTCGAATTTTAGGTGGTTTACAACATTTCTACCAACATTTGTATGATCATCAGTGCGGTGGGTGTGGTGGATTATTGGGGAAAGTTGTTAATTTAGCTTTTACAATAGTGTGATATGTATGAATGGGTTTATACTACTTCCGTTAGGCATTATTTTACTAATTCTTGGTTTAATCGCAATAGCATCGGTTTATGATATACAGGGGACTAAGTGGTATTCTAGATTATACTGGTACTACTATAGATTATTTTTTGGGAAAAAATACAAAGATGCCAGTGCCTCGTTCATTTACGCTATCATACTCATCTTAATGAGCGCTGTATCGATAGTTTTATATTTTCAAGTAAGGATGTAAGCAAATTTCCAGATGCTATATGTATTTGATAGCTAGGTTAATATATTGTATATTATTGGCAGTATATAATAACAAAATGAAAGGAGGACGACATGAAAATAGACAAAAAAAAAGCTATGATCATACTCATAATAGGAATCGGACTTTTGGCCACCTCGCTACTAGCCGATGTAATCGGCCTAGGCATTAATCCGGGTTTTGGACCCAATCAGACCACAGGGACCATCGTGGGAGTCGTTATAGCAGGAGTGGGGTTGTTCTTCTGGCGCAAAGCAAAAGATCCTCCGAGCGACCAACCAGATTGAGAAGCGGGGACGCCTCTTCGAAAGCTGTATTTCTGCTAAAATCATTTGCTTGTTTTGTGGGAAAAATTGAGCTAGGTGTGCCTTATATCGGGCCTAAATAGAAAACTGTTAACTATGTATTATGGAACATGTTGTTAAAAATCCGTGGGAAAGTCTGGAATACGACCAGGCCAAACTTGCAGAAACGTACTGTTCATTCATTGACATCCTGCCCATAACCGATGGTGAAAAATTTATATTGGTGAAGTTATACAACTACCACGGTGAATGGTACCGGAGATTTATTAACTCGGCGTTCTGATGTCGGTAACCTCCTGTTTCGGTAAGGTTGAAACCCTTTTTTTTGCCTTTGATACATGAGGCCCCAAATGCTTTAAAATCATATCTGTAAGGATTTAGAGTTGAGAGCCTCCTTAGTAATATCTTCGGTGTCTCTTGTACGCATAATAGGTAGTTTGTTTTAATACAGGAGCTGCGTACAAAAGCCATCCAAAGAATGGTATTGCATTGGGGACGTTACCGTTACCCCGCTCCTGCTTGATTAGTTTGTTTTTGATTTCATGGATGAACTTGTACGCATTTTTTTCTAATGTACGATATTTGGCTGGTTAACTCACCTATAACTCACCAGAATTTTAAAAACACTGTTTAAAGCTAATTAAAAGCTATTATCATACACTGGATATGTGTACTTTGAGGTCACAATTTGTGACCTCAAATATTTCAACCAAAAGCAGAGTTCCTCCAGCAGTCTTTTCTGAATGGCCCGCTCATTCCAAATCAATGCTGTAAAATCCTCCTTTATTCTCCTTCCTGGCCAATGATTGAGTTACAATAAGGTAGGCAACATTTATTATATTTCTTAACTCACATAATTGTAAAGAAAGAACTGAATTATCATAAAGCATTTTGGTTTCCTTGTACAGAATATCCAAGCGATTCATGGCCCTGGTCAAGCGTTCGTTTGACCTCACTATTCCCACATAATCACTCATTAAATTTTGTACTTCTGCTCTATTATGGGTAATTAAAACCTTTTCCTTAGGTTCTGTAGTGCCATAAAACCGCCAATCAGGAATATCTTTACCAAGTTCTGATTTTTCAAAATGTTTCACAGAATCCAAATAGCACCGGTGAGAATAGACAAGAGCTTCAAGCAGTGAATTTGATGCCAGCCGGTTTGCTCCATGAAGTCCGGTATAAGTGCATTCGCCGGATGCGTAGAGATTGCTAATAGAGGTTTTTCCAAATTCATTTACCGTTACTCCTCCGCATAAATAATGAGAAGCAGGAACCACCGGGATCATATCTTTTGATAGATCCAATCCCATATCCAGACAAGTCTGCGAGATATTTGGAAACCTTGTTTTAAACTCTTTCTGATCTAAATGTCTACAGTCCAGATAAGTGAATTTTTCTCCACCCATTTTCATTTCCCTGTCGATCGCTCTGGCCACAATATCCCTGGAGGCCAATTCCTTCCTTGGATCATATTTGTGTAAGAAGGGTTTCCCATCTGTGGTTTTCAAAATAGCACCGAAACCCCTGACTGCTTCCGAGATTAAGAATGGGGTTGAACTTCTAGGATTATAAAGTAAGGTTGGATGGAACTGGATAAATTCCATATTTTTAATTTCAGCACCTGCCCGATAGGCCATGGCAATCCCATCTCCGGTTGCTACCAAGGGGTTGGTAGTGTTTTTGTAAACTTGACCTCCACCTCCGGTAGCCAATAAGGTAATACGAGAAAAGATTTTTGTAATAGCTCCGTTTTCCAGATTGAGTGCGTAAATCCCATAACAATTTGATTTACCCTGAATGTGGGTTTCCGAATTAAAGTGGTGCTCAGTAATAAGGTCGATGGCAAAGTAATGAGATAAAATTTTGATGTTAGGAGTGGAATTTACCGCCGACAGCAAAGAGCTGTTAATTTGAAGGCCGGTGGAATCCTTATGGTGGATAATTCTATCATAAGAATGTCCCCCTTCTCTTCCTAAATCATAGTTACCGGTGGGCCCTTTATCAAAAACAGTGCCCCAGGAAATCAATTCTTTCAATCGTTGAGGACCTTCCGTGACCACTTTACGAACAATATTTTCGTCACATAGCCCATCTCCGGCTATTAATGTATCTTCGATATGGCTTTCAAACGAGTCTAATTGGTTGTCCAATACCACAGCGATGCCTCCCTGTGCATATTTAGTATTGGATTCTAACTGGTCTCCTTTGGTGAGGATGGTTACAGAAGCATCGGGAAAGTGGCTGGCGACTTTCAAAGCATAACTCAATCCACTGATTCCTGACCCGATTATCAGAAAATCAGTGTTAATCATGATTTTTCCGAAATTGTCAACATTCTTTTAATAGGGAGGTATGCTTTTTCAATTAGGTCTTTAGATAAAATAATTTCAGGTTCCTCATATTTTATACATAAGTACAATTTTTCAAGGGTATTTAATTTCATGAAAGCGCATTCACTGCAAGCACAGGTATCGTCTCCCTCCACCGGAGCAGGGATCAATGTTTTCTCCGGAACATCAATATGCATTTGATGCAGTATTCCAGCTTCTGTAGCTACTATAAATTCATCGGAACTGTCCTCCTTTACATATTTTAACAAGGCCGTTGTTGACCCTATAAACTGAGCTACTTTGAGAATGTGCTGTTTGGATTCAGGGTGAGCAATTATTTTAGCATTTGGATGCTCCTGGTATAATTGTAACAGCTTTTCAATTGAGAAAGCTTCATGAACAACGCAAACACCGTCCCAAAGCAGCATATCCCTGCCAGTTTGTTCTATTAAGTATTTTCCAAGATTTTTATCCGGCGCAAAAATTATTGATTTATCCTTTGGGATAGATTGAATGATTTTAACAGCATTTGAGGAGGTACAAATTATATCACTTAATGCTTTCACTTCCGCAGAACAGTTGATATAGGTCACTACTACATGGTCCGGGTACTGGTCAATGAATTTTTTGAAATCTTCAGGCTGGCAGGATTCTTCTAGTGAACAGCCGGCGTTTAAGTCAGGGAGCACTACTTTTTTTTCGGGATTGAGAATTTTGGCAGTATTGGCCATGAAATTAACCCCCGCAAAAACGATCATATCCTTGTCCGTTTTTTCGGCTTGTTGGGACAAGCCAAGGCTGTCACCTACAAAATCAGCAACATCTTGGATAATATCTTCCTGGTAATAATGGGCAAGTATTATGGCATTCTTTTCTTTCCGCAGTTTTTCTATCTCGCCCACCAAATCTAATCCAGGCTCAACTGCAATATTGAGAAATCCATCTTTCAGAAGTTTCGGCTGCCCAAATTTCAATTTCTTTTGCTTACTTCAACCATGTCTGGTGCAAAGATAACTTTATTCTAGTAAATCATCTCCAAGTTAGACCGTTCAAATAGGCACTAGCTGCCGCATGCAATGCATTCATCCGGATCATCCAGTGAACATTGTATATCTGACTGCTTTTGTGCCATTGACAATTGTTCTGTTTGGGAGTTGTCCTGAACCTCAGACTGTTTCAATGCCTCTTTATCAACAGTAAACTTGATTGCATCGGTGGCTGCCTTGGATCTCAGATAGTACATTCCTGTTTTAAGTCCCTGTTTCCAGGCATAGAAATGCATTGAAGTCATCTTTCCAAAGTTGGGATCCTGTATGTGGATGTTCATACTTTGACTTTGACAAATATAAGCGCCCCGGTCAGCAGCCATATCAATGATCGATTTTTGAGCGATTTCCCATACTGTTTTATAAAGATCTTTCACATTTTGAGGGATCTCAGGAATATTCTGTACTGATCCATTGGCCTCAATCAAGCGATTTTTCATACCGTCATTCCATAAACCCAGTTCAATGAGGTCTCTCATCAAATACTTATTTACTACAATAAACTCTCCACTGAGTGTTCGTCTGGTATATATATTTGATGTGTAAGGTTCGAAACATTCATTATTGCCAAGAATTTGAGATGTGGAAGCCGTGGGCATGGGAGCAAGCAGTAGTGAATTTCTTGCTCCGTGTTTTTTTACTTCCTTTTTAAGGCTGTTCCAATCCCAGCGGCCGGATTGTGGAGTAATACCCCACATATCGAACTGGAATATGCCTTTAGATACAGGGGATCCCTTAAAAGTCTGGTAAGCACCATCCAATTTGGCCAAATCTTTTGAAGCGGTCATGGAAGCGAAATAGATGGTTTCAAAGATGTCTATATTCAATCCTTTGGCCTCCTCTGAGTCAAAAGGAAGGTGTAACTTGATGAAGGTATCGGCCAACCCCTGAACGCCTATTCCGATGGGGCGGTGACGAAAATTAGATCGTTTTGCTTCCTCCACAGGATAGTAGTTGATGTCAATCACCTTATTAAGGTTCTTGGTAACTACATAGCTTATGTCATATAGCGTTTGATGATCGAAAGTGCCCTCTTCGGTTACAAACTTAGGCAAGGCAATGGAGGCCAGATTACAAACAGCCACTTCATCTGGAGAAGTGTACTCTATGATCTCAGTGCAAAGATTACTTGATTTTATAGTGCCCAGGTTCTTTTGATTGGACTTTTTGTTGGCAGCATCCTTATAAAGGATGTATGGTGTACCGGTTTCGATCTGAGATTCCAATATTTCAAACCACAGATCTTGAGCTTTTATCTGTTTGCGATAACGTCCTTCCTTTTCATATTTTTCATACAATCTTTCAAATTCTTCGCCATAGCAATCTGAAAGGCCGGGTGTTTCATTGGGGCAAAACAAAGACCAGTTTTCATTTTGTTCAACCCTTTTCATGAATAGGTCAGGCACCCATAGTGCATAGAAAAGGTCCCGGGCCCGTAGTTCTTCTTTCCCATGGTTCTTCTTTAAATCCAGGAATGCGAATATGTCTGCATGCCAGGGTTCCAAATAAATAGCAAAACTACCTTTTCTTTTACCTCCACCCTGGTCTACATAGCGGGCGGTCATATCAAAATTTCTAAGCATCGGAACAATACCATTGGATGTTCCCCCGGTACCTTTGATATATGAGCCTTTTGCCCGGATGTCGTGAGCACTTAATCCAATACCTCCAGCAGATTGAGATATTTTAGCACATTGTTTTAAAGTGTCGTAGATTCCGTCTATACTGTCGTCTTTCATGGTTAGTAGAAAACAGGATGACAATTGAGGTTTTGGCGTACCTGCGTTAAACAGGGTAGGAGTCGCATGAGTAAACCATTTCTCAGAAAGCAGATTATAGGTTTCAATGGCCGCAGGAATATCCTCACCATGAATACCCACAGCCACCCTCATTAACATATGTTGTGGGCGCTCAACTATATTTCCCTCAATTTTCATTAAGTACGAGCGCTCCAAAGTCTTAAAACCGAAATAATCGTAACTAAAATCCCGATCATAAATTATACTGGAATCCAGCAGTGCTGCATTCTTTTTGGTAACGCCATAAGTTTCTTTTGATACCAGTGGTGCATTCTTTCCGGTCTTGGTGTCTACGTAGCTGTAAAGCCTTTTCATAGTGTTTGAAAAAGACTTACTGGTGACTTTATGCAGGCTCGAGATTGCGATTCTTGCGGCAAGTTTGGCAAAGTCCGGGTGTTTGGTGGTTAGAGAAGCGGCGGTTTCGGCGGCCAGATTATCAAGTTCGACGGTGGTAACGCCATCATAAATTCCAGAAATAACCTTTTTAGCAATGTCTACAGGCTCTACATAATTTCTGTCAAGTCCATAGCAGAGTTTTTCAATTCGGGCTGTAATTTTATCAAATTTCACAGATTCCCGACGTCCGTCTCTTTTTACAACAAGCATTAGTTTGAGTTAATTTATAAGGTTTTAGTTTTGGTTTAAGTCACTGGAGACTGAAGTATATTAAAAATCCTCGTCCAATGAAAATTTAGGAGCTACATTTTCTTCCCTGCCTATCCGGTTGGCAGAATTCATCACTCCTGCTTTCTGGTACTCCGCCACACGCTTTTCAAAGAAATTGGTTTTTCCCTGAAGGGATATCATTTCCATAAAGTCAAAGGGGTTAGTGGAAGAATATATTTTTTGTCCGATTAGTTCATTTAATAATCGATCTGCCACAAATTCAATGTACTGGCACATTAGATCTGCATTCATACCAATTAGGTTGACCGGCAGGGAATCAGTAACAAACTCTTTTTCAATAGTCACGGCATCTTTGATAAGATCAATGACCGTTTCATTGGGAAGCTTATTCATTACATGTCTGGTATAGAGATGACAGGCGAAATCGCAGTGCAATCCTTCATCCCTGGAGATTAATTCATTGGAAAAACTCAATCCTGGCATCAATCCTCTTTTCTTCAACCAGAAAATGGAACAGAAACTACCTGAAAAGAAAATTCCTTCAACTGCAGCAAAAGCAATCAGACGCTCTGCAAAATTCCCTTCATCGATCCATCTCAATGCCCAATTAGCTTTTTTCTTCACACAATCCATGGTATCAATGGCATTGAACAACCGGTCTTTCTCCTTTCCATCGTTTACATAGGTGTCGATTAGCAGCGAATAGGTTTCTGAGTGAATATTTTCAATGGCAATTTGAAAACCATAGAAAAATTTTGCTTCAGTATACTGCACTTCGGATACAAAGTGCTCAGCCAAATTCTCATTTACAATACCATCGCTGGCAGCAAAAAAGGCCAATACATGAGTAATAAAGTGACGTTCTCCATCATTCAATTTCTCCCAGTCAGTAAGGTCCTGGCTGAGATCGATTTCCTCTGCAGTCCAAAAGCTGGCTTCCGCTTTTTTATAATACTGCCATATATCGTCATGCTGTATAGGAAATAGAACGAATCGATTTTTATTTTCCCGTAATAGTGGCTCATCCCGCCCGGCAATATCACTCATTCGTGGATAGGTTTAATGTTTAAACAATTTAATCAAAAAAGATCAAAAAATAGCAGGGCGGACTTTATATAATCCACAAATTCCTACATAAAGATTTGATTGATTGCGTCAGTTGAAAGGACCAAAAATAACTAACGCTATCTCTTACAATATTGCAAAAACCAAAGGAAAAATCAAAGACGATTTTAACCCTGATGATTGACCAAATCGATTTGAGAATTTACTTTTGCATGATAACTTTTTGTGGATTAAAACATTGCAAGGATTAATACAACTATAACTTGATAATGTGAGCCGTCAAAAAAAATTGAAATATTTTCAACTCACTTTGTATACATGGTTGATGGTTTGTTAATAATGATAAATGACTTATATTTGCAGTCCATTTTCAAATTGTAGTATTTCAAGTATGTATGCAATAGTTGACATAGCCGGAAAGCAGTTTAAAGTAACACAAGACCAGGACATCTATGTTCCTAAAATGGAGGGTGAGTCTGGCGCTTCCGTGACTTTTGATCAGGTCCTGTTAGTTGATAACGAGGGGAAGGTCAAAATAGGTGCGCCAAAAGTGAAGGGCGCTAAGGTTTCCGGAAAAATACTGGAGCACGTTAAAGGTGACAAAGTCCTGGTATTCAAGAAAAAAAGGAGGAAAGGCTATAAAAAAATGAATGGCCACCGACAGGACTTCACTAAAGTTAAAATTGAAAAAATTACAAGTAAGTAGGCATGGCACACAAGAAAGGAGCTGGTAGTTCGCGAAACGGAAGAGAATCCCACAGTAAACGTCTGGGAGTAAAAATTTACGGTGGTCAAAGAGCCATTGCCGGCAATATCATTGTTAGACAAAGAGGAACTGTGCATCATCCTGGTAAAAATGTGGGAATGGGACGTGATCATACTCTATTCGCATTGATAGAGGGCACAGTGGTTTTTAAAAAGGGACGTAGCAACCGGTCATTCGTTTCAGTAGATCCGGTGGAAGCGTAGTTTAGCGATCTTCCTCTTTCTTATTAAGCTTTAAAATATCGGTGGTGCTTATACCGATGACTGCTGCTAAAAGCACCATAACTATCCATATAAATGTAGTTGCTCCACTACCTATAAATTCCATGATCTATATTTATTTGTCGATTATTTGACTGAGACAAATTTAGCATATTCCAATAGAATACAAAAATTTTAAAAACTCCAGTCTTTAATTTGTTGTACAAATGAAACTATTACCCCAGGACGAAGTAATACGGTAAATACCAGTCCAAAAATAGCCCCATAAAGATGAGCATCATGATTGATGTTGTCCGACATGCGTTTACCCTGATAGAAAGAATAGATTAGGTATAGTGTACCCAACACAAAACCAGGAATATCAATAGGTATAAACATAATACGAATTGGATTCAAAGGCTCGAACATAATGCTGCTAAACAATACCGCTGCCACCCCGCCCGAAGCCCCCAGTGAATTGTAATTCGGGACGTCTTTGTATTTGATGTAGGTAGGTATATCAGAGATCACAATACCTAACAGATACAAAATAACCAGTATTTGGTTTCCCATAATCCCGAAATAATAGGCTACATGCTGCCCGAAAAAGAAAAGAGCAAACATATTGAAAAACAGGTGGGTATAATTGATATGTACAAAACCAGAGGTAATAAACCTCCAATATTGTTTATGGTGCTTGACCTGATAGGGATTCATAATCCACTTTTGGTAAATATCCTGTCGATTCCATGCGTAAAAGCTGGTGGCTATAGTGATGATCAGGATCCAGGTAGTAGCAGTCAGGTTCATCTGTCTCGATGGGTTAAAAAGTCTGTATAGGATCGAAGTTCTGCAAGTTGGCCCTGGTCTTGTTGAAGTTGGTCCAAAGCCTGGTAGGCGGACCGAAAGTACTGATTGATCTTGTTTTCAGTTTGTTGTTTTACCTCTAGTTGGTCATAAATGTCAGTTACCGCTTTTACTTTTTCTTCCTTGGTAAAGTCACTTTTCGCTAACCATTGCTTCAGTTCCTGTCCATGCTCACCAACTGCCAGTTCAAGCGCCTTGGTAAGCAGGTAAGTTTTTTTATTGGAAATAATATCCCCACCTACTTGTTTGCCAAATTTGGACTGGTCGCCATATACATCCAACAGATCATCCTTTAACTGAAACCCCAGTCCAATGTTCACTCCGAATTTTTTAAGCAGGCTCTGGTGGTTTTCAGGGGCATCCGCCAAAATAGCTCCTAGTTCCATGCTAAATCCTAACAGCACAGCGGTTTTCTGTCTGATCATCTCTAGGTAAGCCTCTTCACTAACTTGTTCTATTTGCTCAAAATTCATATCTACTTGTTGCCCTTCACAGACTTCTGAAGCACAAGCATTAAACGTCTGCAATACTTGAACTACTTTGTTATCGTCCACCTGTTCCAGGCGTTCATATGCCTTAACCAACATCACATCACCACTAAGAATTCCGATGCCTTCACTCCACTTTTTGTGTACTGTTGGTTCACCACGGCGCAAGGGAGCTTCATCCATAATATCATCGTGCATCAACGTAAAATTGTGAAACACCTCAATTCCTGTGGCAATGTGAACAATTCGCTCCGGATCTGGTTGAAACAAGTTATAAGAAAGCAGCGCCAGTAAGGGCCTCAGTCTTTTTCCACCCAAATCCAGAATATACCGGATAGGTTGGTATAATTCCGGCGGCTCCATGGCAAGATCCATACTCCTGATATCCTCATTGATAAGGTCCAAAAGTCTTCGAATGTTATCTGTCATACCATCTGAAGATCTATGGTCCGCCGGTCAATATCTGTTTTCTTAACGGTTACAGTTACCAGGTCTCCAAGGGTTATTACATTTTTACTGCGCTTTCCCACTACCCGGTAATTTTCCTCGTCAAACTCATAATAGTCGTCCGTCATGTCGGATAATCTCACCATTCCTTCACATTTGGTTTTCACCAACTCCACATAAATCCCCCATTCCGTCACTCCCGAAACAATACCTTCAAATTCCTGGTCTTCCATACCTTGCATAAATTCCACCTGTTTGAATTTGATGGAAGCTCTTTCGGCATCTGCTGCACGTTTTTCTCTTTCGGAAGAGTGAATACATTTTTCTTCAAATTCATCTTTGGGGAGACTTTGTCCGTTGTCCAAATAGTGGGCCAGCAATCGATGAACCATAACATCAGGATAACGGCGGATTGGGGAAGTAAAGTGGGCATAGTGTTCGAATGCCAGTCCAAAGTGCCCCTTGGCTTCTGTAGTATATTTGGCTTTGGCCATGGTTCGGATGGCTAGTTGTTGAAGCACATCCTGTTCAGGTTTTCCCTCAATATCTTCAATCAAGTTATTTAGAGATTTAGCAATGGCTTGTTCTTCGATTCTAAGGTCATGTCCAAATTTTTTAGCGAAAACAGAGAATGCATTAAGTTTTTCCGGATCCGGATAATCGTGTATTCTATAAACAAAGGTATCTTTTGCCTTCCCTTTTTTCCGGTGGAATATGAAATCCGCTACCTTTCTATTGGCCAACAGCATAAACTCCTCAATCATTTTATGGGCATCCTTGCGAACTTTTGGTATAACCGCCAGAGGTTTGCCCTGGTCATCCAATTGGAATTTAACCTCGGTGGTTTCAAAATTTATAGCACCCCGCTTAAAACGATTAATTCTTAATTTCAAGGCCACCTCGTTGAGAATGGTCAGTTCCCGAGCGAAATCACCCTCCACTGTTTCAATACGCTTTTGGGCCTCTTCGTAGGAAAATCGCCGGTCAGAATGAATGATGGTGCGGCCAAACCACTGTTTTTTAACCCTGGCATTTCCATCAATCTCAAAAACCGCTGAAAAAGTTAACTTATCTTCAGCGGGTCTCAATGAGCACAATTCATTTGAGAGGCGTTCAGGTAACATGGGAATAGTCCGGTCTACCAGGTAAACGGAGGTCGCTCGTTCTAAGGCTTCTTCGTCTAGTGGCGTATTTGGTTTTATATAGTGGGTAACGTCAGCGATATGTATGCCAACCTCAAAATTTCCATTTTCAAGGAACTTTAACGAAAGTGCATCATCAAAATCCTTGGCATCTTCGGGGTCGATGGTAAGAGTTGTGATCGACCTGAAATCTTTTCGCCTGGACAGCTCTTGCTTGGAAATACGATCATGGATTTGATTGGATGCGGACAAAATCCGTTCGGAGAACTCAAAGGGCAGCCCAAATTCCGCCATAATGGAATGTATTTCAGCTTCATTTTCACCAGCTTGTCCCAATACCCTCACTACTTCTCCCGTAGGTTTCTGGTTTCTGGCAGCAGGCCAGTCGGTAATCCGTACTACTACTTTGTCACGGTTTTGGGCCTTTTGCATTTTTCCTGGTGGAATGAAGATATCAAGATACATTTTCCTGTGATCGGGGATCACAAATGCATAGCGGTCGGACATTTCAACTTTCCCCACGAACTCATTCCGTGCTCTTTTCAAAATTTCCTGAATTCTACCCTCAGGACGTTTTCCATGGCGATGGGCCCTTTGCAGTGCTACCTTGACCATGTCACCATCCATGGCTCCATTCATATCGTCCACTCTTACCCAGACATCATCTTCCATTTCAGGGATGATTATGTAGCAGAATCTTAGGTTGACGAAGTCAACCACCCCCGTCAAAAATTCAAGCTCCCTTCCAGATGAGAAACTGCCATTTCGCAATTGCCTTACCTTTCCCTGATTGCTTAGCTGAATGAGCAAGTCTTTTACTATTAATTTTGATGGTTTGTCCCTGAAGCCCAATTTTCTGGTAATGGTCTTGGCGGAAAAGGCAGCTAATGGGCGAGAGTCAAGAAATCCCAGAATCAGTTCCAGGTACTTTTTCTTAGAAAGAAAAGCCTTATTACGTTTTGATTTATGAGCCATACACCTAATTCTAAAGAATGGTAATGTGTTCTTTACTAATGGGAGGTAATGAGATTAATTTGAGAAACAATTGGGCAGTTACCACAATATCTCTTTTACAGTATTCAGCTATTCGATCCAAACCATCTTCCTGATGATACACCCTGGTCACATCACTACCGTCGATGTCCTCTTTACTGGTTTCAATATTAAACAAGGTCGCAAGCAGGTCAAGTGATGTAAAGTTTTTTCGGTCACCAAACTTCCAAAGGTTCATGGTATCGATAATTGGGATTTCCCATGGTTTCTTATTGCCGAAATCTAAAGCTTCAGGAATGGGAATTTCCTGGATGAGCATTCTTCTGCATATGTAGGGAAAGTCAAACTCTCTGCCATTATGCGCACATAGTTTTAAATCCCCTCCATCAAATTTTGTTTCCAAAAGTTGCTTAAAGTCACTTAAGACTTTCACTTCATCCTTATCTGCAAAAGCTTTTACTCTAAGTCCCCAGTTTCCTTCAGATGATTTGGTCATGTATCCTACCGCAATAGTAAGGACCTGGCCAAACTCTGCAAAAATGCCTGCGCGGTCAAAGTATAGTTCATCTGTTGATAATTCCTCGGGGTTTTTTAAAAATCCAGCTTTTCGGTCCCAGTGTTGTTTAAGCCGCTCGTCCATTTGTTGATAATTGGGGCTGTTCGCCACTGTCTCAATATCAACAAACAGAATATTGGTTAATTCTCTATCAGTCATCAATAAATGTATATTAAATTTCTACCGTCCAAATGCATCATTGTTTGACAAATTTTCTTGGGTTTAACTTCATATGGAAAAGATGTGCAAGATGCTTTCGTAGCCGTTCAGAAACCTCATCCAGATCCACAGATGCACTAAGCTCCCGGGCGAGCGAAGTTACCGCCTTATCTTCTATCCCACAAGGAACAATATGGTCAAAGTAACTAAGATCAGTGTTAACATTAAACGCGAAACCATGCATGGTAACCCAGCGACTGGTTTTTACTCCTAGTGCACAGATCTTCCGTGGCAGGAGACCTGTTTTTTGTTGGTAGTCCAGCCAAACTCCTGTAAGTCCGTTGATACGCCCAGCTTCTAACTTATAGTCAGCAAGTGTTTGTATTACTCCTTCCTCAATGGTTCTCAAATATTGATGAATGTCTGTAAAGAAATTGTCCAGATCCAAAATAGGGTAACCTACAATTTGCCCCGGTCCATGATAGGTTATATCACCTCCACGATTTATTCGATGAAAAGTGGCCTGGTTGCGGGTTAACTGTTCACTGTTTAACAATAGATTATTAATATCACCGCTTTTACCCAATGTGTATACGTGTGGATGTTGACAAAACAGCAAGTAATTGGGAGTAGGGTGTGGATGTGCCCGTTTCCGGTTGGCTACCTTTAGGTCTATTACCTGCCGAAATAGTTGCTCCTGATAATTCCAGGCCTCTTGGTAATCAATCATGCCAAGATCCTGAAAAACAACTTCTTTGTTTTTCTTATTGCTCAAAATCTATGGGATATATGACTCCAAAATCTTGAAAGAGGGATCGGGCACCAGTCGCAAGTCTTTTAAAATAGCCGGTACCAAAACAGCTTCCCCTTTTACCATGGTGATGTGCTGACCATCCCAGTGTATCCGCAATTTACCGTCTACACAAACGTAGATCACAAACGAATCCAGATGGTGGTATGATCTGGATGTCTCCTTTTCATAGAAGAGTCTATTAACATTAAAGTATTGACAATTTACCAATGCAACAGTTTGATTGGGGGCATGATCATATGGTGTTTTGTATTCTGGGTAGTGGTGAAAATCCAAGGCATCAAGGGCTTCTGTTGTATGCAGTTCCCTGGAATTTCCTTGTTTGTCTACCCGGTCAAAATCATAGATTCGATAGGTGACATCGGAGGTTTGCTGGATCTCGGCCAATAGTATACCTTTACCTATGGTGTGAACCCTGCCGGCAGGGACGAAAAACACATCGTCCGAAACCACCAACTCCTGATTAAGTACTTCCATCAATCTGCCTTGTTCAAAGTGGTCAAGGTATTTTTTACGATCAAGCGGTTGGTTGAAACCAGCAATCAATTGAGAGCCTGGATCGGCTTGAAAGATATACCACATCTCCGTTTTCCCAAGTGATTGATGACGCTCTTTGGCCAGTTCGTCATTTGGATGGACCTGAATTGACAAATCCTGGTGGGCATCTATGAACTTTACCAATAATGGGAAATCGTTCTTTTCTTTTTGGTATACACGGTTACCAACCAATTGACCCTTATAAGTTTCGATAAGATCCGGTAATTTCGTTCCAGTCAGGGGCCCCTCGCTGACTACACTGATATTTCCAGTGACTCCGGAAATTTCCCATGTCTCCCCACAGTTTTCTAAAGGAGAGATGTCTTTGTTTAGTTCAGTCCGGATCTTGTGACCTCCCCAGATTTTTTCTTTGAGGATGGGTTGGAATTTGAAAGGGTAGGGCGCTATCATTGGTCAGGATGATCGAAGTTTCTTGTAAGTATTAATTAACAAATTGGTAGAAGCATCATGTGTGGTAACCACCGAGCTGTCGATCAGTTCAGGCAGTATCTTTTTAGCTAGCTGTTTTCCTAGTTCAACCCCCCATTGGTCAAAGCTATAAACATTCCAAAGGATACCTTGAACGAATATTTTATGTTCATACATGGCAATCAAGCTTCCAAGTGTCCTGGGGGTTAATTTCTTAAATAGGATGGAATTAGTGGGCTTATTACCTTCAAAAACTTTAAACGCAGCGAAAGGGGCTTCCTTATATGTTTTACCATTCATTAGGGCCTCGGTCTGAGCGAAGAAGTTCGATAACAACTTTACGTGGTGGTCACCAATAGGATTATGGCTAATGGCCGGGGCAATGAAATCACAGGGAATCAAGGTAGTACCTTGATGTATCAATTGATAGAAGGCATGTTGGCCGTTGGTCCCAGGTTCTCCCCAAATAACTGGTCCGGTACTATAGGTTACGTTTTTTTCATTTCGGTCCACACATTTGCCATTGCTTTCCATATTGCCCTGCTGGAAATAAGCTGCGAATCGATGGAGATATTGATCGTATGGTAGTATAGCTTCGGAGTTGACTCCCCAAAAATTTATGTACCAACAGCTTATTAGCGCTAGAATAACCGGGATATTATCCTCAAATTCCTTATCCCTGAAGTGCATATCCATAGCATGCGCACCCTTTAATAATTCCAGGAAATTATCATAGCCAAGGTAGCAAGCAATGGATAGACCTATAGAGGACCATAGTGAATAGCGGCCCCCAACCCAGTCCCAAAATCTGAACATGTTGGTGGGGTCAATTCCAAAAGCCTGAACCGCTTCAGTGTTGGTGCTGATGGCTACAAAGTGCTTTCGGACCTGGTTCAATTGGTTGGCTGAATCCAGGAACCACACTTTTGCACTTTCCGCATTAGTCATGGTTTCCTGAGTAGTGAATGTTTTTGAAGCTATCAGGAACAGGGTAGTTTCAGGAGACAGGGGCTTTAGCGTTTCGGCAATATGAGTTCCATCAACGTTCGATACAAAATGAACTCTTAATTGATCTTTCGCATAGGGCTTCAGGGCTTCTGTTACCATCAAAGGCCCCAAGTCAGAGCCACCAATACCAATATTCACAATATCGGTTATGGGAAGTCCGGTATATCCTTTCCATTCACCACGGTTGACCTGATTGGAGAAAATTTCGATTTTTTGAAGGGCTTCGTTTATCGCCGGCATCACATCCTGGCCGTCAACTTCAATAGGAAAATTGCTCCTGTTTCTTAGGGCCACATGTAACACAGACCTATTTTCGGTGACATTTATAGTGTCCCCAACAAACATACTCTGAATGGCATCCTTCAGTTTGGCTTCTCTGGCCCAGGAAAAGAGCAGATCCATGGTTTTAGCGGTAATTCGGTTTTTTGAATAATCCAATAGTATGTCCTCAAAAGACCTGGAGAACTCTGTTTCACGAGCATTATTCTTTGCAAAAAGCTCTTTTAGGTGTATGGGCTGTATCTCTTTTTGATGATCTCTTAGCTGAGGCCAGCTAAGGGTTTCTGTCGGGTTAATATTCTGCAACATTTCTTTACCAGATCGGTGTGATTCGAAGTTAATAACAAAAATAGAAATTGGAAGAGCCTATATTAAAGATCATGGATAACAGAAGAAAAATCGGTAAAATAGGAGAGGAATTGGCAATTGAATTTTTGGAGAGTCATGGTTGCCAGCTTATGGAAAAGAATTTCAGGAGTGGACGGGGTGAGATAGACATAATTGCCATAAAAGAGGGATTACTGCTATTTGTAGAAGTCAAAACACGCACCAGTCTCCGGCATGGGTCACCAGAAGATAAAGTGCGGTGGTATCAGCAACAAAAAATTAAGGATACAGCTCAAAGATATATGAGTAATTGTTACTGGGAAGGCCAAATCAGGTTTGATGTGATTATGGTCTATCTGGATGGAAGTCGGGTTATCAGGCATTTCCCGGGATACTTTGGTCAGCTCTGATTCAATTTTCGTTTACGTACCTCACGATCATACAACAATTTGCCTTCCTGGCTCCATTCTTTAATTATATAAGGCCTGAAGTCCTGGTCAAATCCACTCTCTGTGTATTGTATTTCTTTCTTACGGTTTCGCCGGTTTCGCCGGTATTTGTAATACTCTTTCCATACACCGATTCTAGAGTCATTCTCAAAAACTCCAGTCACTCCGACTACTCCATTGTCATGAAAATAGTAGTAGGTCCCTTCCAGTTTACCATGTCGAATCGGAGTAACTTCTTTGATTTTAGTACCCTCAGGATCGTAGTAGGTTATTTCGGATTCTTTGGGCCAACCCCGAAAATATTTCTCCTTATCTTTCAGAACGTCGTTGCTAAAATATTCCATCCAACGGCCATGTTTGGTACCGATGTAAAAAATCCCTTCTGTAATCAACTGGCCATCCAGGTATCTCTTATAAGGTCCATGGAGTATCAGGACTTCCTGATTTTTAATAGCCCTGCTGAATTTTATTTTACGGTCTTCAGTGTCGTAATAGTACTTTTCCCTTACATACGGGTTGGGCTCTATGTACTCCCTCAAGTAATAAAATTCTTCATAGAGTTGCTTACCTCCTGAATGCCTGGTTAATCGGCCTTTTTTTGTTTTTAAACCATAAAAGACTTTCTTTTTGCGCTTTTTCTTCTTGGCTTTTTTCTCTTCCTCCTCCTCATTGTCCAGATCAATGGTAGGCGCCATGGTAGCGCTTAGAGAGTCCATGGTTAAGGCGCTTTCCTTTTTTGGCTTTTTTGGCTTTTTTGCCTTGGGCAATTTTTGGGCTTCAGCAGTATGTCCGGCAATAAATAAAAAAACTACAGCCAGGAATACATAAGCAATTTTATGAGGTAATCGCATATTCAAAGCCTTAAACGACACATGAGGGCATTTATTACCACAAGTTATAAACAAAAACAGCCTTTCCCAGGGAAAAGGACGATGATATTGGAAGAGTAATATTATCTAATGTATGGATTCGGCCAGAACAGTGATCTTATTATTCAATACTTCAACCACGCCGCCGTCGATCTCATATTTATGGGTGCCATCATCATTAACATAGGCCAGTAAGCCTTTTTCCAGCGAGCTGATGATCGGTGCATGGTTTTGAAGTACTTGAAAAGCACCCAGGGTTCCCGGGAAGGTAGCAGATTCTACCTCACCATGATAAACTTGCCCGTCAGGCGTAATTATTTCAAGTAACAGGCCCATCAGTCGCGCACTTCAGCCAGCAGTTTCTCACCTTTTACATTGGCATCTTCAATAGTACCTACCAGGTGGAAGGCAGCTTCAGGTAAATGGTCGTGCTTGCCATCCATAATTTCGTTAAATCCCTTTATGGTATCCTTAATATCAACCAACACACCGTCCAATCCAGTAAATTGTTCGGCAACGTGGAAGGGCTGCGATAGGAACCTTTGTACTCTTCTTGCCCTGTGGACCACCAATTTGTCTTCTTCGGATAATTCGTCCATTCCCAGTATAGCAATAATATCCTGAAGTTCATTATACCGTTGCAATAGTTCTTTAACCCTCTGAGCGGTATCATAATGTTCGTCACCCACAGCTTCTGCAGTAAGGATCCGGCTGGTAGAATCCAAAGGATCCACCGCTGGGTAGATACCCAACTCGGAAATCTTACGGGACAATACGGTGGTGGCGTCAAGGTGTGTAAAGGTGGTGGCAGGAGCTGGGTCCGTAAGGTCATCCGCCGGAACATAAACAGCCTGCACCGAGGTAATAGAACCCCGTTTTGTGGAAGTGATTCTTTCCTGCATGGCACCCATTTCAGTGGCAAGAGTCGGCTGATAACCTACAGCAGAAGGCATTCTTCCTAACAGGGCTGAGACTTCAGAGCCAGCTTGAGTAAAGCGGAAAATATTGTCCATAAAGAAAAGTATATCACGGCCCTTGCCTTCACCATCACCATCCCTGAAATATTCAGCAATTGTCAAACCGGATAAAGCAACTCTTGCCCGGGCTCCGGGAGGCTCGTTCATCTGACCAAATACCAGGGTAGCCTGCGACTTGGCCAATTCTTTAGGGTCGACTTTTGAGAGGTCCCAATCTCCATTTTCCATAGACTCCAGGAACTCTTCGCCATATTTTATAACACCCGATTCGATCATTTCACGAAGTAAATCATTACCCTCGCGTGTTCTTTCCCCTACGCCGGCAAATACGGACAAACCAGAATATGATTTGGCAATATTATTGATCAACTCCATGATTATAACTGTTTTTCCCACTCCAGCTCCCCCAAAGAGGCCGATTTTCCCGCCTTTAACATATGGCTCTAAAAGGTCGATTACCTTAATACCTGTAAAAAGCACTTCTGTAGAAGTAGAAAGCTCTTCAAACTTTGGTGCTGAACGATGTATGGGCATCCCTCGGTCGCTTTCCGGTTCAGGAATGCCATCTATGGTTTCACCTACTACATTAAAAAGCCTTCCTTTTACACCTTCTCCAACCGGCATTTTAATTGGCGCTCCAGTATCTACTACTTCCATTCCTCTAACAAACCCTTCGGTACTATCCATGGAAATCGTTCGTACGCGATTCTCTCCCAGGTGCTGCTGGCACTCAAGTACTACCTTGTTGCCATTTTCCATGGTGACAATCAACGCATTTAAAATATTAGGCAGTTTTGCGTCTTTTTGGTCAAAACTAACATCAACCACAGGTCCAATTACCTGGGTTACTTTACCGAGATTCGCCATATATTTTTGTGTTACTAAATTTTAATGGGATGCTTAAAAATTTCAGACTGCAAAATTAATCAATAATTGCTGAATGTAAAGTTTTGAGACTAGATATTTATCCGTTTAATAGTATTCGGAAGGTGGTGCCTGTATTAACCTCAGATGATTTTATAAAAATTTTGCCCTGGTGGTAGTTTTCAATGATCCGTTTTACCAATGTCAGGCCAAGGCCCCACCCTCTTTTTTTTGTAGTGAATCCGGGTTGAAATATTTGGGCAAGTAAATTTTTTGGGATCCCTTTTCCTGTATCAGAGATATCAATGATGACGTTTCCTTCCCCTGATTGTTGCACATAAATATCAATAACTCCCACACCGCTCATGGCGTCTACGGCATTTTTACAAATGTTTTCGACTACCCAATCAAAAAGTGGCTTATTAATCTCAGCAATAACTTCCTCACCATCCTGATGAAGGTTGATTTTTACTTTGGTAGAAATACGGGTTTGTAAGTAATTGATACTGCTACGGATCACTTCAGTAATATTCTCCCGTTGCAGCACAGGTACAGAACCTATACTGGAAAACCGGTTGGTAATCAATTCCAGTTTTTTGATATCCTTGTCCAGCTCCTTGGTAATGTCTCGATTCTCTAATTCCGGATCTGATTTCATATATTCTACCCAAGCCATAAGAGAAGAAAGCGGGGTGCCCAGCTGATGTGCGGTTTCTTTGGCTAACCCAACCCATACCCTGTTTTGTTCCGCGGCGCGTGAATAACTAAATGCAAGATATGACAGTATGAAAAATACAGCAATTACCGACAATTGTACATAGGGATAATATTGCAGCTGTGTCAATAAAAAGCTGTCCTTATAAAAGATGTATTCATAATTGAAGACCTCTCCAGCATTATTTTTATTGGCAATTACAATTGGGTCATATTGAGACCGCATATCTTCGATTTCCACTTTGAGAAAGTTATTGATCTCCTCGATGGTTAAACCTTGAGGGATTTTGACATTCTTGTGGACCTTTGGCTCACCATCTTTATATGTTACAATCACCGGGATTGTTTCGTTTGCTACTACGATCTCCTCAAACAATAACATGACGTTTTCATTATATTCGCTATTATCGTTGGCAATGGTCTCTAAAGTTTTGGCAAAAAGCTCGATTTGATCCCGTTCACGTGCTTTGAGTTGATTTGCGATGAAGTTTGAGTAGTAAATAGATCCCACCCCAATCAATACCGCCAGAGCAAGGATTGCATAGTTGAGCTTGCTGCGATTTTTTATCACCGTAAAATTCCCTACTTCCTTCAGGGTGTCCTTCATAGATTCAATTTGGGCTTCCTAGTTGTTCCTGGAGATGGTTAGCATGCAAATTAATCAGTAATTCTGAAAGAACCACTTGGTTAGGGTTCGGTAGTTGACCTTTGATCCATGGGTCAATATACCAACACGGTAGATTCTTCCGGCCACCCAGGTAGTAAAGATAAATCCACCAATAAGCAGAGAAATACTTAAAGCCAGTTGCCAGAACGGTACTCCAAATGGAATTCTACCAAGCATAATCACCGGGCTGGTCAGCGGTATCATAGACATCCAAAAAGCGATTTGCCCATCCGGATCGTCAAGCACGAATCCTAAAGCTACAATGGAGATGATTAAGGGTATGGTAATAGGAAACATGAACTGCTGGGAGTCCGCATCGCTGTCAACTGCAGATCCCACTAACGCGAATAATGAAGCATAAAGAAAGTAGCCGCCTAGAAAGAAGATAATAAATGTGATAAATACGTAGCTGACTGGAATAGTTTCCATCAAATCAAAAATAGCAGAACCAGCTTGAGGGACCTCCCCTGTGCCAGCCCCAATTCCGGCGGTTTCACCAACCAATGTTGCAGGGTCTTTGTCCAGATCAAATAAAAATATTCCTGCATTGGTTACAGCAAATGATAGGATAACCCAAAGTAAAAATTGCGTTAGCCCAACGGCGGCAATACCCAAAATCTTTCCCATCATTAACTGAAAGGGCTTTATTGAGGAAATTATTACTTCTACAATCCGGTTGTGTTTTTCTTCTATTACCCCTTTCATTACCTGAACGCCATAAAGAAACAAAAAGAAATAGATCAAAAGCGAACTAACGTAAGCAGTGCCAAATGTGGCTTCAGCGTTGCTGGCTTTTTCGCCGGTACTGGAAAGACTTAGCGTGTTTAAAGTGATATCTGTTTCTATACGTTGCAGCAATTGCTGGTCCACTCCTAGTTGCATCATTTTAATACGTTCTATTTCTGCCTCCAGGGTATTTTCTATTTTGTTTACTACCCCAAAATGTGGATTGCTTTCGCTAAAAAACTGTATTCCTTCAGGGTTTTGCAGGTCCAGTTTGGGTATATATAACAAACCATCAGAACCATGATGACTAAATTTTGACTTGGCAGTCTCAATGTTCTCCTCTAAATATGTAAAATGAATACCATCAGTATTTTGAAATTTGTCTTTAAAAAGACCACTATCATCGATAACGGCAATCACTTTTTCTCCCCCTTTATCGGCCATGGCAACCCAAAGCAGGCCACCGATTAAACCCGCAAATAAAATCGGAGTAAACAGCGTCATTACAATAAAGGAACGCTTGCGTACTCTGGTTATATATTCCCTCCTTACCACCAGAAAGATCTTTTTCATATTTGTTCGCTTACTTTGGATATAAATATTTCGTTCATACTGGGAATGATCTCAGCAAATTTGTGGACCTCTGCTTGGGTGATCAGTTCCTGCAGCAGGTGGTTTGGATTATGATCTTCGGGAATCTGTATTATAGAGCGAAACCAATTGTCGTCCAGTGTTTGGGTTTCAACGATACTATAAGCATCCCCCAGGTTTTTTAGGGGCCCGACATGATCGATTTCAAATCGATTCGTACGATATTGCTGCTTTATATCTTTCTTTTTGCCATCAAGGATCTTTTTGCTTTTATCAATTAATGCAATGTAATCGCATAACTTTTCTACCGATTCCATTCTATGGGTGGAAAAAATAACCGTGGCACCTCGATCTCTCAAGTTCAATATCTCATCTTTTATAATATTCACATTTATGGGATCAAAACCGGAAAACGGCTCATCAAGTATCAACAGTTGAGGCTCATGTAGTACGGTGGCTATAAACTGGATTTTTTGTTGCATTCCTTTTGATAAATCTTCAATATTCTTGTGACTCCAATCCAGCATCTGTAGTTTCTGTAACCAGTTCTTTATCCGATCGATAGCCAGGGAGCGATCCAGACCTTTCAACCTGGCCAGATATAGTAGTTGCTCACCTACTCTCATTTTTCTATATAAACCCCTTTCTTCCGGAAGATATCCTATACTTTGTATGTGCTTGCGTTCCAATTTTTGACCATTTAAAAGTATGGTGCCGGAATCCGCCTGTAGGATGGAAGTAATAATCCGGATAAGTGTAGTTTTGCCAGCACCGTTAGGCCCCAGTAATCCAAAAATAGATTGTTTGGGTACCTGGAGGCTGATATTGGTTAATGCCTGGTGATCAGCATAACTTTTATAAATATTTTGCGCTTCTAGCAGATGCAACAGTCTTCCTTTTTTGGTAAAGATAGAGTTTTGGCAGACTAGAAAAGATGGAGGGTGTTAAAAAGATTTAAAAATGATATTTCCCATGGTTACGTCAATGTTAAAGGTAATCAGGTTTTCGGCATCGTGGCGATATTGGCTGTTAACAAAGACGTTCTTGCGAATTTCGGTAAAACTCTGAGGGATTTTAACACGGCATAGGGGACTATCCTGAATGTAGATGATCATTGGATTCATGGATTCGTTGGCGTTTACAATTAAATTTCCGGCGCCAACCGTAGCATTTACATTACTTTTAACAAAACTTTTGTTGGTAAAATCTAGATAAAGAGATCCGAAACCTACATCTGCGATAATGGTTTTTGCATTGGATAAAGCAATTTGTCTGGCCTCAAGTTCTCCAAGGTCTACTCTTATACAGAAAGTGTCCATTTCCTGCTGGTTATATTGCCCCGAAATGTAACCTACACTGACATTTGCACTACCCGTGGTGATATTCAGTTTCTCAACAGACAGTCCTGATAAATCAACATAGGCATTTCCCATGCCATAATTTAGGTTCAACCGGATAGGCTTCTTTTTTGACAAATAAACATGCCATTGATCTTCTTTGCTTCCATTGTCATTGCTGAACATATTAAATGACACACTTTTTGTGGAAGACTCATTAATCTTACCCTCGGTGAAGTTGACATTTACCCGTTGTGTTCGATTTTCCAGAACAGATTCGCACGAAGGGCCTATGACATTGGATTCTGATTTACCGTATATGTTGACCGGGTTGATATTTGGAGTGGGGCGGATGTAGCAGGTGCCGGATCCACCAGATATAGTGAGGTCTATTTTATCAAAGGAATTGCTATTTTCAACTGTGTAATGTTTTTTTATTTGGCCATAGGAACTAAGTTCCATAAGGCACACCAGCCCCAAGTGTATTAACCTCCACATGTTTATTCAATACGGGAAGGGAGTGTAAGAGTTGCAACAAATAATGAAAAATAATGCGGAAATCTTACATATGCTTGTTCAATAATAGAATTCCGGGAAAATTTAGAAGAATTCTTTCATTCGTTCAAAAAAGCTCTTCTCGTACTTGCCAGGGTTAGGTTTGAAGTTAGGAGAACTTCGCAGGTTTTCCAGTACTTTCCGTTCTACAGAGGTGAGATTTTTCGGTGTCCAGACATTCACATAAATTAGTTGATCACCTTTGCCGTAGCCGTTTAGATCTTTGATGCCTTTTCCTCTAAGTCTCAATATCTTGCCACTTTGGGTTCCGGGTTCAAGTTTTATTTTAACTTTACCATCAATGGTGGGTACTTCAAGTGAGGTTCCCAGCGCTGCATCAACAAAATTCACGTACAGATCAAAGATAACGTTGTTGCCATCACGCTTAAGCAGTTCGTTCTCTTTTTCTTCAATTAAAATTAAAAGATCTCCAGCTACACCACCCATGGGGGCTTCGTTTCCTTTTCCGGACATGCTTAACTGTATGCCATCACCAACGCCCGCAGGGATCTTAATTTCGATCACTTCTTCTTTAGGCTCTAAACCGGAGCTATCAACCCCCGCAGGCCTGTGATCAAGAATTTGTCCGGATCCATTACAAGCGGGACAGGTGTTGGTACTCATCATTTGTCCAAGCATTGTGTTTACCACTTTTCTTACCTGTCCTGATCCTCCACAAGTTGAGCAGTTTTTAAAAGTGACTCCTTTTGCGACTACCAATCGGTTAACTTTTATCTTTTTTGCAACACCATTAGCAACCTCTTCCAGATTGAGCTTAAGTTTGATTCTTAGGTTTGATCCTTTCCGGACCCTGGATCTTCCTCCACCAAAAAAGCTGTCAAAGGGGCTTCCACCGCCAAAAATATCTCCAAATTGACTAAAAATATCATCCATGGACATGCCACCACCTCCACGAAATCCGCCACCATTCATTCCTTGGTGACCAAACCGGTCATATCTTTGCTTCTTATCCTCGTCTCGTAATACCTCGTAAGCTTCAGCAGCCTCTTTAAACTTATCCTCTGCTGACGGATCGTCCGGGTTTTTGTCCGGATGAAATTTTATGGCAACTTTCCGATAGGCTTTTTTTATCTCGTCAGCTTTTGCAGATTTGTCAATACCCAATATTTCGTAATAATCTCTTTTAGCCATTTTTTCAGGTTCCAATTACAACTTTTGCGTATCGTATTACTTTGTCATTAAGATAGTATCCCTTTTCTACTACGTGAACAATTCGGTTCTTTAGTTTTTTCTTTGGAGCGGGTGTCTGTGAAATTGCTTCATGAATTTCAGCATCAAAGCTTTTACCTTCTAGGTCCGCCATTGGTTTAAGACCTTTGTTTGTAAGCTCTTTTAGTAGCTTTTGATAAATAAGGTTCAACCCATCCTGCTCAACTTTTGCTTCCGATTTCTCAGCAGCCTCTCTGGCCCGTTCAAAGTCATCAAGAACTGGTAGTAAGGCAGTTATAAGATCAGCGCTGGCAGAACCTATTAATTCCAGTCTTTCTTTGGAGGTTCTACGTCGGTAATTTTCAAATTCCGAGTATAATCGTAAATGTTTGTCTTTGGCATTACTTAATTCATCAGTTAACTTATCTACTTCTGATAGTTCATTTTCCGTAGTATCTTCAGCCTCTGCTTTCGGCCCGTTAACCTTAGTTTGATGGTTTTCTCCTGCTTCTTCGGAATTATTATCAGCCTGGCTAGGTACCTGGGCACCTTTAATTGGTTTTTCTTTCATTTTTTCACTTAAATCAAACAGTCTTTCTTTTCTGACACAATTTTTTTGCCAAACCGCTAATTATGACATAATGACACCTTATTATAATACCTGTTATTTTAATGCTTCCCAGATTATATCCTTTAGTTGCTCTAAACCTTGATTTGCCACTGAGGATATAAACACATATGGTAAAGGCAGTGACAGTTCTTCAGTAATCTCAGTACGGAGTTCTTCATCCAGGAGATCGCATTTGGTAATTGCCAGCAGGCGTTTTTTATCCAATAGTTCAGGATTGTAACGCTCAAGCTCCTGCTGAAGTACCCTAAATTCATTCATTATATTGGGTGAGTCAGCAGGTACAGTAAATAGCAAGACACTGTTCCGCTCAATATGTCTAAGAAATCGAAGACCTAACCCTTTACCTTCTGAAGCGCCCTCAATTATTCCAGGAATGTCGGCCATTACAAATGATCTGTGATCTCGATAAGCTACCACTCCCAAATTGGGCACTAATGTAGTGAATGGGTAGTCAGCGATTTCTGGGTTGGCTGCTGAAAGAGTGGATAATAAAGTGGATTTTCCAGCATTTGGAAAACCCACCAAACCGACATCAGCAAGTAACTTCAGTTCAAGTATTAGCCACTGTTCTATTCCATCCTCTCCCGGCTGTGCATATCTTGGAGACTGATTAGTAGAAGATTTAAAGTGAACATTTCCTCGGCCTCCACGCCCACCCGAAGTAATAACTTGCTTCTTACCTGGTTCTGTAACCTCAGCAATTATAGCCCCAGTTTCAACTGATTTGGCCACCGTACCCAATGGTACCTGCAGAATGGCGTCTCTTCCCTGAGCACCTGTTTTACCACTTCCAGCTCCTGGCTCTCCGTTACCGGCAATAACGTGTTTCCTATAACGCAAGTGTAATAAGGTCCACAATTGCTGATTGCCCTCTAATATAATATTG
>CAZAWQ010000045.1:0-2984 GCA_964488585.1 uncultured Roseivirgaceae bacterium
GGCCAAAAGCGGCCATTCGAGTTACCAACATTCCAACTAAAATTAGTATCAGGTGAATTGCTTAAAATCACTTATCTCGAAGTATCCCTGACTGACAAATAAACCGCAATTTTGGATACTCATTTTAGTGTATGTCACCATTCGTTTGATTATTCAAATCTTTGCCATTTCTAAGTTCTTTAGCGGCACTAAGAACATAGATCTTAATATTCTGAATTTGGTTTTGATCTAAGCGATCACCAAAATTTGGCATACCCTTAGAAAGGAATGCACCGTCTCTGACAATCTGCGAAAATATCTCGAATATTGCTTTGGAGGAATAGGCTAGGTCTGGAAATGCACCGCCGCCGTTTCCTGGTTTCCCATGGCACCTACTACAATTCTGGCGGAAAAGTATATTACCATTTTCGATTGCCTTGATGTCCTCTTCCACCATTAAATTGATCAACTCAGGTGTTGTTGTTGGAAACTCAGGAGCAACTTCATTTTCACCTAATGCAAAGGTATAAATAGTGCCCGGGTAGAATTGATCGGTATACCTGATGGTTCTACCTCCAACACCGCCCCAACCTGCAACAACTGTTATATATTGTTTTCCGTCAATCTCATATGAAATAGGTGCGGCAATGACCCCTGACCTCACATTGTATCGCCACAGTTCACTCCCCTTGTCAGCATCATATGCAACGAAGTATCCTTCGGCAGTACCCTGAAATACTAAATCTTTGGTACTAAGCACACCAGCATTCCAGGTAGTTTTATGTGTTATCTTCCATACTTCCTTTTTCTTTATCGGATCCCAGGCTATCAATTTTCCTTTTTCAACTGGAGCTAAAGGATCCATTCGAGTAGAATCAGTTTTATCTCCTTTACCCCACGGCATACTGGAAGATCCAACAGCAAGGTTAACAACCCTGCGATCGCTGTTGTATTCCCAAGTGGAAGGTTGACTGTAAACCATGGACTGATCTTTGGCTGGAATATATACTAATCCGGTGATCGGATTATATGCCATCGGCTGCCAGTTGTGACCACCTCCAGGGCCTGGAAATATTTGGGCATTTAAATTTTCATAACGGCTGAATGCTGTTTCGATAGGCCGACCTGTTTCCAGATCTACCTTGGTGGCCCAATTCACATATACGTAGGGATCAGCTGAAATTAATTCACCACTTTTGCGGTCAAGAACATAGAAGAACCCGTTTTTAGGAGCTTGCATTAACACTTTTCTATCTGAGCCATTTATTTTTAAATCAGCCAATATTATTTGTTGAGTAGCGGTGTAATCCCATGTATCACCTGGCGTAGTTTGATAATGCCAGACTAAACCACCAGTGTCTGGATTAATCGCTAATATCGAAGAAAGAAACAAGTTATCACCCCCCTTCGGGCTTCTGAAGGATCGATTCCATAAAGAACCATTACCTGTGCCTACATACAGTAAATTAAGCTGAGGATCATAGGCCATTGCATCCCAAACCGTTCCTCCACCTCCTGTTTTCCACCATTCACCAGTCCAGGTTTTTGCTGCTTCAGCCATGTTTTCTGATTCAAATGGAATTGAAGGGTCTCCTGGTACAGTATAAAACCGCCATGATTGTTCTCCGGTTAAAGCATCATAGGCTGTGATATAACCCCTTACTCCCAATTCAGCCCCACTATTGCCAATGATAACTTTGCCCTTAATAATTCTTGGAGCGCCAGTTATGCTGTATGATTCAGCCTGATCTACGGTTAATACATCCCAGGTTTTGGTTCCGGTGGATGCATCAATAGAAATAAGTCTCCCATCCAAGGCCCCTACAAAAATTTGGCCTTTATACATGGCAACCCCCCGATTTACCACATCGCAACAGGCAATTTCGCCATATTCCCCAGGAACCTCTGGGTCAAATGTCCACAACAACTCACCTTTCCTGGCATCAATAGCATATACAATACTCCAGGGACCACTCACATATATTATCCCATCAACTACCAATGGAGTAGCCTCAAATCCATGTTTGGTGCCAAGATTAATCGCCCAAACTAGACCTAATTCATCAATATTATCCCTATTGATCTGTTCCAAGGAACTGAATCGATCTTCACTATAATTTCTACCATAAGAGAGCCAATCCTGAGGAGTATTGTCAGCATTGATTAGCCGCTCCGAGTCTACTGTATTGGTAACATTCTTGATATGCTCAAAAGAGCCTTTATCTAAATTTTTATCGCAACTACTCAGTAGTAAAAAGAAGAATGTACAAATTAGGGTGATTCGAGTGCTCATTGGTTAGGTTTCTAATGAATGGTAACGTACGAATAAAAAGCGTTATACTCTTTATTTCAAAATATAGTTGGATAAAAGTACCTAAGAACTAATGCTTCCTAATGTGCTCTTTGGGTCGTTAGCGGCCATTGGTGAACGGCTGCTTTCGGCCCAATAGCGGCCGTTCGGCTAAACCTATCATTATGTGACATTTTTACAAGTCTATGGGCGATTTGTTATAACCCTTTTCTATTTTGGAGACTAATGAGTAATAAACTGTAACATTGCAGTTTATTTAGTAATTAGGCTTTACAATAGTTTGAACATTATGGGTATTGAACTGGAACTTTACATTCTGCTTGTGCTTCTTATTCTGGGCTCATCGATCTTTGCGGTATTCGAGGTTGAGACAGCGCGTTGGCGCAAGGTGCTTAAATTGCTCATCGTCTGCGGTGGAACAGTTGGCCTTTATTATGCAGTGGGCCATGTCGCATTAGTTTTTCCTGTTGGCGCTGTTGCCATTGGAACGGCATTCCATTTCTGGTGGTGCCGAAAACACAACATCGATCCGATCCACGCTACCCCGCGACGTAAGTATTACGAGCTGAGGGGTTGGGATTGGCCTGAGGATTAGCCAGGTCATCTAAAATGTATGTCAGGCAATTTTAAGCATTGGTAATGTTAGCACCTCTTTCACACGAAGACCACTAACCCACAAGGATTAGCCAAGTAA
>CAZAWQ010000046.1:0-10068 GCA_964488585.1 uncultured Roseivirgaceae bacterium
GCAGGTCTTTAAATTTTGAAGTAAGTTCTTTTATAGATTCTGGAATATCCGACAACAACTGTAGGGCAATGGTTTTTTGCCTCAATCGTTGTTCTTCATTGAGATAATCCAACGGTGACATGCCGCACACTCTGGCAAGAAAACAACCAATAGCATGTCTCACCGCCCTTTGTTCCCTGGCTCTGGTAATCACTTTGGTTTGGTCCAGGTAAGCTTCAAGAAACACCCGGACGCCGGTTATAAATTTGGTGCGGTACGCCGGAAGGTGATTGGCTTTGCTGAGTAAATGCGCTATAAAAAACCCCAGGTCAAAGGTTCCGTCGCCATAATGTGTGACCTCATGGTCTAACAAAATTAGTTTGTCATCTTTTACTAATAGGTTTTTAGGACTGTAATCTCCATGAACTAAAGTATACCGGTCATTATTGGTATCAGCGATGAGTGTCTTAAAGAAATTATCAGTCTCGTGAATTTGTTTGATGGTCTCAAGATAGTAGGGTGTAATTCTTAAAGCTTGAAAAAAACGATTGTCTTGAAAAAGTTTAGGTATGTGGCTATTTTTTGTACCCTGTAAATGGATTTGTCCAAGCAATTTTCCAGCTGAACTAAAATATAATGATTTGGGCGGGCTACTGATCAATAGGGTTTTAAGGTTTTCAAATGGTGGCTGAACAGCTTCCATTGCCAGAATATATTTGGGTTGGTCCTCAAAAATTAACTTTGGAGTATTGCCAGATACATACCGGTCCAGCCAACGCATGGCTTCAGCTTCAAAAAATATCCGTTCCGGGGAGCAGAACCAATCTCCATCAACTCTTAGTTTATCAAGCGCCTGTTTCATAACCCAGGACGACCCGTCGTCAAACTCAAGCAGTACTGTTCGATTGGAAACACCGCCTGTTAACCTAGAAATACTGACCTTGGTATTTTCTCCAATTCTTCCACCGTCATGCAGATAGTTTAACAACTCTGGAGGGTCTTCAATGTTTAGTTCAGCGCTCATATATGTAGATCTGAAATCTGAGATATCTGAGATCCGAGATCTGAGATTCTAATACAGTATTCCCTTAACCGGTTCAATGGGTGGAGGCACATCTTTTTCTCCTAGCATTTCCCGCAAATCAATTTCAATTGTACGACAAATGGCAGTCATGGGTGTATCAGAAATATCATTTTCAAAAGGATCTTTAAGGCTTCTGCTAATTTTTTCCAGCGTAAGAAAGACAAATGCTACCATAACTCTCATGGTAAGGATTTCCCAATTAAGATCATCGTATAAACTAAAAATAAGACTAATGGCAAACAGCCAGGTAAATAGGGTGGTCATAAATGAATAAATACGGGGGAACACGGTAGTGTTAATTCTCTCACAACCTCCCTGAATGTTATAAAACTCATTCAAGGTACTGTCGATTTGCATGTATCGAAAGTCGTTGCTGTTATCCTGGAAAATATTCTTCAATGTTTGTGCTTGCTTCTGTATTAGTTGAGTAGAGACATTGGCGTGTTCTATTATTTCAAGTCGTTCATTTTCATCTAAAAACGATTTCAATTCTTCCCAGTTGTTTTGATTTCTTAGGGACAATCGTAAAGCATTGATGTACCCCAGGTGTCGATGGATTAGTTTTCGCTGTAATACAGTTAATTCTTCCCGGTTCTTTAGATTGATACCGGTATCCAAAGTGATCAGATTCAGCACCTGTCGGGCAAAGCTACGACTGTAATTAACCATAGATCCCCACAATATACGCGCCTCCCACCACCGGTTGTAAGATTCGTTGGTTTTAAAGGCCAGGAATAAGGACATTATAGTACCAAAAACAGTAATCGAGGGTAGTAAAGTGGTGACATTTTCAATTTCAATAAACCTGCTGGCCAGCCAGGTCGATAGGACTATTACCAGCAACCCCAGAATCATCTTACTGGTAAATTTAATAACGAATATTGGATTGATCCTTTTAAGAACTACCATTGGTGGAGGGGGCTATTCAAATATAATAGGCAGTCATAAATTAAAAATCGATTACGTCTGGCAGATACTTTGAAGCAAGGTCCTCATAATAGGGGCGTAATTCGTCCACATCTGGCGGTTCTGGTGATTTAGAATAAAGATCGTAGGGGTTAAACAGCTTTACCCATTTAAACATATGGTGGTCTTGTTGGTTCATCAAATGATCATAGGCACGTTCTCTGTGCTGGGCATAAAAGGAGTGGTACCTGATAATATACAGTGCTTGCTCAGGTAAATAATTTTTAAATACTTGATAAAGGTATTCATCATGTCCCCAGGACATATGTACATTGTCCAATCCACAGTTAGGTTCATAGATTCCGTATTCACTATTGAACCTGGGATCTGTGGAATCCGGGTTGTCCTTGAAAAGCTCCGGATAAACAATCTTGTCTGAAAACTTGCAACCTACCGGAAAGGTGTCGCCCACCACAGCCCATTGGGGCTCTCCGAAAAGGCAAAGTACTTTGCCCAAATCATGTATAAATCCTGTAAGAATAAACCAGTCGGGGTGGCCGTCGGCCCTGATAGCTTCAGAGGTTTGAAGTAGGTGTTGTGTCTGACTCAGGTCAATATCAGGATCTGAGTCATCCACCAGGGTATTTAAAAACTCCACAGCCTCCCAAAAAGTCATTTGCTTTTTACTGAGGTTTTTAAATTCATCTTCTTTTTCCAATACAAAGGCATGAGTCTGGTTCAGGTGGTTCAACCGATAAAATTCAAGAACTGTGTCTCTTTGAGGGTCTTGGTAATTTCTATATTCCTCTTTCGTTTTATTTCCTGATTCCGGGTACCGATTACGAAGATCTTCTTCCCAAAGCTCTTCGTTCTGCAAGAATTGACTTTTATAGTCCATGGGAATTAACGTTTTAACTTACGATTAGCAATTTACGAAATCTGCCGCTCAATTAATCAACTAAATCTATAGCTCAAATGCTCTATTGTTCTCTAGTTCCCTATAGGCCTAGCCAGATATAGATTAGCAGGATGGTGATCACCAGCGTTGCGCTCATCACTTTTGTGTATTTCCAGGGAGCCGGAGCATCATCCGATGTTGCCTCTTTTCGAATCGATTTGGTATTTGGATAGAATCGAGACATGGCTAACATAATCACCATATTTAGTATAAATTCAATTCCCCAAATGTGCACAAAATGGATATCTACTTTTAGAATGAAAGTAGTAAGTATATAAAATGCCAATCCAAAAAACAGTGCCGTTTTAGCTGCTGTGGCGCTTACTTGAGGTAAGAATAGCCCTGCTAATATTATGGAAGCAATGGGGATAAAGAATATGCCATTTAATTGTTGCAATAGTTGATACAAGCCCTCCGGAGCGCCGGCTACCATTGGAGCGGCCAAAATAGCTACAATGGCCAACACCATGGAAACGATCTTACCTGCCCGGACCATCTGGTGATCCGTAGCCTCTTTGTAGATCAGTCTTTTGTAAATACCTTCGCTGAAAATTGTGGCGGTACTATTCAGTACACTATTAAATGTGCTTAATACCGCACCCATGACCACCGCTGCGAAAAATCCTACAAAACTCAGTGGCAAGACCTTCTTTATCAACTCCGGATAGATCATGTCCTGTTGATGGTAGAGGGAGTCACCGAAATAGTAAAATCCGATTACCCCGGGTAAAATAATAATGATTGGAACCAGTATCTTCAAAACCCCAGTAAACAGCAACCCTTTTTGAGCTTCCGCTAAAGATTTTGCCCCAAAAGCTCTTTGAATAATAGTCTGATTCATCCCCCAGAAATAGATTTGGTTGATCACTAATCCTGTAAAAATCGTTGAAAATGGCAAGACTGAATCCGGAGCCCCTATTACATTGAATTTCTCAGGGCTATTTTGATAAACTTTAGATAGTCCGGTTAATAGGTTACCGTCACCGATGTCCCATAATGCCAGCGCTGGCACCATCAACCCACCGATAAACAAACCTACACCGTTAATGGTGTCACTATGAGCTACAGCTTTCAATCCACCAAATACCGCATAAGCAGAACCAATCAGCCCTATGCAAATTATCGTAAGCCAGAGGCCAATGGTTTTGTTGACTTGCAACGTCTCAGAAATGTTAAAAATGCTTTCCAGGTTAATGGCTCCGGTGTACAATACGATTGGCAACAGGGTTACTACGAAAGAAACCAATAGAAACAATGCCACCATAGTGCGTAGAGTTCCATCGAATCTTTCCTCAAGGTATTGAGGGATGGTGGTCAGCCGCATTTTTATGAAAGTTGGAATAAAATAAAGAGCCGCTACTACCAATGCCAGAGCAGAAGTCACCTCCCAGGCGATGATCACAAACCCATTTTTATAGGAAGAACCGTTCATTCCAATTAGATGTTCAGTTGAAATGTTGGTAAGAAGCATGGACCCGGCAATTACAACTCCGGTCAGGCTTCTGCCTCCCAAAAAATAGCCCTCCCTGGAATCCAGTTTATCGTTTCTGAGCTTGTACCAGGAATAAACTGCAACGAAACCAGTAAATGCCACAAATGATATAATTGTCAACATATAGTTGTATGATTGCTAGCCTTGACAATATGGGAAGGAAAATTACAAATTAATTTGGATGATAAATTTAAATTCACAAAACTGAAGAAATCTATTATGGGGGTAGCCCTATTTCCAAATAGGAAGTTCCATTTATTACCTGGAAAAAATGAGCAAGAATAAATCCGTCTTTAATAAGATCTATTTAATTGTACTGGGCATTGGGCCGGGCATATTTGCTATAGGATATACCATTGGGACGGGCAGTGTGACTTCCATGATTGTAGCTGGCAGCAAACATGGTATGCAATTGTTATGGGTACTACTATTGAGCTGTATTTTCTCATGGGTTTTGATGGAGGCATACGGTCGGTATGCTATCGTAACCGGTGAAACAGCATTGCATGCTTTTCGGAAGCACCTCCGGTATGGTAAGTTGGCAGCTCTACTGGTTATTGTGGGAGTGACTATTGGACAATGGAATTCTTTAATAGGCATACTAGGGATCTCCTCCAATATTATATTTGAAACGCTTAACCTGTTTTTCCCTTCCCTTCAGCAGCATCAGTACAAAATGGTTCTGATGATTGCCGTGTTTATCATTGTGGTGATGAATATTCTGTTATGGGTAGGCAAATACTCATTTTTTGAAAAAGTACTGATCGTTTTTGTAACCATAATGGCTTTCTCTTTTATAGGCTCTCTATTCGTGGTTGTACCCCCTGTCGGAGATATTGTCAAGGGTCTTGTACCAAGTATTCCCGAGGTGAAAGGAGGTAAGATGTTGGTGGCTGCGTTTGTGGGTACTACTATGGCAGCGGCCACATTCTTATCCAGACCACTATTCATAAAAGGGAAGGGCTGGGGAAAGGGACACCTAAAAAATCAACGTAGAGATGCACGCTATGCAGCCTTCTTCTTATTCTTCATAAGTGCATCCATTATGGCAGTAGCTATGGGAGCTATGTACTACCAAGGGCAGACAGTGGACAAGGCGCTGGATATGGTTAATGCTTTGCAACCTGTAGCAGGTAAATTTGCCATTGCTATTTTTCTGTTTGGAACTTTAAGTGCTGGACTATCTTCTATTTTTCCCATACTAATGATTGCCCCTATGTTGATAGCAGATTACCAATCAGGTAAGTTGGACATGCAGTCCAAACAATTCAAAATATTGGTAGCCATAGCCAGTGTGATAGGCTTGATTGTACCACTACTGGATGCAAACCCTGTTCAAGCCCAAATAGCTACTCAGGTTTTTAATGTCTTTGTGCTGCCGGTAGTTATTATCGGAATCATGTTCCTGGTTAATAATCAGACCCTGATGGGCAAACACAAGGCTGGGATCAAATTAAATGTTGGAATGCTGGCAGCCCTGATATTTTCGCTGGTGATATCCTACAATGGAGTGTTGGGAATAATCCAGTACTTTCAGTAGTAACTCGCCAAGCTGGCTCATTCTTAAGTTAATTTAACTAGCTGTAATGGCCTGGGTAATCAATTGGTTTGAGGCATCTCCGAACTCTAAAGTAAGTGCATGCTTTTGCCCAGACTCCGACATTTTAGCCCAGGTTTTTCGCACAATAGATACCACTTTTTCAGGTTCGTGCTTGGCCACAAAGTCTTCGAAATAGAACTCCAAAAATACCAAACACACTACATCTTCTAATGCCTGGGACTCCGGATCGGTCTTCATTCTCTGCTTTAATATCAGGGATTTTACCCGGTCAATTGTCGCTTTTTCATAACCGCACTCCTCCAGAATCCCCGAAGATTTTTCAGCATGAAATTTCTTTAGTTCCGTACGCCAAAGCAGGTATCCTTTGCGGTCCATAGGATATGATTCCCGGGGGATGGTCCAGCGGCAGATGTGTTGGCTTCTGGCCGCTAATTTTAGGGGTTCGGATGCCACTGGGTTTATACGATTTAACCATTTAGTCATTCTTTGCGCGTACAGTAGTTCCTTAGGAAATTCTGTCCCCTTCATAGTCTCTATATTAGGGTCTTGACTGTTTTCGCTGTCGAAACGCTGTATGGCTAGTTGGAAGCGATTATTTTCGTTTATCATAGTTTGGATGTTTTCTTGACGCTGTAACGCTCCTGGCCATTTACATCCCGGAAGCTGAACCGGATGTTAGGGAGGTCGTCATCGAGAAATGCTTTCACATACAAAAACCCTCCGCCCCATTCGTCATACTGCATATAGGAGGACACTATTTTGGCTTCAGGGTCTGTAGATTTTGGATCTCCAGGCTTCCTGCCTGGCCTGCTGTTCTGGTTAATGAACGCACCACTACTGAACTCCTCAAAGCCGTTGGGGTGTTTTGAATGGTATTGCCAATGTCGATCCCCACATATGAAATAAAGATCTTTATTAAAGAAGTTATTGTCAAGTAACCATTGAAAAAATTCTTTTTGTTCGGACTGGAATCCACCTGAATTAGTATGATTGTCCTTTTTATAGGCATCATCCGGGCCAATCATGGGCGTGGGGGAGACGATTATTTTAAATGTGGCCTGACTTTCCAACAGAGTTTGTTTTAGCCATTGTTTTTGTTTATATCCCCAGATAGTTTTTTCGGCGGTATCTTCCATCAGGTTTGGACTGCGATAATCTCTACCCTCAAGAAACCATATTTGGAGTAGTTTTCCCGCTTGTACCGTTCGATATGTTTTTGCTAATTTATTTTCAGGATCCGTAACTGGCACTTGCTCTTTAAAAACTTGAATACCTAGCAGATGTGAGGGTTCTGAAAATTTAATATCCGTAGTATCACAATCGTTAAATCTATAATCATGATCGTCTTTCAAATAAAAAACCGGCATGCTGGTACAAAGCTCTTTATTTCTCGGCATTGCTAAGTAGCGGTGCCATTTAGCTCTCATTTCCACCACATTTTTGGCCCTTCGCTCCGAATTATCGTAGTAGACAACATCACCATTGGCAACAAAGAAGTCTGGTTCTAATTTTCGAACCTGATCAAATGCCCCAAACCCCATTTCTTTATCAAGTCCCGTTGCTGGAGGGTATTGACTGTCCTTATTAACCCTCGAATCAATTCCGTAGAATTTTTCGTAATGGAAACCTGTAGATACTGCAAAACTAACGGTTCTTTTCGATTCCGGATTTGGCAAAGTATTAAATTGACCAGCACTCGAATATATGGTATCAACTTCATTGGTGATTAAGGCTTTAACTCTATAGTAATAGCGAGTGTCAGGCGCTAGATCCGAAATGTATTTTTTAATAATAAAATCCTCTGCTGGACCAGTTTTAATCCATTCAGTTTCCTTGACCTGATAAAACGAAGAATCTTCAGAAACTTGAAAACAACCGGATCCTGCTATTGCAGGAACATCGTAATTAATCAAGGTATCGGAGCTTGAAAATCTGACTTGCAGAATTATACTTGATGTAGTTAATGCTCCTGACAATATTGTAAAAGTGGTACTTGTTCGCACATTTAAGTTGGTTTCAGGTGTACAACAAACGAGAAAAATTAGAAACAAGGGAAAGAGAGGCTTCATTTTGCAGGATTATGATTTTCCATTAAATTAAGCGGAAATCTATCAAAAGCCCAATTAATGAAAAGATCTAGCCAAATGTACTATCACCTAATCATACTATTGCTGTTTTTTACAAGTTCAGGTTGTAAAAAGGAACAAAAAAGCACGGCTGAACCAACCCCTGAAAGCTATTCTATGAGCGATTTTAAGAAAGTTCCTAAAATTGACACACATGCGCACATTACTTCGGATGGAAAAACTTTTATCGAAGAAGCCCGGGCCAATAATTTCAGGCTGATGGACATGATTGTTGACGTTCCTCAATTCCCATCAATAACTAGACAGCTAGAAATTTGCCAAAAACACCGTGTGGAGGATGCTGATGTATTTGCCTACACCACAGCCTTTACTTTGGAAGACTGGGACCAACCGGATTGGTCGGACGGGATAATTGAGCAATTACAAAAAGATTTCGAAAAGGGCGCTCTTGGGGTCAAAGTATGGAAAAATATCGGGATGACTTATAAAGATCAGGATGGGAATCTGATTATGCTGGATAATCCCAAGTTTGATCCAATTTTCAGCTTTATCAAAGATCAGAACAAAATACTACTATCCCACGCGGGAGAACCGAAGAATTGCTGGTTGCCCTTAGATGAGATGACGGTCAATAATGATAGGAATTATTTCGGTGAGTATCCGGAATTTCACATGTATCTACATCCTGAAATGCCTTCCTATGAAGATCAGATTCAGGCACGAAATAATATGTTAAGTAAAAATACTGAGCTTACATTTATTGGCGTTCACCTGGCTAGCCTGGAATGGAGTGTTGACGAAATAGGCAAGTTTCTAGACCAGTTTCCCAATGCCTCGGTAGACCTGACCGAAAGAATCCCTCATTTGCAATATCAGTCCCTGGAAGATAGAAACAGGGTGAGGGATTTCTTTGTAAAGTATCAGGACAGGATTACCTACGGTACGGATTTCGAAGATGAAGACCATGATACTGCCGAGTTAAAAGAGCGGATGAATGCCAGATGGGCACGGGATTGGAAATACTTTAATACAGAAGAAATAATGACTGTGCCGGAATTAGATGCGCCAATTCAGGGATTGGGCTTGACGAAAGCTGTGGTGGACAAGATTTATAGAGTCAATGCAGAAAAATTATTCAAAGATGCCTGGGAGGTCCCAACTCAACTATAGCTTTATAATCCTCTATTGTAAAAGCAACTCATATCGCTCCAGGTTATTCGAAAAATGGCATTCCTTCTGTTGCATATTTTCTCATGCCTTCTTCATTGATCTCTACACCAATACCTGGTTTATCTGATAAGGGAATAAATCCATCAACCACTTTATCACCGTCATAGTCGACAATCTCTTCAAACATAGGGTTGGTATGGAAATATATTTGCCATTCCAATATCATGAAATTGGGAACTGAAGCACATACATGGGCTGATGACATGGCAGCTAAAAACGAGCCTACCATATGCGGAGCAAAAGGCACATAGTATAAATTTGATAAATTAGCAATTCGTTGCCCTTCTCCAAGACCTCCTGCTTTTTGCAGATCCGGCATAATAATATCAACAGCGCCTATTTCCAGTAGACGCCTAAATCCGTAAGCTAGATAAATGTTCTCTCCGGCACATATTGGTGTACTTGTGGAATCGGTGATTTTTTTATAGGCATCGACATTTTCGGCAGGAATTGGCTCTTCTAGCCACATCAAATTCAGGGGCTCCATCAATTTGGCCACTCGCTCTCCGGTGGTTGCGTCATAGCGTCCATGCATGTCAGCGCAAATATCTATGTTGGGGCCAACAGCTTCTCTGGCAGCTGACATCTGATCAACCATCCGTTGCAATTCGGCTGGGCTGGCGGTCCAGTTATATTGATCGTATTTGTTTGGGTCGTTCCTTTGATCTAAATCAAACTTTACCGCAGTAAACCCCATGTTCACAGCATTTTTTGCTGCTTTTCCGAACTCATCCGGAGCGGGTATCTTGTTCTGATACAAGGCAGTATCCA
>CAZAWQ010000047.1:0-2445 GCA_964488585.1 uncultured Roseivirgaceae bacterium
TTCATTTTTTGCTCTCTTTATTGTATAGCCTATGGTAAATATTATATAGAATAATACGCTAAAATCAATGATATTTTATAGATTATTTATATTCTCTATAAAATATTTTTGGGCTCTGGATAACAAGACGCCTGAGGAGTATGTGAAAAAGCACTTAAAAAAGCCAGAAATCTCTAATTTACGTGGTACAGCTTTTGGGTGAGGCTCGCATTGTCAAAAATCTAACTTAACTTATGTACCTATTATAGGGGGGCAGGTCAGCTTGACAATTGTGAGTGGGGCTTTTATATTTTCTATACTTAGCAGATCGACGTTAACAATGAGGAGTTATGAAAAAAAGTTATTTTCTTTATTCTGTTTTTCTTATTTGCGTCATGTTTGGAATTGGTGGCTGTACTTTGAACGTGGACGTTTCAGAAGATGATGAGCCGGTGTCAGGTTCCAGCATATATGAGTTATTTGCGATTCAGCGTAATATGGATAATGCATTTAATATCTTATTTGTTCCTGATGCTTCTTATGGGGATTTGTCGGATTTAGCAAATCGTCAGGCCTTTGTTGATGATCTTACCAATGCCATTGAAAACAGCTATTGGCAAAACCAGGGGTATTATTTCAACCTCGGTCGATACAATTATTATTACAGCCTAGATTCCGGCAGCGTGGTAGCAAATCCGCCGGTAGATGGTATCTTCCGATGTCCGACGGTTACGTGGCCAGCGTCTATTAATACTGATGGCACGTTTGCTGACGCGACAATATTGATTCACACTAATGTTCTGCGTGATTGCGCCACCCCATCTACTGGTCGCGCCACGGCCGAACCAACCAGTTTTCGCACGATTGTGCATGAAAGTTCACATGCCATATTTGGATTGCCAGATGAGTATTGTTGTGATTCAAGCTACAGCGCCAATGTGCCAGTACTCTATGCGACTGAGGCGGCGTGCTTGAGTGATCCGGTGAATGCCGCATGGCGCAACTGTGTATCTTTTGTTTCAGCTAGGGATGGGAATGACTGGTGGCGTTCAGAAGGCAATATTACGTCCGATGCGATTATGTTGTGGGGCGGTTCCACCGTATGGGAGTTTGGCCCTGCAGACTGGGAAATTATGGAGGATGCGTATCTCACGTTTCCTGCTGCTAGTTCCGCAGGAACCCCCTCTGTGTTTGCCCCAGCTAACTGGGATCGTCCTTAATAAGGGAGTATGGAAATGAAATTATTATTCACTGTTGTTCTATTAATGTTTAGTGCAGTCAGCATGGCGCAGGATAGCCAATTGGAAACTCGCGAACCTCCAAAATTTTCACCGGTCAAGGAGCACAAGCCTCTAGCAGCAGCCAAGGCGAACCAGCGGGTAGCGGTACTCAATATTTTATTGACATATGAGAAAGGCGAAGTGGTCGGCGCGAAATTAGTGCGCTCACAAAAAATTGCGTCTGTCGCGCCAAAAGTTTTTGCGCGGCAAATGGGCGACTGGCAAGTAATGATTGGCGACAATCAAAAAAACGTTTTCTTTGTTAATGATCCAGGCTTTTTAGAGGCTGAAAATAAACCTGGTGACAAGGTACCTTACCACTACGTGAGTCGTGGTGACGAGGTGGAGTGGGATTTAGTTGTGCCGCTCTACAAAAACGGTGAAGCGATTGATGCGTCAACGATAACCATTAAGCGTGTCAAAGATGGCAAGGTGATATTGCAAACCAAAATATTGTCAAGCCCCCAAAAATAGGTCCACCTTTTAAGTTATAAATTTCCATATATTCTCTCTAATGAGTTGATATAAATGTTTGTTCATTTTCTTTGGTTTTATTACCTGTCACTATAGCCTTTGGAGCTGGTGGTTTGTAGCCAAGTGAGCTGCGTGGTCTTACTTCATTGTAGTGTCTTTGTACTGCTCTATCAGTTCTTGAGCTATAGATAAACTATGTAATATGGTTAATTCGGGGGCTAATCTTAACGTAAACCGGTCGATCCTGCGACTTTTTACTAAAGTAGGGTGTTAGTACATGTTTAACTTAAAAACTGTTGTAAGCAGGTGATTGGATGTTAAGTAAAAGTGAATTTGAAAGAAATGAAGATACGGATGGTAACCAAATGGTAGCTGTTTACCAAATATATGAAGGACGATGCCGTGCATGTAAGAAAAGATGGACAAGAGTTACTTATAAATTGGATGGCAGTACATATAAGAAAATTAAATCAGAAGAGACAAAAAATGCCTTAGATGAATCACCTTGGTAGGGTAAGGTTGCTTCTAATAGGAAGGCAGTACAGAAGATAGGAAGGATGGTTGAACTGTTAAGTTCAACCCTCTATAACTTATAAATACTTAAAAACAATCTTATACTATACTTATATATATACTGAATATTTATAGGCACAATACTTTAAAGTTATATGAGCAGGTTTGAATAAATATACTAACAACTCTTAAAATTTAT
>CAZAWQ010000048.1:0-2809 GCA_964488585.1 uncultured Roseivirgaceae bacterium
TAAGCTACATCCAAAGAAATGCTGGGAAATCGACTTGCCCGCTCCTCCTTATATTCATAATATGCGATATTGTGATCTTGCATAGCCTTCAGTAGTTCGGGATTTGCCCGGTCTACTTTTATCTCCAGTTCCTGGTACAGAAGAGTGGAATCTACTTTAATTGAACGAACTACTGCCATTGGCGTGTCCACATTTTTACCCATAAGTATATTTAAATCCACCTTGGCATAATCAATTCTCTGTTGTTGCACTATCAGGCCGGTCCGATCGCTGTTGTAATCAACCTGCGCTGCCAGGTAGTCAACTTTTGAACTTTTACCCACCTGATAAAGGTTTTTGGCGAACTCGAGCCTGCTTCTGGAAACCTCCAGATTTTCTTCAAGCACCCTCAGTCTTTCCTGTTCCAGTAATACCTGATAGTAAGCATTGTTTACCTGTGCTACGGTATTCTGTACCACCTGCTGCGTATTTAATTCCCCCCAGCTCTTCATGGATGCTAATTTTTCCATAGTCATGAACATACCCAAACCGTCAAAGATTGTCCAATTTAGTCTTGCTGCTGCATTAAGGCGATCAGATTTGGCCCAGTCCTTACTGATGCCAAATATGCCATCCGGGCCCTGAATATCCAACTGAATGTTTTGCCGGGTGTAGTTCTTGTTAGCATCCAGGTCAATCACCGGCAACATGCCGGCATTACCTGGTTGATGGTTGTTGTCAGTTATTTTCTGATCGTTTTGGGCAATCCTAATAGAAAAATTATGCTCTAAACTATACCGGATGGCCTCCTCTAAAGTGAGGGCTTGCTGCCCGTATAACTGACAACCCAGCAGAAAAATTAAAACCGTTGTAAAAAATCGAATCATTACCTCAAAATCTTGCCAGTCTTTTTTCTTTGCCAGTGATGTAGCTATAAACAGCAGGAATCACATACAATGTCAAAATAGTTGAAAAAATCAAGCCTCCAATTACCGTAAGTCCCATGGAAACCCGACTTTCTGCTCCTGCTCCCAAGGCCAGAGCGATGGGAAGTATGCCGAGTATTGTTGATAAACTGGTCATCAAAATGGGTCGAAATCTCTGGATAGCCGCGGATTGTATGGCCTGGAGTATATCTTCCCCTTGGGCCTTTTTCTGATTGGCAAACTCTACGATCAGGATGCCGTTTTTAGTAACCAACCCAATCAACATAATGATCCCTATCTGACTAAATATGTTAAGCGTCTCACCAAACAACTTTAGAGTCAACAAGGCGCCGGCCATGGCCAGGGGTACGGTAAACATAATTGTGAATGGATCTCTGAAGCTTTCGAATTGTGCTGATAGTGCCAGATAAATAAGCACCAAGGCAAATATAAAGGCAAAGTAAAGGCTTGCCGTGCTTTCCCGGAATTCATTAGATGAGCCTGAAAGCGCTGTTGAAAAATTCGCATCCAAAACTTCGCTGGCTATTTGCTCCATGGCCTCAATTCCATCCCCAACGGTCTTACCGCGAACGGGACTAGCTGATACCGTCGCCGATACAAACCGGTTAAAGCGGTATAATTGCGGAGGGCTGCTTTCTTCCCGCAGTTTTACCAGGTTGTCCAACTGGATTAGTTTTCCTTTGTTGCTTCTAAGGTACAATGACTGTAGATCCAGTGGGTCATTACGATTTTCCCTGGCCACCTGGCCTATTACCTGATATTGCTTGCCATTCATTATGAAGTACCCGAATCGCTGACCGCTAAAAGCAAGTTGCAAGGTACGTGCAATGTCCATTATCGATACTCCAAGAAATCGGGCTTTGTCCCGATCGATCTCAATATTGATCTCAGGTTTATTGAACTTCAAGTCCAGGCTGACAAAACTAAAGGTGGGATTGGCATAGGCTTTCTCCATGAATGCTGGCAGAATCTCCTTGAGTTTATCCAGATTCGGGGCCTGAATTACAAATTGTACCGGGAACCCGAAGAGCCCTGACTCACCCAATGATTGAGGTTGAATCACAAAAGCCCTGGCTTTGGTCAATTTTTGGATGTGTGGGGTAACTTCACTCACTATTTGCTGGACCGATCTTTCACGTGCTGAACGATCTTTTAACAACGCAAAAAGAAACCCTGAGTTTACCGAACTACTAGCCCCAAAATTTGGCGAAGTTACCGAGCCAATGAAGTCTCTTTCAGGAATCTGATCCATGGTAGTTCTGGTTACTTCATCCATGTATTGATCCATATATTCGAATGTCACACCCTCCGGGGCGGTGGCAATTACCATGAATGTATTCCGGTCTTCCAGTGGCGACAATTCGCTGGGGAGCTGCCCATAAACAAGATAAATCAACAAAACGGAACCGGCCATTATTGGGAATGCCAACCAACGGTTTTTCATAAACAAATTCAGACTCTGCTTATATTTCTCAGTCAGCCAAATGAAAAAAGGCTCGGTCAGAGTATAGAATTTGGGTTGACGAGCACGCTTCTTCAATAAGCGGCTGCTGATCATAGGTGTCAGGGTCAAAGCAACAAAACTGGAAATTATAACCGCACCAGCAACCACCACGCCAAATTCACGGAAAAGTTTACCTGTCAGGCCCTCAAGAAAGACCAAAGGAAGAAATACTGCAGCCAAAGCAATGGTGGTGGAAATTACCGCAAAATATATTTCGTTTGTTCCTTTAATGCCCGCCTCCTTTGGTTGGAGTCCATCTTCAATTTTACTGTAGATATTTTCTAAAACCACAATGGTGTCATCAACCACTAATCCAATGGCCAGTACGATCCCTAACAGGGTCAAAACATTAATTGAGAAATCAGCGATGTACATGATA
>CAZAWQ010000049.1:0-6549 GCA_964488585.1 uncultured Roseivirgaceae bacterium
GACCCAGCGTTTCAGGGGTTGAGATCGACTTATGATGGACCGGTAATAATAGGTCAGGATTTACTGGTTATCAATGTAACAAGAGATCAAATTGTTTGTCGTATGGCCATAACTGATAAGTTAATGTGGGCGGCTCCTCCTCGAAAGTCTTCAGACGGGAATCAGGAATTGGAAGATGTGACGAAAACTGGAAGAACTCCTTCATTTGTGACAGAAACCAGACTTAACTAAAAACAATTATTAATAGATCACGAAGCACAACAAGCCTTTTGCGTCACTCAGTTCCTTTTAGCACTTTGTGCTATAACGAAAACGGCATGAATTTCTAGCCTCGATCGTTTATTGAACACATTACAAATCTAGCTTCCTGCGCTCGTCCATATCCTTGACCTGCTCTTTTAATGAAGCCTTTCCTCCTTTACCTGTTTGACAATTTTCTCTCTATTCAGGGAGTAGTGAACGGCCGATTTTGGCCGAAACCAGAGGTATGTTTGAATAGGAGATAAAATCTACTAAATTTTAGTCGGAGAGAGAAAGAAGGACAGAAAGCGGATAATACTCTTAGATAGATATTGCGAGTGTCATTAATCCTCCTTCCTCTCCTTCCTTTATATCCTGAACGGCATTTAAAGCATTTATATGAAAATTATATTGTATATACAACATAAATCGATCATCTTCGTATAACAAATAAATAAGATGGAAGAAAAGATGGTATTTAAAGATTGTATGGCAATGCGTTTCAGGCGCCTAGGACGATTGATGTCAAATCGATACAACGAGCATTTAAAGGATCATGGCATTGACATCAGTCTGATAAATATACTATTTGCCATATCCGGGAACCCAGGTATTCATCAGGCTGAGATTGGTAAAAGATTAATACTGGAGAGATCTACACTTAGTAGGGACCTGCAAAAATTGAAGAAAATGGGTTTAATCGATACCACTAAAGTAGATGGATATAAGAGTTTTTCACTTCACCTGACCAAAAAGGGAAAGGCAAAAAGTTGAAAGTATGAAAGAGGATTGGGACGACATTCAAAATCAAATAGAGGAGAAGGTTGGAAGTGCGGTCAGTAACGGCATCCGTCAATTGGAACAAGCATTATTAGATTGAATTATTTATATAACGTTGTATATACAGCATAAAGGATGAAAAATATTGAAGAAAATTCTCAAATAACGACATCAAAAGCCAATACGTCAACTTTGAAAACCTCAAAACCAATTTATTGGAAACAAGTTTTGATGACCACTTTCACTGTCTACCCCTTGATCTTGATAGCGCAATGGTTTTTGAATTTACTTTTCCCAATGCAAGCCTTGATGCCAGAAGTAGCTCTTTTTATAGGAGTAACTGTTGTCGCTTCCTTGCTGGTTTCCCCAGTCATGCCACTGGTTACCAAATTTCTTGGGCCTTGGTTGTATAAAAAATAAATCTAAGTCAACCTTAAAAAATCTAAAGCAAAAAAATCAACAATGATGGAATGAAGCTGATTGAGGATTTAGAAAGAAAAATAAATTAACTATTAAAACAATTTTGAAATGAAACATTTAGAAATTTTATCGAAAGAACAAGTAGGACCGGAAGTTCAAGAGATCTTCCAGGGTTTGAAGAAGAAAATTGGGATGGTCCCCAATTTGTATGGAGTGGAAGCAAATTCACCCGTCGCTTTTAAGGCTTTCCTTGAATTAGGAAGCGCATTGGATGGTGGCATTTTTAGCCGTAAAGAAGTGCGGGCTATAATTTTAGCCGTTTCTCAGGCCAATGGATGCAATTATTGTCTGGCTGCACATACAGCTATGGGCAAAATGGTAGGATTTTCAGAAGAGGAAACCCTGGATTTAAGGACCGGCTCTATTGAAGACCAGAAACTCAGGGCTTTAACCACTTTAGCTAGAGAGATTACTCTGCATAAGGGTCATCCTAATGAACGGTATCTTGAATCCTTCTTTGAGGTTGGCTATGGGAAACAAGCCCTGGTAGAGTTAATCGGATTTGTGGCTTTCAAAACCTTCAGCAATTATGTCAATCATATTGCTGATACACCTATCGACTTTCCACAAGCCAAGGACTTGAAGGAGGCGGCCTAAACAGAGAATATATCTATGACAGTGATCATTCACAGGCGATAAATGGATCGTCCATCGCCCAGTATGGTCACCGTCCTCAAAATGATAAACAAACAAAAAAATAAAACTTTAAACATTAAGAAAATGAAAGCAATTACAATTGGAAAAATAAAAACCGATACAATGATCAAACAGAATCGTCTACTGGACACTAAAACCGTCCGGCTGAACAAGTTGGGCCTCAAGGTCCGTTACGCAGAATTGGGAGACCGAACAAAGCCACCGATAGTATTATTACATGGCGTTCCCGAGAATCTCCAGGCCTGGTATGATGTGGCACCGTTGCTGGCCAAGAAGTACCATGTACTGGCTTTTGACTGGCCTGGTTTTGGCGGGAGTGATCCGCTACCATCGCCCAAGGACTATACGTCACTCAATTATTCAGAGATCATTGTAGACTTTATGGACTCCTTACAGATACCTCTAGCGATACTGATGGCTACAGATATTGCCCTATTGCCGGCGCTACTGGTCGGCCTGGAGTATCCCAGTCGCGTCGCTAAGCTGGTGGTGATGGACGGCATTCCGTTTCCGAGGCCACAGTACTCCTCCTGGGAGCTCAAGAGTTTTGCTAAGAAGGGCTCGATCCTCGGTAAGGCCTTGGTGCGCTGGTTTCCACGTGTCACCGCCCAAATCAGCTACTTCAAGGGATTTTACAAGGGACACTCAATCCCCGCTGAGGTGCGCCAGGAATTTTTTGCTGACGGTGTGAGTAAAAGTAACCAGGAGGCTTTTCTATCCTACTTCCAAAACTTCCACATTGGCCAAAAGTACTTTGAGGCGCGGGTTCATAAGCTTCAAACACCCGTGCTAGTGGTATGGGGTAAGCATGATCGCTTCATCAACGTCAAGCTGGCCTATGAGATTGCGGAAAAGCTACCAAACGCTAAGCTGGAAATAATCGAAAAATCCGGCCACTATGTGCACATGGACACGCCGCAAGCGCTGGTAGATGTGGTGACCAAGTTCCTTCAACAGGAGGACCTGATCCCTCAAGAGCTTTAATAAGATTTACTCTCTAGATGTGAACGTATTGTAAATCAATAAGGCTAGAGTATATGCATTTTTGGGTAAAAAGAATCAGGCCTATCATTGGTTGGAGGGTTTCTTCTCAGGCCAGGGAGCCTTGAGATCCGGATAAAGCGGGGTTTCCGAAGTAACCCTGACCTGCCGCTATTGGCCGAAAGGAGACGCTCACCAACCTCTGATATTCAGCAAGGTATCATACACCCTTTTAGTATTTTTCGTAATTTGTTCTCATGTCCCAATCCCGTCAACTGGCAGCCAATGGAAAAATACATTCCGAACTCTTATAACAGAAGCAAATTACAAATGGCCTTTGGCTGAGCGATGTGAGATTATGACTATTGAGATTATAACTTAACTGACTGTTTGTATTTTACCTTTTAATAATTGTGCGTTTATCGCAACTACAATGGTGCTCAAACTCATAAAAACAGCACCAACTGCCGGACTCAATACAAATCCTGCCTGATATAAGACACCTGCTGCCAAGGGGATGGCAAACGCGTTATACGCTGTTGCCCATATTAAATTCTGGATCATTTTGTCATAAGTTGCCTTACCGAAGAGAATCAGTTTGGCAATATCACTGGGGTTGCTGTTTACCAGGATGATGTCGGCCGTTTCCGCAGCGACGTCTGTTCCGGACCCGACGGCGATGCCTACATCTGCCTGAGCGAGTGCCGGAGCGTCATTGACACCATCTCCTGTCATAGCCACGAATTCTCCGCTCTCCTGCAAGCTCTTTACAATCTCCACTTTTTGGTGCGGCAGCACCTCGGCATAATAACCATCGAGTTTAAGGTGCTCACTTACGGCCCTTGCGATCTTGTCATTGTCACCGGTAGCCATCATGACTTTAATACCATTATCCCTGAAGGTCTTAATTGCATCATGGGATTCAGGTCTTACTTTGTCTGCCAGGGCAATAAAACCTGCCAATTGATTTTCAATGGTGACAAAGACCACTGTTTCAGCCTCACTGGAATAGGCATCCTCAGGGATGTCTATATTTTCATCTCGCAGATAACCCGGACTTACTACCCTTACATCTATCCCTTCCACTTTTGCTTCTACACCTTTTCCGGTTATTGCCTTGAAATTGGAAGCCTTGGGTATTTCGATATTCAGTTCCTTCATCTTATCAACAATACCTAAAGCAATGGGGTGTTCGGAGTTTTGTTCCAGGGCACTGGCTATACGCAACAATCCATTATCCGAAAGGTTGTCAGAAAGTGCTTTATATCTGGTCACCCCAAAATCTCCTACGGTTAGAGTTCCGGTCTTATCAAACAAAAGGACGGATATTTTTCTTGAATTTTCGAAAGCTGTTCTATTTCTGATTAGTAATCCATTTTGGGCCGATAGAGCGGTTGAAATCGCCACAACTAATGGGATAGCTAATCCCAGGGCATGAGGACACGCTATGACCATTACCGTTACCATTCTTTCCAGGGCATAGACAAAGTCATATCCTAAAACCAGCCAGATCACAAGTGTTCCGATGCCTACGGTTAATGCAATATAAGTTAGCCATTTGGCTGCCCGGTCAGCTAAGGATTGTGTTTTGGATTTAGTTTTTTGTGCCTCCTGGACTAGGGTAATGACCTTGTTGAGATAGCTGTCTTTTCCAGTGTGCTCGACCCTAACTTTTAGGGAACCGTTGCCATTGATTGCTCCGCCAATGACCTGGTCTTCCTCTCCTTTTTTAACGGGTTTGGATTCTCCTGTAAGCATTGCTTCATTGAGGAAACTTTCCCCCTCTATGATGACTCCATCGGCAGGAACTTTCTCCCCAGGCTTGACCAGGATCACATCGTCTTTTTCCAGGTTTTCGAGATTGATGTCTTCAATATGATTGTCAAGGATTAGATGCGCCTCTGCCGGCATCATACTTACCAGCAGCTCCAGTGCTCTGGATGCGCCCAAGACGGACTTCATCTCGATCCAATGCCCCAGTAGCATAATATCAATTAGAGTGACAAGTTCCCAGAAGAACATTTTCCCTTCCAGGCCGAAGACCACTGCGCTGCTGTAGACATAAGCAACAGTAATGGCGACCGCAATTAAGGTCATCATACCGGGGTTGCCGGATCTAATTTCGTCTTTTAGTCCTTTCAAAAAGGGCCACCCACCATAAAAGAATATCAACGAGGCCAGGGCGAATAAGACGTAAAAGCTGCCTGCAAAGGTCAATTCAAACCCGAAGAATCCCTGGATCATGGGGGAAAGCACCAGAACTGGTAGTGATAGCAATAGGGAAACCCAGAAACGTTTCTTGAAATCAACGATCATCATTCTGTGGTGGTCGTGCCCGGCGTGACCGTGCTGTGAATTCTCCGTGTGATGGTCGTGATCGTGGTTGTGGGGCTCCTGTGAGTGACGACTAGTGTGGCGGTGCATATCTTGATTTTTCATAACGGGGGTCTATTATTTCTAAAGCTGACAGAGCAAATCATTTGATTGGCTATCGATCTCTTTTCAAATTATAGAAATTCGAGAAAATAAAGAAACTGGTTACTATTTCGGTGATTACGATCAGCTTGGCTTCCCAAGAGACGGGAGCAATGTCACCAAAGCCCATCGTGATGGTTACTTTCTGAAAGAACCGATCGGGGTTAGATGTTATTCTCATCATTACGATTTATATACAGTATCAACATTATGGCTAATATTTGCTTTAAGCTTTTTTGTAGCTTATGTCTCAAGAGAATCTGGCCAGGATAAAGTATACGTACAGCCATTTCCTCCTAATGGTAAAAGATGGACTATTTCATCAAATCGTGGAGAAGAGCCTATATGGTCACCCGATGAAAAGAAACTTTACTACAGGAATGGACAAAATTGGCATCAGGTTTTGATTTTATTAGAGCCGGAATTTACCGTCATCAGTCGAAACAAATTGTTCTCCGATCCATATATTAATGTTCCAGGTTATTCTTACGATATAACCCCTGATGGGCAGCATTTTATATTCTTAAACCCAGTAAGCAAAGTCCAGACCAGCACAAAGATAAAAGTAGTAAAGAACTGGTTTGAAGAAGTTAATCGCTTAGCGCCACCAGAGTGAAAACTACTAAATGCGAACGGCCGCTTATGGCCCAGGCTGTGTAAAAACGCTGTAGCAGCTTAAAGACAGGCAATAGTTGATGTCGAGATCAAACGTAGCCTATCCGGCATTTATGAGGCTTCCGAACCGATAACTCCCTTCCAGTGGCAACCAACTTCACTAGAAATCCAGTCGAGCTTAAAGGGAACTACAGGAGGCCGTTTTTGCGTTTTCACACAGCCTGGGCCTAAAGCAGCCGGTCAGAATTTTCAGAATTATGCATCTTGATGGTATTTTTTGTAATTTGTAATACCATGCCCCCCCAATCCCGCCAGCTAGCG
>CAZAWQ010000050.1:0-11143 GCA_964488585.1 uncultured Roseivirgaceae bacterium
CAATGGATGCCTCATTCCAGCCACTTCCTGACGGAGATTTGGGCTTGTGCAGATGGGGAGATGATGCGCGCTCGAGGAGGGAAATTGCGCGATTCAGCAAAAAGGACTCAGAGGTGTATGGTGAATTCAACAAGGTAATGACCCATATGGCCAAATTGGCCAAAGAGGTGATAGATTATCCTGCTCCAGATGTAGCTTCTATTAATCCAAAGGAACTTTCTGCCTTGTTGAGAATGGGAAAATTATTCAAAAACCTCGGGTCAGAGTTACTTCAAATGAACACCAAGCTGCTTACCATGAGTAGTGCTGATTTTCTTGATCTCTGGTTTGAATCAGAAGTGCTCAAAGGACCGATGGCTGTGAGCGGAATAATAGGAACCTTCCTGGGTGTTCGTTCACCAGGTACTGCTTATGTCCTTCTTCATCATTACATGGGCGAATTGGACGGTGCCTTCCGCTCCTGGGGATTCTCAAAAGGCGGAACCGGCGGAGTGAGCTATGCGTGCGCTAATGCAGCTAAAAGTTTTGGAGCAGAAATTAGAACCAATGTTAATGTTTCCCATGTGAAAATTAAAAATGGAAAAGCAACCGGAGTTGTTTTAGTTAACGGAGATGAAATCGATTCCAAAATTGTAGTTTCGAATCTTGATCCAAACCGTACCTATTTGAAAATGATCGGGGAGGACAATCTTGCCCCCGAGATCACCACAGAGATCAAGAGATTTAAGCTGCGTGGAAGCTCAGGCAAAGTCAATTTCGCCCTTAGTGGAGTACCCAACTTCTGCAAGAAACGCGACGGCCTGGAGTTCATGAAAGGTGATATAGCTATTGTTCCCAATATTGATTATGCGGAGAAAGCTTATGACCAGGCAAAGTATGGTGAGTTTTCAGAAAGACCCTACATCAATATTGTTGTCCCATCCCTAACCGACCCCACATTGGCGCCTCCGGGCAAACATGTGATGTCCTGTTTTGTTCAGTATGCTCCCTATAATATCAAAGAAGGGCCAGAGCATTGGCCAAAGCTGGCTGACAAATTCGGTGATGCGGTGCAAAATACAATCAAAGAATACGTGCCTGATATAGACAGCTTGGTAGAACATCGGCAAGTAGTTACACCATGGGATTTACAGGAAACTTTCGGGCTTACAGAAGGCAATATTTTTCAGGGTGAACTCACACTGGAGCAACTCCTCTTTCAGCGTCCAATCTCCGGATACGCTAAATACAAAACGCCGATTGACAATTTATGGATGTCGGGTTCAGGTACCCATCCTGGTGGCGGAATCATGGGATCGGGAGGCGAGTTATCAGCAAAGTCAATCTTAAAAGAAAAAGTGATATGAGCAAGTATGATGTAATCGTAATTGGTGGGGGACACAATGGGCTTACAACTGCAACCATTCTTGCAAAAAAGGGGAAGAAGGTATTGGTTGTCGAAAAGAGAAACATCCTTGGCGGAATAGCAGCGGGAGAAGAATTTCATCCTGGTTATACTACCACAGGATTATTGCACGACACAAGCGGTGTGCGATCGGAAGTAGTAAAGAGCCTTCAACTTGAAAAGCATGGATTGAAGATTGATAACAATCGGGCGGATGTGACAATTTTGTCTAAAGATGGGAAAAGTGTTACTGTCCAATCAGACCTAAATGCAACAGCAGCAGCAATTGGTAAATTCTCCAAAAATGATGCTGAAGCCTACAAAGCATACCAGGAGTTTCTAAAAAAAATTAGCAAAGTCATCAATGATTTGATGGACAATCCGCCTCCAAATATCGATGTTGAAGAGTTGACGATGGCCAGTCTAGTAGTATTGGCCAAAAAATGGATGATGCTCAAAGGACTGGGGAACAAAACCATGATGGAATTGCTCAAGGTAGCTCCCATGTGTGTAGCAGATTTTTTGAATGAAAAATTCGAAACAGATTTTCTCAAAGCCGGTATAGCCGCGCCAGCCCTATACGGATCCTATGCCGCCCCATGGTCGGCATATTCCACTATTAACTTGCTGCTTTGGGAATGTGCTTCCAGAAGTAATATTAAAGGAGGGCCACAAGCCCTTGTCGATGCATTACAAAAGGCAGCCGAACAAGCAAGTGTTGAAATTCGAACCGGAGCAGAAGTGGAGAAAATATTGTTGGATGCTGAAGGAACTGCTAGCGGTGTGAGATTAAAAAGTGGAGAGGAAATCAGTTCTGTGAAAGTTGCTGCTTCCTGCACACCAAAAGAAACATTCCTGAATTTGTTTGATGATTTCGAACTTGAATACCAACTGGATTATTGGATTGACAAAGTACGAAGCAGGGGTACCACTGCAAAGGTCAATTTGGCTATAAATAAAGCGGTCGAATTAAACGGCAAAACAATTGAATATGCCAGGACAGGAAATTCCTTTGATGAAATGGAAAAGGCTTTTGATCCTGTAAAGTACAAGGAAGTAACAAATGCACCATTCCTGGATATTCATATTCCTACCAGCTCTGATCCTTCTTTGGCACCAGATGGCCACAGCGTTATTTCAATATTGGTTCATCAAATCCCTTATTATTTTGAAGCCGGATGGTCAGCAGACGCTAAAAAGAAATTAGGTGAGGATGTTCTCAAAACGCTTGAAATATATTCACCTGGACTAGTTAAAGCCGTGGTGGGCATGGAAGTCCTTTCACCGTCCGATTTTGAAGAACGATATACCTTGACCGAAGGCCACATTTATCATGGGGAGCATTTTGTGGATCAACTGATCACCCGTCCGATTCCAGCTTGCTCAAGATATGCTACCCCGGTTTCTGGTTTATACATGTGCGGCAGTGGCTCGCATCCGGGAGGTGGCATTACCTGTGCTCCGGGAAGCATGGCGGCGGTAGCGATTCTTAAATAAGTTACTGATGAGTGAATTGGTGAGTTGGTGAATTTGTGAATAAATTTTTTCTAATTTAGCTAAACACCGTCAAATCAGTAATTCACTCATTCAATCAATGTTTAGTCTGGATCTCTTAATTAAAAAAGCACAGCGTTCACGGTTCAATAGATGGATTTTAAATCTGGTATTGAACCGTATGATACCATTTAACAAACCGCATGGATTTATGGTATTGGAAATTTCCGAACAGGAAGTTAAGACCTTCATCCCGTACAAAAGAAGGAACTTCAACCACATCAGGGGTTTACACGCAACCGCACTGGCCACGTTATCTGAGTTCACTACCGGGCTAATGTTACTAAACGTACTGGGCACCAAGAATTATCGTATCATTCTTCAGCGACTTGACATTGAATATCATTACCAGGGCAAAATGGATGCTACCGCAAACTTCAAAGTGACTGAACAATGGTTGAATGAAAAGATTTACCGCCCTCTAGAGCACCTAGACAGCATTATTTTACCCTGTCCGGTAGTGATCCACGATATACAGGGAAATCAACTGACATCCGCCACCATCTACTGGCAACTCAAACCATGGGAAAATGTAAAAACCAGGGTATGAATTTGAAGAAACAACCATAAAATCCTTTCCGGAGAAAGCTGCGTTTGCATTTTTTTTATTGCAACAAATACTAATTCCGGTAGATTCCAGATAAATTATCTCCTGATTCCATGCGGGTAGAAATTATGGATTTCGAACATAAATTCGTTGATTTCCACTGAATCCACTGACTTCATTCGCTAATTTATCAGAAAAATATTCCGCCTGCATTGTTTCAGTGTCCAACATTTCGAATAGAAAAACACCGAAAGGAGTCTGCTCATCAATACCTGCCAGAGAACTTAACTCCCAAGTTATGTCATCGATTCGGTTCACCCACCGCTTCTGGATCAGTTCGTATTTAACCACTCCATGTGCAAGATCTACGGTTTCCGGTAATGGACCATTGTTCTTTACCCAAGAATGAAAATATGTGAAATTATCCTCCGCAAAACGAGCATAACCATCAAAAATAGTTATACGGTCTGCATGTATGTGATCATAACCTATGGCAAAATGTTTTCCAAAATCAGTTCTGTCGGTACCTCCTGGAATAAACCAATTACCGGCCAGAGTGCCTCTTACATCATAATCCACTTTCCCCCCCTCTGGGTTCCTGTTGCCTGATGGCCTTTGCAAGCAACTCCGATTTCACAGGGTCATTAAAATAATTGAATATATTGGAGGCAAATAGGGTTTCGAACCAAAACAGCTGCGGATAGCAAAAGGAATTTTCTCTGCCTTGATCGTGTAACCCAATATCCAGCGCAGAAAATGAAGACACATAACCGATAATCTGACCTTTCTTAACATTAATTTGGATGTTTTCTTGTGGTCGACCTTCAATCAAGGTGCCTGTCTCTTCAAGAATAAAATCCTCAAACCTACCCACATGGCCTAATTTGGTGCTAATTGTGGTACTGTATTTTATGTCCACCCAAAAATCGAGTCCTGATTTCCCCAAACCTCTAATTTGACCATCTGCCATGGCATAAATAGGTATTAATGGTTCAGGAACACCTAACTCAACATGATGAAATCCTCCATGGTCCTTAGGAAACACCCCCATTAGGCCCATCGGTTCAAAAAACATAACTCCAGTTAAATCAAGAGGGGGGGTGTCAAAAAATACTTTACCTTCCGGAAAATCGTAGTCTGATTTCTGAGGCAGAGCATCCTCATCACTACTGCAGGACAATCCCAAAATGAGAAAAGTAGATACCAACAACAGGTAAGTTCTGGAAGTCCATCCCATGATATAGAGATTCATTTATAAACGCATCATTCTAAATATAGGTTTTAGTATTCAATTCTCACAATATCTCCATTTTACAGTATAGGAGCCTAAGCTTAAAATGGCAACTCAACCATGGGGAAACGTAAAAACCACTGTATGAGTTTGAAGAAACAACCATAAAGCCCTATCTTAAATAATCAAAAATAATTGGTGTAAGGTGCAACCTGTCAGGGCTGGATGCCATCTATATATTTAGTTCTATTATTAAATATATAGGTAAAACTTAATGACCATGAAATCATCCATACAAGTACTCTTAATCTTATTGCTATCCATATTGATAGTCAATTTTGCGGTTGCCCAAAAACAAACCCGAAATGTTGGACACTTTGAGGGAGTCAAATTAGGTATGTCTGCCCATTTATATGTGAAACAGGGTACTGCCTCTGCGGTAATAATTGAAGCCTCAGATGAGGCACTTGAGCATATTAAAACTGAAGTATCAGGGGGCATTTTGGTAATCAAGCAAGACAACGACTGGAATTGGTGGAAAAGCTGGAAATACAAGAACATCAAAATATATGTAACCAACCCTACCTTTAACCATATATCGGTAAGTGGTTCTGGGAATATCCAAGGTGAAAATACTTTGACATCCAAAACCATGTATGTGGGGATTAGTGGATCCGGAGAATTGGATCTTGACATAAAAACAGTTGATCTTGAGAGCAAGATTTCGGGGTCTGGCAATATGAATCTTAAAGGTTCGGCAAGGAACACCCAGTTTTTCATAAGTGGATCAGGAAATCTTGATGCGGAAAATCTCTCCTCCGAGAACTGTGAGGTGCGAATCAGTGGTTCAGGGAACTGCCGGGTACAGGTTGACAAAAATTTGGATTCCCGTGTTAGTGGTAGCGGCAATATCTACTATCGTGGAAATCCTGAAAAATTAAGCAATAAAAGCTCTGGTAGTGGTTCTATTAAAAAAATCGGATGATGACAAACAAAGAGTATTCCAATGAAGATGTAACTGTGGTGTGGCAACCCAGGCTTTGCATACATTCCGCAAAGTGCGTGGATGGTCTGAGTAAGGTGTTTGATCCAAATCGTAAACCATGGATAGACGTGAACCAAGCTACTGGTGAAGCCATCGTAAAACAAGTTCAGATGTGCCCCTCCGGGGCCCTATCGATTAAGGAATCCGAGACTTCGGCGTCAATAGCAGAATCGGTAAAAGTACAGCTAATGCCCGGAGGGCCACTTATAATAAAAGGGCATTGTGAGGTGGTGGATGAAGATGGCAATAAACAAACCAAACAAAGTGTGGCATTCTGCCGCTGCAATAAATCAGGAAATTTTCCTTACTGTGACGGTAGCCATAAGAATTAAGGTGATAAGGACGAGGGAGGATGGTTTCTAATTCATATAAAAAACTTTAAACTCAAAATTCAGAACTCGGAATTTTACTCAATCCTTCAATCCCTTATTCCTTCAATCACTAAAAAATGGATGTAAGAGTAAGATTTCTAGGAGCAGCCAAAACGGTTACTGGATCTAAATATCTCTTGGACATCGGAGGTTTTAGGCTTTTGATAGATTGCGGGTTGTTCCAAGGGGTTAAAGAACTAAGAGAACGAAACTGGGTAGATCTCCCACAAAATCCTGAACATCTTGACGCCGTTCTTATCACTCATAGCCATATAGATCATATTGGCTTTCTACCACGTATCTTCCGTCAGGGGTTTCAAGGTCCGGTTTACTGCACTGAAGTCACCAGTGACTTGATGCAGATTATGTTGCAGGACTCTGCAAAGATACAAGAAGAAGAAGCTGCATTTGCCAGAAAAAAGGGCTATTCCAAGCACAAAGACCCCCAGCCCCTTTACAGGGTTGACCATGTCAAGGCGTTGTTCTCTTACTTAAAACCTCAGCCTGGTAATACCTGGATCGACTTGAAAGAAGGTGTGAAAGTCAGATTTCTCAATGCCGGCCATATATTGGGATCATCTATAATTGAAATAGGGATCACTGGAGCATCACAGACCAAAAATATCGTGTTTTCCGGAGATTTAGGACGCTATGATCAGCCTGTATTGCGCGACCCGGCAACGGTCTCTCAGGCCGATGTTTTATTTGTTGAATCCACCTATGGGGACCGAAACAACCCCTCTACTTCACCTAAAGAAGCACTGGCGGAAATTGTGTTAGAAGCCAATACTAAAAAAGGATGTATTCTAATCCCGGCATTTGCTTTGGGTCGTACCCAACTGGTAGTTTATTATTTAAAGGAGCTTTTGGAAGAAAACAGAATACCCAATATGCCAGTTTATATAGACAGCCCGATGGCCATCCGTGTTACCGATCTTTACAAGAAACACTTTAAAGAACACAAACTAAGAAAAAGTGAACTGGAAGCTTCGGTATTTAACTATAAGGGACTTGAGTATTGTAAAACTGCTGCGGAAAGTAAAGCAATAAATAGCATCAAAGAAAATGCCATCATTGTATCTGCCAGTGGTATGTGTACCGGTGGGCGAATAGTACACCATTTGTTCCATAGGTTGCCTCGTAAAAACGACACTGTGCTATTTGTAGGTTATCAAGCCTATGGTACCAGGGGAAGAAGAATTCTGGACGGAGAGTCCACTATTCGCATATTCGGTCAAAATGTGCCATTAAATTGTCAGGTTCAACAAATCAGCGGTTTGTCTGCTCATGCAGACCAGTCGGAGTTACTGCGTTGGTTAGGACACTTTAATAAAAGCCCTAAACACGTATTTATAACTCATGGCGAGCCTGAAAGCGCTTTTGCACTGGCTGATATTCTCAAACAGAAAAGAGGATGGGACCCTGTGGTTCCCGACTACCTTGAGTGGCATAACTTATTCACCGCCATCTAATTTATATAGATTAATTCTGTTAATTTTTTTGAGGCATGCAACGCATGCAAATAAATTAGCATCAGTAATGTAGAAGGATATTTATGGGGTTGAGACTTTACAAATCCTCATCAGAAGAAGAACTGGTAAAAGGCTGCTGCCAACAGGATGGAAAGGCCCAACGCCTGTTCTACGAGAAGTTTGCGCCGGTTATGTATCCGTTGTGTTTACGCTATGTTCGTGAGGTAAGTGAAGCAGAAGATGTTATGATTTCAGGCTTTATGAAAGCGTTTGACAAAATAGACAGTTATTCTGGCAAAGGAAGTTTAGGCGGTTGGTTACGTAGGATCATGATAAATCAGGCGCTGGCACATTTAAGAAAGAATAAGACCATGTACCTGGAAATGAATGTTGAAGCGGCTGAATATCAATCCAATCTATCATGGCCCGGGGATCATCTGGAAGCTGAAGACCTTATGAAAATGGTGTGCAAATTACCCCTTGGTTATCGTACTGTTTTCAACCTCTATGCCATCGAAGGTTATAGTCACAAAGAAATATCGGAGCTTCTAAGCATTAGTGAAAACACCAGTAAATCGCAGTTAAGCAGGGCCAGAGGATTGCTGCAAAAGCAATTGAAAAAGGAGGAAGAATCCATAAAATATAAGATCAAAAATAATGAATGAGCAAAAATTTGACGAAATGTTCAGGGAGAAACTTTCAAACTACTCTGAGATGCCATCTCTGGAAGCCGGCAAAAAGTTGAGCGTCAAACAGGCTCAAAGGAAGCATAGTGCGTGGGTACAATTTGCCAAACTAGCTGCTGTTATTGCACTTATTGCGGTAAGTGTGTACGCTTTGAGTAATTGGAACAGCAATATACCGGATGAAACACCAACCCTAATCGTCACCAAAATGCCGGTTACTACTGGCCATTCAACAAATGAAATATCCCAAGCTGTCACTCCTTCGTCCTTAATATCTGACAAAAAGAAACCCGAAACTTCAAGTCAGGAAGATCCGGTAGTAAATAATGACCATCTAGATAACGTTGCCCAGAAAAGCACGGTGATACAAACCATTGCTGAAATTCCAGATATTTTAAATGAGGAAAACACGGGGGGACCATCAGAAATTCAGCAAGACACGTACCAGGTATTAGATTTAACAGTACCATCACAACCAACACCCAAAGTAACCATTACTTACAAGAAGTCCCCGGATCCACCCGAGACCATGTTGGCCATACAAAGTCAGGGGGAAACGAGAAGTAGAATGTTAAAAAAACTATGGGCTAAAGCTCAAAGTATTAATTTCAATGAAGTCAGCCTGGCAAGCATTCGAGGCACCAAGGATGAGTTATTGGCTATTGACAGAAAAAGCAAGACCAAAGAATCCAAATCTAACTAAGAACAAAATGAGTAATTATATCTTTACTAAATTCTTGTTACTATTTTCCATACCAATATTTGCAGTTGCGAATCCTGAGGATACGGTAATTATTGAATTAGGGAATAACACCAGATTAGTTATAATTGTGGATAATGAAGAGGAATTAAAGAACCTGGAAAATTACGACATTAATGCTATGTTACGGGACCTGAACTTGGCCATTGATTCATCTGGTTCCGATATCCAACAGCTGGTAATTGAGGATGAAACAGGAGAAAATTACCTTTCAGATACAACCATTGTGTTGAAAGACACCAATGGAGTAATTTACGACCATGACGGAAACAACGATTTTAAAATAAACCTTTGGAATTACCGGATTACTGCAAAAATTAAGGATTGGGACGAATACGAAGAGGAATTTGAAAGTTGGGAGGATGGTCCTGATTTCACCAAAAGCACCCGTATAGAAGAAGGTCCCAGGTCCTTTAGCAAATTTGCCATTGAACTTGGGATGAATAATTATCTGGAAAACGGAGACTTCCCAGATGCCAATGCAGCACCATATGCAGTCCGGCCCTGGGGATCCTGGTATGTTAGTTTAGGTTGGTCACGTGCAAATTATGTATCGAAATCACTTTTTTTCGAATGGGGAGGGAATTTTAGCTGGTACAACTTCAAACTTGAAGATGATCAAATATTTATTCACAAAGGGCCTGATATGGTGGAATTCAATCCACTCCCCTCTGAATACAACGGTAAAAAGAGCAAATTGACTGCATCATACTTCAATGTCTCATTTGTTCCAACAATTGATTTTAGTGGTAACAAACGAAAGGTAAAAAGTCTTGAAAGTGGCAGTATCAAAATTGAAAACTACAAGAAACAAGGATTCAAATTTGGTGTAGGCGTGTATGGAGGTTATCGCTTGGGGAGCCATTCCAAGGTTAAATACCGAAAAGACGGGGAAACCGAAAAAGATAAAGAACACAGCAGCTTCTACCTCAACAACTGGCGCTATGGCCTTCGTATGCGTATGGGAATAAAAAGCCTGGATCTGTTTATTAACTACGACCTGAATGACTTGTTTATTGAAGGTCGCGGACCTGAGTTGAATGCCTTCAGTTTTGGAATAATTCTGTAGCACGTGACGCGTGGAGCACGCCGCTTATTGAGCACCGATCAAAGACACCACGATTTTTATTACCAAACTTAACGCTCAAAATTCAACGCTCAAAACAGCACAAATTTGCTTTTGAACAAATTTATGCAACAACCTTACACCCGTTTGGTTAGTTCAGGCTCAGGAGCGTATATCAGTCAATTACATAGTAGATTTAGGCTTTTAAATCACACCGAAAAGTTTGATTATGATTAATAAGGGAAAATTATGGCTGTGTACGCTGCTTTTAGCAGGTTTTTGGGCCTGTAGCGATGACACTGATAATATTAACCAGGATGTAACTACCGAAGATGTGGCAAATGTTTCGTCTGTGGATGAGGCCACTATCACTTTTGCAGATGCAGTGACCATTTCCAATCAGATACTTCAAGATGAGGAAGTATTAAATGGAAGGGTTCAACAATGCTATACAGTGAGTGACACGCAAACAGAAAATCAGCTATTAGTGACTTTCGAAACAGAATGTGAAGGGCTGGACGGCAAAATACGTTCTGGCAGCTTTTTGATTGACTGGACTGGAGCTTTAGGCACCGGAGACTTTTCATATACGGTTACTTTCGATGGTTATAAAGTAAATGGGTACGGTGTGAGTGGTAGTATTACTACCTCCAATCTTACCTTTAAGGAAAATGGGTTCAGTTTTAATGTATTGGTGAATGATGGCGTAGTGAATTGTCCTGATGGCAAACAAATAATGTACGAACAAGACTTCGATTATGATTTTACTTTAGGCGAAATAATTGAAATTCGGATCACTGGATCTTCCACCGGAATGGGCAAAGAAGGTGTGAGTTATATTGCTAGCATCAAAGAACCGTTGTTAGTAATCGCGGGATGCGATTATGTAGTATCAGGTTCATTTGAAGCTACTTTCAATGGACGTCCTTCTGTCACCGTTGACTATGGTGACGGAGCATGCGATAACAAAGCAACCGCTTCAAGGGGAGATCACTCCATAACTTTCGAAATAGACTGAGTTAAGTAG
>CAZAWQ010000051.1:0-3399 GCA_964488585.1 uncultured Roseivirgaceae bacterium
AACTTGGCGGTTATGGGAGACTATTATAATATGAACAACCTGCCTGTTAAAGCGTATGAATATTATGTAAAAAGCTTAAGAGCAGGATTTGAGCAGGATATCGATTACAATGATCCTGTAACGCACAAGAAAATGATGAAGGTAAGAAGCGTCGTGATCAAGGCGTCCAGGTAACAGCGATTATTGTTTCCAGTTAGATTAAACCCCGCCTATGGCGGGGTTTTTTTATGCTATACCTTCAGAATTTAATAATTTAGGGCATGTCTAAACTTAGTTTTAGCGAACAAGAAATTAGATTACTTCGCTCTGCTACACCTGGTGTCAGACAAGTGATCCATTTTAACAACGCAGGCGCTGCATTAATGCCCGAGGTTGTAGGGATAACTGTGATCAAGTACATACAACACGAAATGAATAATGGCGGTTACGAAACAGCGGAAAAATATTCAATGGAGATTGAGGCTGTCTATTCAAATTTGGCTAAATATTTGGGCTGTATGCCCTCAGAAATAGCCATAATGGAGAATGCTACCGCTGCCTGGGAGCAAGCCTTCTTGTCAATTCCATTTGAACCAGGAGACTGCATTCTAACATCGGTTTCGGAATACGCCAGTAACTACATCCCATTTTTGCAACTGGAGAAACGGATGGGAGTTACCATCGAAATAATCCCCAGCGATAGTTTTGGACAGGTGGACATTACGGCACTTGCGGCCATGGTACATGGCAAAGTAAAATTGATTGCCGTTACCCACGTGCCAACTAATGGTGGCTTGGTAAATCCTGCCGCTAAAATCGGAGCAATTGCCAGGGAGCATGGCATATGGTATCTGCTGGACGCTTGTCAGTCGGTTGGTCAGATGCCACTCAACGTCGAAGAACTAGGGTGTGACTTCTTGTCAGCAACCAGCAGAAAATACCTGAGAGGTCCCAGGGGTGTGGGATTCTTGTATGTCTCACAAAACAAAATCTCAGCACTTGAACCTGCTGTTTTGGACCTTCACGGAGCAGATTGGTTAACCAAAGATACTTATTCATCCAGGAAGGATGCCAGAAAGTTCGAAAACTGGGAAAGTAACCTTGCTGGAGTTGTGGGGTTGGCAAAGGCGGTTGAGTATATGCTGGAACTTGGTATTGACAGAATCTGGGCCCGGATCCGATATCTTGCTGATTACCTTAGAGGCGAGCTGTCCAAGGTTCCGGGTGTAGAAGTCCATGATTTAGGTGAAGTGAAATGTGGGATTGTCAGTTTTACCTCCGCTGCTAAGGTTGAATCTCTTAAGATACAAATACAACAGGCTGGATTTAACGTTAGTATTATTCATCCCAGACACACTCTACTGGATATGCAGGAGCGAGATTTGGGCCATATGATTAGGGCTTCGGTACACTACTACAATACAGAAGAGGAGGTGGATCGGTTCGTGGAATATCTGAGAGGGTTAGTATAGATACATACGACAAGGAGCGATCCCATATTACTATCGGGACCGGGTTCTTCTCGAACAGCTATTCAGAATTCCGCATTTCTATTTGCTATCAAGAAGACCTATTCCGATCTTACCTTTATCTAACCCAAGATTATGAAAAGACGAAACTTCCTCCAAACAAGTGCCCTAAGTTCGCTATTGACCACCTTTGGACTGACCAGTTGCACTTCCGATAGTGATACAATCCATGAGCAGGAAACAGTTGATGGTATGGCCTTCCCATTGGAAGAATATACCGTCAACCAACTCCAAGCAGCCATGAATGACGGCACACACACTGCCCGAAGTATTGCCGAGTTGTATCTGAAGCGGATCGGGGAGGTCGATAAAAACGGATTGAACTCCGTAATTGAAGTCAATCCTGAGGCTTTGAAAATAGCTGATGTACTCGATGATGAAAGGGCCTCAGGTACTACACGTGGGCCTCTTCACGGAATCCCGGTTATGATTAAAGACAACATAGATACCGGCGACCAAATGATGACCACCGCAGGGTCACTGGCGCTGATGGGTGCTCCTGCTCCAAAAGATGCCTTTATTGTCAAAATGCTCAGGGAAGCTGGTGCGGTACTGCTTGGGAAAACCAATTTAAGCGAATGGGCTAATTTCCGCTCTGAAAGGTCTAGCAGTGGCTGGAGCGGCAGGGGCCGGCAGACCAGAAATCCTTTTGCTCTTGATCGCAACCCATGTGGTTCAAGCTCTGGCAGCGGCGCTGCCGTTTCAGCTAATTTATGTGCCATTACTATTGGTACCGAAACCGACGGATCCATAGTGTGCCCTTCTTCTGCTAATGGAATTGTAGGGATCAAGCCTACCGTGGGGCTATGGAGCCGAACTGGGATTGTTCCTATTAGTCACACCCAGGATACAGCTGGACCTATGGGCAGGACGGTGGCTGATGTGGCTGCTTTATTAGGACCATTGACCGGAATTGATCCGTCGGATCAGCGCTCAAAGGACAGTAAAGGGCGATCATACCCAGACTACAGGCAATATCTGAATAAACATGGATTACATGGCAAAAGGATTGGGGTGTGGCGGAAAGCCATGGGTTTTCATGAAAAAGTCGACCAGATCATAGAGGAGGCTATTGAAACTATGAAAGAATCCGGTGCCGAAATTATAGATTCTGTCGATATAACTGGAGACCAGCAAACAGGGCGTTCCGGATACGACTTACTGTTGTATGAATTCAAACATGGGATCAATCAATACCTGTCAACCCGGACTGATGTAAAGATCAAATCCTTACAGGATATTATCGATTTTAATGAGGCTAATCGCGATCAATCAATGCCGTATTTTGAGCAAGAGATCCTGCTACTGTCACAGGATAAAGAAGATCTGGAAAGTTCCGGCTACCAGGAAGTACTAGAGAAAGTGTTAAGATTGTCACGGGACGAAGGAATTGACAAGACTTTGGAGGAATATAACCTGGATGCCATAGTAGCCCCCACCGGAGGACCAGCATGGCCTATTGATGTGATCAACGGCGACCATTTTGGAGGTGGGAGTTCATCGCCCGCGGCCGGGGCAGGTTATCCAGCTATTACGGTTCCCGCGGGGTATGTTTTTGGCTTGCCGGTGGGAATCAGTATGTTTTCAACTGCCTGGAAAGAGCCCGAACTAATTGCTATGGCTTACTCCTTTGAACAAGCGAGGGGGCCGAGAAAAGTGCCTGAATTGCTGCCAACTTTGTACCTGCCATGAGCAGGTTTTAGCTTACCCGGCAGAATGAGGTGTGTTTCAGGAGCGCAGCAAGAAAACACTATTTCCACAATTGAAAAGCAGGCATACAAAAAACGAAGGCAAAACAGCGCGTTAACATGGTTATGCATTAGAATTCCCTTGCCACAACCATTCCCTTACCGGCCCATCATCAGGGTCGTCTATCAATCCCTGTTTCTTG
>CAZAWQ010000052.1:0-1949 GCA_964488585.1 uncultured Roseivirgaceae bacterium
GATTAATAGTGGGATTGATAAACTAAGAAATAGGGTCAGCTTCATTTTTAGGTTCCGTTTGGTGGATGGTTCGTCTCAAGTTAGGGAAACGAAAAGGAAAGGTGCTGTAGAATAAACCAACTGAACAAGAAAGAATGATTGTTGTGGGTGAACTGTAAATGGTTTATTGGTTCAAATTTCCTAATCAGTGTTTAACATTCAATGAATAAGAGTACGCTTGGTCAAAAAGAGAAAAGCCTCTTAAAAAGAGGCTTTTGAGGGTGGCTAACCGGGATCGAACCGGCGACCCCCAGGACCACAACCTGGTGCTCTAACCAACTGAGCTACAGCCACCAACTAAGTTCCTAGTTGCTAGTTCAAAGAGTCCTAGGAACCAGGAACTTTCAAACTAGGAACTTCATTCGGAGTGCAAAAGTAGGGTTTAGCCCTCTAATTTGCAATGATACTTGATCATCTCAATTCCGATTGAACCTAAGTCTTTGTCCCATTCTTTCCTCGTTGAATTTCCCTTGTTGGTACGCGAGGTGGCCAGAGACGAAAGTATGAGTAATCATTGAGGTAAATTCCTGTCCTAGAAATGGTGACCAGCCGCATTTGGCTAAAATATTTTCCTCACTTACCTTCCATTTCGCATCCGGATCTACCAGGGCAAGATCGGCAAAATACCCCTCCCGGATGAAACCCCTGCGGTCTATGTCAAATAATAAAGCAGGGTTATGGCACATCTTTTCTATGATCTTGGGAAGCGTAATAAGGTTTTGCCGGCATAAATCGAACATGACATTGAAGCCGTGTTGGATCAAGGGACCTCCTGAAGGGGCGGACAAATATTTCTGGCCTTTTTCTTCCAAAGTGTGAGGGGCGTGATCAGTGGCGATCACATCAATGCGACCATCCAATAACGCCTGTCGGATCTTGTCACGATCTTCCCTTGTCTTTACTGCTGGATTCCATTTGATCAAACTGCCCAATTCCGCGTAGTCCTGTTCTGTGAACCACAAATGGTGAATACAAGCTTCGGAGGTTATTCGTTTTTTGTCGAGAGTTAGGGAATTGTCAAACAGTTCCAACTCCCTGGCAGTAGATATGTGCAAGACGTGTAAGCGGGCCCCATGTTTTTTAGCCACGTCCACGGCCCATGCTGAAGATTTATAACAAGCAGCTTCGCTCCGGATCAAAGGATGTTTTTCGAACGGTATGTTTTCACCGTATTGCTTCTTGTATTTTAGAATATTCTCCCTGATAGTGCCTTCATCCTCGCAATGGGCGGCAATAAGCATATCAATTCGTGAAAACAGGCCTTCAAGTGCATCTGGATCATCCACCAACATATCACCAGTAGAGGATCCTAAAAACACCTTGATTCCACAAACCTGGTCCTTGGGGGTTTTCAATACTTCTTCAATGTTGGAATTGGAAACTCCCATATAGAATGAATAATTAGCCAGCGAATCGGATGCGGCAATGGCATACTTTTGCTCGAGGAAGTCCTGGGTTAGCGCCTGGGGGATCGTGTTGGGCATTTCCATGAAGGAGGTGACACCTCCAGCGACAGCGGCCCTGGACTCAGATTTGATGGTTGCTTTGTGGGTAAGGCCCGGTTCCCGAAAATGCACCTGATCATCGATAATCCCCGGGATTAGCAATTTCCCCATGCCATCAATTACCTGATCTGCCCGCCGATTGGTTAAATCGGCCCCCAAATGCTCAACAAGCCCATCCTTTATAAACAAGTCCGATTCGGTGATCTCACCCTCGTTTACGAGTTTACAGTTCAGGATTAGTATCGATTTCATGCAAAAAAAGTAAATATACCCTTTGATCAAGACGGCCAAAAAGAAGGTTCATCTAACCAATAGCAAAATTGATCGAAGAATTCCGTGGGTTAATCTAATTACTAACTCTTGTTCCCTCAAAAACCTTATGTTTGAATAAGATTGAATGTATCT
>CAZAWQ010000053.1:0-21225 GCA_964488585.1 uncultured Roseivirgaceae bacterium
ACCAAATACCTACAAAACTACTTAAACTGGTTTGTGGCTCAGAAAACACTTAAGGACAAACTTGACGGTCTTACCTTTTGGTTATCCTGGTCTGTGGCTATTAATCATATTACAGAAGTTACTTAAAATAGAACACAGCCAATTTACTATATAGTTCTTTCAAAAATCTGGAGGTGTGATGGTCAATCCAACGCTTTCACTACCGGAAGCACAATATAACTTGCATTTGAACCGCCATGATGAATAGTTTGCTGTGCAACACGGGTACGGGTACTAGTCCCCAGATCTTCCCCGGTATTCGGATTACGATCAAATTGGGGAAAGTTACTGGAGGTAATGTCAATGCGAATGCGATGGCCTGGCAAGAAGACATTGGCGGTACCAGTCATTTCGATTTCATAGCTATACCGTTGATTTGGGGTTAATAATTTCATTTGATCCAGTCCCTCCCGAAACCGTGCTCTTAGCATGCCTTCTGAAATGGGCATGGCATATCCGTCGGGATATACATCCATCAGTTTGATCATCCAATCTGTATCCGGGCCATCAGTTTCAGCCTGTAATTCCATGTGGATAGGACCTGCAATGGTTAGCGCCTCATCCAGGAAATTACTGGTATAAACCAAAACATCTTCCCTTCGTTCTAAAGGTCGTTGGTCTCTGGGGCCTGACTGAGTGGGTGTACCACAACAGTTATTTCCTCCGGTGGTTGGCGCCGGACTTTTAGGATCGTAGCTATAGGTATCAAAACCTTCTGCCGGTCTGGTGAAACTCAAACTGCCATCGCCGCGTACTGAATTGGCCATCCCATCGCTGGTTATATAAAGGTTGCGATACTCGGTACCAGGAATGGGCCAGTCAGCTTCACTACGCCATTTGTTTGTGCCCATATAAAATATTTGGACCGGTTTTTCGTCATCAAGACCATTATCAATGCCCTTCAAATGATGGTCATAAAATTGCAATTGTAATTCAAAGATGTCTAGCTTGGCATCTGGTGTAAAATCAACACCCCCGAAGGACTGCGAAGACCCATGTCCCCAAGGTCCAATGATCATTCGGGCTCCTGCACGTGCTTCAGGGGTAGCGCCATGATTTTTCATTAGGACGTATCCGTTAATGGTACCCATAACAAAGATGTCAAACCAGCCTCCCAGGGTATGGGCCGGAACGGTTATTTTGTCAAGACGCTCTTCGTCACTAATAGTCTTCCAGTAATCGTCATAGCTTTGATGCTTTATCCAATCTCGGTAGTGTTGTACCGGATGTCCGGCACTCATTAAATCACCGTCTTGCAGGGGTAGATACATCAGAATGTTTTCATACTGCATAGATTCCTGCATATAGTCTGCTGTATGCCAGAATTGAGGTAACATGATCCGGTTTGGCATTCGCACTGCTCCCCATCCATAATTGAAGCTCAATCTAAAGGCGCCACCCATACCCCACCAATTGTCATAAATGTTGGTAGATGCAAGAATGGGAAAAATTGCCACCAGATGCGGGGGCTGTTGGCTGGCTGCTGCCCATTGATTGTGCCCCAAATAACTCCCACCTTGGGTGCCTACTTTACCATTGGACCAGGATTGCACAGCGGCCCATTCAATGGTTTCATATCCATCTTTAGCTTCATCTCTAAACGGCTCCCATTTTCCCTCACTTTCATAGCGCCCTCGTACATCCTGTAGTACTACAGCGTAGCCATGCTGGGCAAACTTGACCATAGTTTGGTGCATACCCGGTCGTTGTACCCCGTAAGGTGTGCGGACAACCAGGGTCGGGTACCGGGCCTCTGGTAGCGGGAGATAAACATCTGCGTACAAAGTAATTCCATCGTTCATGGGTACCGCCTGGTGTCGGAGTATATGTATATCGTGAGATTGAGCTTGAACAGGCGTTGTCCCCAGCGCAATTATGCCGACAACCAATACATACAGATACTTAATATCGACTACAAAGGCTATAAGTTGTTTCATGGTAGCTTTATTCTATTTTCAGAATTCACTTGCGTAATTAAGTGCTGTCTTTGAAATGATCGTCCGTCGCCATAGTTGGGCCGATTCATCTCTTATCACTTATAATTCATAACTCCATCTATTTATCATACGTCTTCACGGGCTCGATTTCTCCTTCGTACTGTTCTTACCTGATTCTCCATTATACCATCGGCCTGGTTACCAAAATTCATCCGGATATACGTGAGCACCTGTGATATCTCCTGGTCTGTTAAATAGTCTAGAGAAGGCATAGTACCCACAAATGATTCCCCTTTTATGGTAATCGGACCCTCCATTCCATTGAGTAATATTTCTATTAGGCGCTTTTTGTTGCCTGTGACCCACTCTGACCCATCAAGCGGTGGAAACCTGGTCCCATCCCCTTTACCATCAGCCATGTGACATGCACTACAATGTTGATTGTAGACCCTGGAACCGGCTTCCGCTCTGAGTGGAGTTAGGTCATCTAACACTTCGTCCGGCGTTTTTATATTAGGTTGCTGCTTTCGTTTCTCCATTGTTGCCAGTTGTTCAAAACCAAAAGAGTCTTTATCACCTTTGAACATTATGCGCCAAATTTTTCCTTCTTCACTTTCGCTGATATACAACGAACCATCCGGTCCCATGGCAATTCCCATAGGTCGATAGCCTGCCTGACTGGTAGTAACTATGGTATCTACCTTTGAGAAGCCATCGGCAAACACTTCCCAGGGTCCGGATGGAGCGCCATCCCTAAAAGGCACAAAACCAATAAAGTATCCGGCCTGCGGATATGGATCACGTATGGTAGATCCGTGGAATGCAATAAAGGCTCCGTATTTATAGTGCTCCGGAAACTGATCTCCCTGATAAAAATGAATATCATTGGGGGCCCAATGTCCGGGAAAACCGATCAAGGGCTGCAAGTATTCCGCACCATTACCTTCTTTTTTGCCATCACCGCCGTACTCCGGGCCTAGCAGCTTTTTCCCCTGCATCTGATCGTAGTAGTAGTAGGGCCACCCTGTATCAGAGCCTTCTGTCACCCTTAAAAATTCCTCAGAAGGCAGCATGGCACTCTCCCAGGGTGAAAATAGGTCTGGCCACATTCGATGCATATTATCACGACCATGTTGAAGAGCATAAAGGGTATTATCTACAGGATTCCACTCCATACCCACAATACTTCTTATTCCGGTGGCATACCTGTACCCATCTTTTTGCAATTGACCGGTTTTATTGGCATCGAACTGCCATACTCCGCCGTGCCATTCCAACTGAGGACATGGATCTTGACCTGGTTTCCCAGGTTGTCTTTTTGGCTGCTGACAAATGTCACCGGGCGCTCCAAAAGGTACGTAAATATGGCCCTCCTGATCAAATGTAATAGGTTTGGCAATGTGTTCATATCCATATTCCGCATTGCGGTAGTCATGGATCACGATCACTTCTGGTTCCTCCTCCGGAATTAATTTACCAGGCGTAAGCTTTTGCCTCATCACACTGCCTGCAGTACTAAAATATAGATATCCCTGGTAAATTCGCATTGCAGTGCCGTATGAACCCTTTTCATCATAAACACCAAACATTTTGATCACATCTGCTTTTCCATCGTTATCGGTGTCCCGTAACGCTACATTTTCACCTGCCTCACTGGAGTTTCGTAACTTGACGTATATATCTCCATTGTCATTCACCGCTAAGTGACGGGCTCGCCCTACACTATCTGCCACTACCACTGCCTCAAAACCATCTGGTAAAACCAATCCACCATTGTCAGGATCACCTGAAGGCAACGCCAGTTGGTTGCAACTGCCCAGGCACATTGATAAAACCAGCCCAATAATTCCTGCAAATGTCAACCCCCTATACATAATCAAATCTCAATCTCAAATCGTTAATCTATTATTCTATTAATCTATTGTTCCCATATTCTCCTGCTCCCAAAATCCGGATAAATATATTGACAATTTTTTGATTATATTATACCCAGACTTATAATCTTAATCTAGCTGAATATATAAGCAATTTTAAATGGATCGTTCCATACTTTTTTTGAATAAAAAACCATGAAAAAGAAAAAAGACATTCAAAACAGAAGAAAATTCTTGGAACGCAGTGCCGCCGTACTAGGAGCTGGCCTGGGTACTTCTATGATCAACCCAGCTGAGGTTCTTGGCAATATCTCTAGCGGTCAGGTCTCCAGAAAACCAAAATCCAGGTATCTAAAATATAAAGAAAAACTAGACAATTGCTTTAGTGCAGTGCTGCAGGATGTAATGGATGGTATGGGTGTAAGGGTCCAATGCATGGACCCCGCTTTAAAACCACTAGATCCCTCCATGCGCACTTGGGGCGAAGCCATAACCATTTATGTAGAAACTGTAGCTGAAGTACCAGAGCATCCGTTCCAGAAAGAGATGGAACTGCTCGATAGCGCCAACGAGGGACATATAATGGTGGTGCAATGTAATACCAATGAATTATCTGCCTTTTGGGGTGGCCTGCTAACCAATGCCGCAGTGGGTCGAAAAATGTCAGGCGTGATTATTGACGGTGGCGCACGGGACTATAATGAAATTATGGAGCTGGGCTTTCCGATCTTTTGCAAAGGGTTATCACCTTATGATTCATTGGGCCGAATGGATGCAAAGGAATATGATGTACCGATAGAGTGCGGTGGTATCAGAGTTAATCCAGGTGATCTTATTTTTGGAGACATTGATGGAATAGTAGTAGTGCCGCAAGGAATAGTAGACGAGGTGATTACCAAAGCCTGGGAAAAGATACAAGGCGAAAGTAAGGTACGAGAAGAATTACGATCCGGTGCAGGAGTTGAGGCCACTTTCAAAAAATATGGAATACTTTAGCGACAGTCACTTTGACCAAATTCTTAAAAACTGGAGTACCAATTATGAGTAATACTGCATCAACTCGACGACGATTCTTGAAAACTGCCGGACTGGGTGCGTTAGCTGCCAGCGTGCCTGGATGTGCAAAATCAGATGATCGCTCCGGAACCAAAAAGATTATGGTAGCTAAGTTCTTTGATGAGACCAACACTTTTATTCCTGAAAGGGTTACCCTGGATACTATAAAGGAAAGAGCTATATATGGCAATAACATGCTTTCAACCATTGACATGGTACATGGTGTTCCGGGAACCTCTTTAGATGGGTTCCTGGATGTTATGGAAATGTTCCATGTGGAGTTAATTGGCTCTATTGCTGTAAAAGGAGATTTTCGCTTAATGACCGAAGAATCATTTGACTATGTCACCGATTATATACTTGATACCTTAGATAAAAACCAAGTTGATGGTATTTATTTAAGCCTGCACGGGGCTGGCGTAACCCTCGGACATGATGATTTGGAGGGCGACACCCTGGAGATGCTCCGCAATAAAGTCGGTCCGGATGTACCCATTGTATATACCTTGGATCTTCATAGTACCCTGACTGAAAAGATGGCGCGAAACGCAAATGCTGTAAGCATCTATCGCACCTACCCGCACATCGATGCCTATGATGTGGGGTATGAAGTGGGGGCCATATTGATGGGTACTTTATTTGGCAATTTGAAACCCGTAATAGCATTAAAACACATTCCGCTATTGATTGGTCCACCGCTGAACGTGGTTACCGCCGACATGCCTATTAAGCAGGTTTACGATAAGGCCAGGGAAATGCAACGTACCATACCGGGGGTGTTGACTTGTTGCCCCGCCCAGGGATTCATGCAACAAGATGTTCCCACCGCCGGGGCCGGTGTTATGGTAACTGTAGACGGAGACCTTGAGCTGGCACAAAAGCTAGCGGACGAGTTGGGTGATTTGATGTTTTCATTTCGAAAGGAGTACTGGATAGACCTCCCGGGACCAGCAGAAACCATTCGGCTGGCCAAAGAGTCTGAAAAACCCGTAGCCATTTCCGACTCGGGTGACAACATTGGTGGAGGCGGACCTGGCGACGGCACCCACCTTCTTCGAGAGATCTTAAAACAAAACGTCGATTCTGCATTTGTCCAAATATATGATCCTAAAGCTGCTTTGGAGACATTCGAGGCTGGTGTAGGATCCACAGTCACACTAGACGTAGGTGGCTGGTCAGATAAAATGTACGGCCCACCCGTAACCATTGCCGGCAAGATTACCAGGGTCTCCAAAGAAGGAGATGTCTGGCACAAAGCCGCTCGTATTGACTTGGATGGTGTGACTATTCTATTAAATACCAAACGTATCGGCCCCAACGACCAGGCCAATGTTAGGGGTATGGGTATTTTCCCTGAAGACTACCAGATGACCGTTTGCAAGGGCAGTTTCGCCTTCCGACCTCAATATCCCGAAAGTGTCTATAACTACATTATGAGCGCCACTCCGGGATACGTATCAGCAGACCTTTCAACTTTTGAATGGAAGCGGATCAAAAGACCGATCTATCCACTGGATGATATCTAGCGGGAATTATAAATTACGAATTAGGAATCATAAGATCCAAGTTCGGCCATCCGAGTGTCTCCATAGCTTCAGCGGAAGCACTAAGTACTTTTTGGGGCCGAGAAAAATTGATGCACGGAGGTCTTATCTTTAGCTTGTCCTGAAATGTTTTTACATAATGAACACTGCGTACCAGTGTCGGGTTTATATGCAGTTGAATGAAGTTTTTTAAGTAACATATTGAATCATTGGAATTTTATCATGAAACGAATTTTAACTTTTCTTTCAATTGGCGTCTTCATGATGAGCTGTAATAGCAGTTTTAAAAAAACCCTTTAAAACAAGATGTTTCTGATATTAAAAACAATACTGTTGTAGAAACTATTAAAGAAGGTCAGACCGTATACAAAAATGAAAAGTAACTTATGAAAGCCTCTGATTTATTTGTTAAAGCGCTGGAGAATGAAGGCGTCGAATACATTTTTGGAATTCCCGGGGAAGAAAACCTGGATTTCCTGGAATCCCTGAAGAATTCCAGCATAAAGCTGGTTCTTACCCGTCATGAACAAGGGGCGGGATTTATGGCGGCAACCTACGGGCGACTTACTGGTAAACCCGGGGTTTGTCTATCCACTCTTGGTCCTGGTGCTACCAATTTTACCACACCAGCAGCCTATGCACAATTGGGCGCCATGCCCATGATGATGATCACCGGACAAAAGCCTATTAAAAGATCAAAGCAAGGACGGTTTCAGATTGTGGACATTGTAGAATTAATGCGGCCCATAACCAAGTATTCAAGACAAATTGTTGATGGAGATAAAATTCCTGCCATGGTAAGAGAAGCCTTTCGGGTTGCCATGGAAGAGCGGCCGGGTGCGGTCCACCTGGAATTGCCAGAGGACATCGCTGCTGAAGAAATTACCGAAGAGCGGGTTTTCGAAGTAGTAGTGAGCCGAAAACCAGTGGCAGACGACATTACCATTGCGAAAGCTGCTCAAATGATCGAAGAATCCAAAATGCCATTGCTGTTAATTGGAGCGGCTGCAAACCGCAGAAGAACCAGCATGGCATTGTCGGACTTTATCCACAAAACCGACATCCCGTTTTTTACCACTCAAATGGGCAAAGGGGTAGTAGATGAACGTCATGCCAATTTTATGGGTACTGCGGCGCTATCATCCAACGATTTTATTCACGCAGCCATTGACAGCGCCGATTTAATCATCAACGTAGGTCATGACATCATTGAAAAACCGCCATTTTTTATGCATGCAAACGGCACCAAAGTCATCCATATCAACTTTTTTCCAGCGGAAATTGATGATGTTTATTTTCCACAATTAGTGATTGTAGGAGATATCGCGAACACCATACAGCAGTTATCAACAGCAGTTAATGATGTCAGCAATTGGGACCTGTCCTATTTTGGACGGGTTAATAGCAATGTCGAAAGTCACCTGTCCAAGTATTCTAAGGACAATCGCTTCCCCATACTTCCACAGCGTCTGGTGCAAATAGTTCGAGATTTATTGCCGGATGACGGAATTGTCACCTTAGATAATGGTATGTATAAAATATGGTTTGCCCGAAACTATCCGTGTTATCAACCAAATACTTTGTTACTGGACAATGCTTTGGCCACCATGGGAGCTGGGTTGCCATCTGCAATGCTGGTAAAAATATTATACCCCGATCGCAAGGTGATCTCTGTCAATGGTGATGGGGGGTTTATGATGAATTCACAGGAACTTGAAACAGCGGTTCGGCTGGGACAGGATTTGGTGGTAATCATCTTAAATGATAGTGCCTATGGTATGATCAAGTGGAAACAGGAAGGTATGGGATTTGAAAACTTTGGACTGGACTACCAAAATCCCGATTTTATCCAATATGCAGAGAGTTTCGGAGCCATTGGCCACCGGCCGAAAAGTGATGAAGAATTTATAAGCACATTGGATAAAAGTCTGGATGGCAAAGGGGTGCACGTGATAGACTTGGCTGTAGATTATTCATTGAATCATTCCATATTAAATGTATTGTTGATGGAGAAGACCAAGATTTTATAGAATTAAGTCTCTGAACCGATAAAATATAATTCTGCAAAAATGCTAAAAGTACTATCCCCCTACGATCAAAGATTGATTAAAGAAATCCCCTTAGTGGGGAAAGAAGAAGTAGAAAAGGCCTTAAATGTGGCGTACGGTCTTTTTACAGATCAGTCAAAATGGATTCCGGCCTATGAACGAATTGCCGTACTGGAACGAACCATTTCCATCATGAATACACGGGTTGAAGAATTAACCAAACAGGCAGCGCTCGAAGGAGGCAAACCCTATCGGGATTCGAAAGTTGAAGTACTTCGCGCTATGAACGGGGTAAAACTGGCAGCTGAATACATCCCTAAAATCATTGGTGAACAAATGCCTATGGGGATTACCAAATCATCGGAAAACCGGTTGGCTTTTACCACCCGGGAACCAATTGGAATAGTGGCTTCTATAAGTGCGTTTAACCACCCTTTGAATTTAATCATTCATCAAACAGTAACTGCTTTTGCAGCTGGATGTCCGGTGATCATTAAACCGTCATTGACCACCCCGTTGTCCTGCCTGGCATTTGTGGATATCCTTGAAGAAGCAGGTATTCCAAAGGGATGGTGCCAGGTTATTATTTGCGAAAATGAGGCATCTGAGCTATTAGTTGTGGATGAGCGAGTCAACTATTTTTCATTTATCGGATCAGAAAAAGTTGGCTGGTACTTACGTTCTAAACTTTCTCCCGGCACCAGATGTGCATTGGAGCATGGAGGAGCAGCTCCGGTCATTGTCGAACCGGATGCAGATTTTAGTTCCATGTTACCGGCGCTTTTGCAAGGTGGATTTTATCATGCAGGACAGGTATGTGTGTCTGTCCAACGGGTTTTTGTTCACGAAAGTATTTGTGAATTACTGGCGAATCAACTGTCAGATGGGGCGAAAAAGTTGATTGTTGGTGATCCATTGGATGAAAAAACGGATGTGGGCCCGTTGATATTGCCCCGGGAGGTAGACCGGGTAGAAATTTGGGTTAACGAAGCCATTCAGAGTGGGGCCAAACTTTTGTGTGGAGGTCAACGAATATCAGATACATGCTATGCACCTACGGTATTGTTGAACCCTCCACCAGAAGCACGTGTTTCTACTCTGGAGATTTTCGGGCCTGTAGTCTGCATATATTCTTATACCGATCGGGAAGAAGCCATCAACATCGCAAATTCATTGAGTGTCCATTTTCAGGCAGCAGTATTTACCAAAGATATCAACATCGCATTTGATACGGTAAAAAAATTGAATGCCACTGCTGTGATGGTCAATGACCACACGGCATTTCGGGTGGATTGGATGCCTTTCGGTGGAAGGGATTCCTCAGGAATCGGTATGGGAGGAATTCCTTACTCAATACATGAGATGACCCGTGAGAAATTAATGGTAATTAAAAGTTCTAACCTATAACATATGAAACCCAGAAGAATATTTATTGTATCGTCCATACTAGTTAGTTTAGCAATGGCAGCGCTATATACCGTTTGGCCACCCGTTATATGGTCCCTCATACTATTCGGTCCGATTATCCTAATTGGATACGTAGACATTATCCAAAAAAAGCAAACAATACGGCGCAATTATCCGGTGTTAGGGAACTTCAGGTATATGCTGGAAGCCATTAGGCCAGAGATTATGCAGTATTTTATTGAAACGGATATTGAAGGACGGCCCATTCCCAAGATCATGCGATCGCTCATTTACCAACGGTCTAAGAAAGCCATTGACACAGAACCATTTGGCACCCAATTGGATGTATATGCTACCGGATATGAATGGATGGAGCATTCCATGCATGCAAAAAATCATCATGATTTTCAGGGGCTGGATAGGGTATTGATTGGTGGGCCTGATTGCATTCAACCCTATTCCGCAAGCATCTTAAATATTTCAGCCATGAGTTTTGGGGCTTTGAGTAAAAACGCAATTATGGCCCTTAATGGAGGGGCAAAGCAGGGAGGATTTGCCCACAATACCGGAGAAGGAGGTATCAGTCCTTATCACATCAAACCGGGAGGAGATTTAATCTGGCAAGTTGGAACTGGTTACTTCGGGTGTAGAACCAAAGAAGGGAATTTTGATCCAGTCTCCTTTAAAGAAAAGGCAACCATTGAAAATGTTAAAATGATTGAAATAAAAATTTCACAGGGTGCAAAACCAGGGCATGGTGGAATATTGCCAGCTAGAAAAAACACCGAGGAAATAGCTGCCATGCGTTTGGTGGAACCACATACCGATGTACTATCACCGCCAAGCCATACTGCTTTTGAAGATTCCACGGGATTAATGCAATTTATTAAGCATTTGCGAGATTTATCCGGCGGTAAACCTATTGGATTTAAATTGTGTGTAGGAAGAAAAGATGAATTCACTGAGTTATGCGAGGCGATGGTTGCTACAGAAATTTATCCGGATTTTATTGCTGTAGATGGCGGTGAAGGCGGAACAGGAGCGGCACCGGTGGAGTTTACCAATATATTGGGCATGCCGTTGCTGGATGGATTGGCATTTGTTCATGATTCGTTGGTGGGATACGACCTTAAGAAGCATATAAAACTCATCGCGGCTGGGAAAATATTTAGCGGTTATCATATGGCCCGGGCCTTGGCGCTGGGTGCTGATCTATGCAATAGCGCCAGGGCTATGATGTTGGCATTAGGATGTATTCAATCGTTAAAATGCAATTTAAATACCTGCCCGGTTGGGGTGGCCACTCAGGATAAGTCATTAACCAAAGGATTGGTGGTAACCGACAAAGCCAAACGAGTGGCCAATTTTCATGAAGCCACCGTCAAAAGCTTTTTGGAATTAATTGCAGCGACTGGAATTTCCAAGGTGAGTGACTTGAACCGATCGCATATCAACAAAAGGGTAAATTTAAACACTGTGCTTAAATACCATGAGATTTACCCACCGGTAGAAACAGGCAGTTTGTTGACTCCAGGGCACTTATCTTAGTCGCAGACCTCTGGTAGGGATTTTGTGTTTTAACATGAAGTGGTGTAGAGTGATTTACTGAACACCTGGAGTGCAATATTGGATAGTATTTGCAAGCCACAAATACAAAATTCACCATTCATCAACCATCAAGTGAAAATAGTTGCAGATACTGATCGTATCTTGTTTTAGTGCAATATATTCTTTATTTTAGACAAGATAGCGTGATTTTTTTAGGTCCTTAAATTGCACTATGAGAATATTTTACAATCTTCTTTTTTCTCTTCTGTTTACTCCTGTTTCACTAATAAGTCAGGACAATTGCACAATGGATGATCAACCACCGGTGCCCAGTTGCTCAGACAATATTACGGTCATAATTGCGGAAGGTGAAACAGAAGCTACGGTAAATTATACCGTTCCAGGAGCCGTGGACAATTGCCCGGGTGGAGTAAAAATAGAATTGGTGGAAGGCTTTCAAAATGGTGGCATCTTTCCACAAGGAGTTACCCCCGTTACCTATCGGTTTGCCGATGCCAACGACAATACAACTACTTGTAGTTTTGACGTTACCGTGGAGACGGGCACTGCTCCTGTAATTACCTGTCCTGAAAATATTACCGTAAAAGCAGAACAGGGCAAATGTGGTGCAACCGTTGACTATAAATTACCTACAGCAATCGATAATCTTCAGGTTGTACTAAAAGATGGTTTGGGCCCCAGTGCGATTTTCCCAGTGGGTACCACAGTCGAAACCTATTCTGCTACTGACAATGAAGGTGTCAATCACAGTTGCAGCTTTTCTATCACAGTTGAAGATACTGAGCCTCCAAGAATTTCCTGTCCAAATAATGTTGAAGTTAAAAACGAGTCCGGGAAGTGCGGTGCGGTTGTAACCTACAAAATGCCAACTGCGGAAGACAACTGTAATGAAGTAACAATGGAAGCTACTCAGGGCTTGGGGAGTGGATCCTTCTTTCCTGTTGGCACCACCATTGAGGAATATACCGCTACAGACAAAGCAGGTAATACAGTTCATTGTCAGTTTACTGTCACAGTAAAAGATGTGGAACCGCCAGTGATTGAACTGAAAAAAAGTGTAACTACAAAGTGGCCTCCAAATCACAAACCTTTTACAATAAGTGTTGAAAATTATGTCAAATCTGTAACAGACAATTGTCCTGAAACTTCGGTGGACCATGTTGTCATCGAAAAGGTAAGCAGCGATGAGGAAAAAAATGGTACTGGGGACGGTAATACCACCAACGATATTGTTATATCAGATGATTGCAGGTCCGTTCAATTGCTGGCAGAAAGAAAAGGGAACAGCAATGGCCGGGTCTATACCGTTCATTTTGCAGTGTCCGATGTAAATGGGAATGTTACCAAAGCGAAGATTAAAGCAAAAATTGCCCATGATCAGGGTAAAAATAGTAACGCTGTGGATGATGGCCCGAATTATACTGTAAGAGGATGTGAGCCAAGTTCAGAAAGAGTGCAACACCTAGGACCAGAAAATTCTGAAAATGATTTTCAAAGCGATATAAATCCCTACCCCAACCCTTTCAACAGCACCTTGGGAGTCAACTACACTCCTATTGTTGATGATAAAGTGTCGCTTGATTTATACAGTCTTACTGGGGCAAGAGTTAAAAACTTGTTTGATGGAGATCTAAAAGCTAATCAAACCTATACCTGGAGGATTGATGTTCACGAAATAGAAAAACAGATCTATTTACTGGTTATTAAAGGCAAAAGCACCTATGCTACCAGAAAGGTAATTAAGAACTAGTGTGAATCAGTTCGGGATTTGCTACCTTAACCGCTTATTGGCTTGGTAGACTGGCCTCTTATCAAGGTGAAATCAACAAGCATTTCCTATAATTGAATCTGTAATAATGTCCAAATATGCTTACAAGTTAAACAGACGAAAATTCCTTCGCACATCAGCCGTAGTTTCCACAGGCATAGGACTCTCGTTCCATTCTTTAGGCGCAAACCAACAGAGTAATATTCGCTTTGGTTTAGTTACTGATTCACACTATGCGGACCGTGACCCTGCAAACACAAGATATTATCGGCAGTCATTGATTAAAATGGAAGATTTCATTCAGGAGATGAATGGTAAAAAACCCGATTTTATTATACACCTCGGAGATTTTAAAGATCAGGATTCCCATGAAAAGGAAGACGACACCTTAAAATACTTATCTAAACTGGAAAATATCTACTCAGAGTTCAACGGTCCAAGGTATCATTGCGTGGGTAACCATGATGTTGACAGTATTACCAAACAACAATTTCTAGGTAACATTACCAATACTGGTATAGCCAATGACCAAAGTTATTATTCATTTAATTATCAACGATACCATTTTGTAGTACTAGATGCAAATTATCACCAAAATGGACGAGATCACTTTTATAAAGAGGGTGCAGATTGGCAAGATACCACCATACCTGAAGAACAAATAGCTTGGTTAAGAAAAGACCTATCTGCTACACAACATCCCACCCTTATATTTTGCCATCATCCTTTATTCGAATATTATCATGGCGAATCGAAAATGCATGTCAATAATTACCAGAATATTCAGGGAATATTGGAAACTTCGGGAAAGGTCATCGCTGTTCTTCATGGACATGTCCATGAAGAACGCTATAAAAGAATCAATGGGATACATTATGTGACTCAAAATGGGATGGTTGACTATAGCGGTCCTGAAAATAACAGCTATGCCCTAATTGAGCTGGAGGAGCACGGCATCAGCATTTTGGGCTATAAAAGAGCCTCAACCAAAGACCTAGGATAATCTGAGATCTCAGATCTCTGATCTCAGATCTCAGATCTCTGATCTCAGATTTGAGATTTGAGATTTGAGATTTCTAATGTTCCCCAAGTGCTTGTTCCAGATCCTCAATCAAATCTTCCTTATCTTCGATTCCCACACTAAGCCGGATAAGCGTGTCCACTAGTCCGGAATTTGTGCGTTCTTCACGTGGAATGCTGGCATGAGTCATGCTCGCAGGATGTCCGCACAACGATTCCACTCCCCCCAGGGACTCGGCAAGTTGAAAATATCGGAATTTACCCATCAGGTTTTTAGCCTCCTCTACATCGTCGCCTTTCAGAGTAAATGAGATCATTCCCCCGAAAGCATCCATTTGTTGTTTGGCAATTTGGTGGTTTGGATGATCTGAAAACCCAGGCCAATATACTTTATCCACCCGAGGATGGCCCCGTAATATCTGAGCTATAGCAGCGGCATTTTCAGAATGTCGCTGCATTCGAAGATGCAGGGTTTTAATGCCTCTCAGGGCTAAAAAACAATCCTGAGGACCCGGTACCGCCCCTGATGCATTTTGTATAAATTCCAACTCCTGTGCCCATTGGTCATCTTTTAATACCAAAGCACCCATAATCACGTCCGAATGACCTCCAAGGTATTTGGTCACAGAATGCATTACCAGGTCTGCTCCAAGATCAAGAGGACGTTGAAGATAGGGTGTTGCAAAGGTATTGTCCACAACCACTTTAATATTCTTATTCTTGGCCAGATTTACTACGGCCCTGATATCTATGATATGCATCATGGGATTGGTAGGCGTTTCAATCCATATTAACTTGGTATGCTCATTTATGTGTTTTTCCAGGCTGGAAGCATCAGTCATGGTAACAAAGCTAAATTTCAGCCCGTATTGTTGGAAGATTTTGGTGAAAATGCGGTAAGTGCCCCCATACAGATCATTAGTACTCAACACCTCATCGCCCGGTTTAAGTGATTTGAGAACAGCATCGGTAGCAGCTAGTCCGGAAGCAAAACACAAACCATATTTTCCGTTTTCCAAAGCCGCCAGATTCTTTTGAAGCGCATCCCTGGTAGGGTTTTGAGAACGGCTGTATTCATAGCCTTTATGCTCTCCGGGAGCTTTTTGAACATAGGTTGTAGTTTGATATATGGGAGTCATTATGGCTCCGGTAGTGGGGTCCGGGGTGATCCCGGCATGTATGGTTTTGGTTGCGAATCTCATGTTCTTTTTAAGTTCTTCGATTTAGCGTTAAAATAGTCATCTAGCTTTTCTCTCAGTGTTTTCATGTCCTGAAAGGACTCTGGTGTCAACGACAACTTGCCGGGAAAGGTTTCCATGTGCAAAGTTTGGGTTGGGAAAGCAAACCGAACCTCAAGAGCTTCTGCCAATTTCAATATCTCTAAAAGTACCTGATGCCTGCAGGTCAATTCCTCAGTCCAGCTGGGTGCCTTGAAAAATATGTAAAATAATATATTCAATGAAGAGCTGCCCATCTCATTGCAGGTGGATTTCGTAATAATCTTTTCTGGTATGAGGATGTTAAAGGTTTTCCCGGCCACCTGAGGATGGTAACTGTCTGGCTGTAAATTTTGCAGATGAGTGTTTATTGTATGATATGGTGAACCAAGGTTATAGAATACTGTATCCTGGGCTCTGGCAGGAAACGCAAGCAACCAGCCAACCACCAGGGGTAAAAAGTATTTAAAAAGAAATGAGGACATATTGACTTTCATATACGCTATAAACATTATGTTGTTTTTGGTGTTCAAAATACAGCATAGCTATCTCTGCAGAACTCTCTATTGGTGATGAATTAACTAAAATGCCATCCTGATTGTAGAAATAAGTAAACTGCTGTACTGGATCAGTTACTGCATAGATGCTATGATCGCTTCCAAACAGATAGTACTGGACCACTAAATTTGCGGAACTAAGATAGTCTTTCTCCAATATTACTTCACCTTTGCTGTTAAGTATTCCCAGCCGATTAGCATTTTGTCGCTTAATTATGAAATGCCTGTTTAAAGGATCTGCACAAAGTTGGTAATGTGTGTCCTTACTGGGTCTTACCAGTTGCTGTTTTCCTTGAATTACACCGTTCAAATTAAATTTTATTATCAGACCCCGAACAGTAATTGCTGTGAATATGGTTTTGGCAAAATCTGTTCCCTCTTCAATAAACAATGGCCCCTGGATTGGACCTTTCAAGTCTAATGGAAATCCAGGATAGGTGTTACCTCGTCGATTCATAATATAAACTATGCCATTTTCTTGAACGCCAATAATGCAATCCTTGCCCCTGATCCTTATATGCTGCGGAGCGAATAGCAGTTGATCCTGTAACACTTTGGGATTCCAACCCTCCAATAGTTTTCCCCCTTTATCGAACATATATATTTGTCCGCTTTCATTGCTGGCAATCAATCGATAGCGCTTGCTATTGTCGTAGTCAATTGCCCGGACATTACGCAATTTGGTTTTGGTTGGTACCGCAATTGGGTAACCATCGATAGCGTTGCCATTTCTGTCAATAATGTGAATTTCCCGCGCAGTAGCCAACAGGTATTGTAATTTATTATTTGCATAGTAGTCAATCTGGCTAACATTGCCAATAATAGAACCAGGCAGGGAATCTTGCCATAAAGTACGCCCCTGACTGCCAATTAAATATAAGTATCTCAAACTGTCTTGGATCAGGACCTCACTACCACCGTTATTGTGATTCCTCACCAAATATGGTTTTGATGTGATAGGAGATTCAGTAAATACCTGCTGTATATTTTGAAACCTGGGTATTGTTTTTGAATCACTGTTGTGTTTGCTGTATGTCAACACGCCACTGGTATAGAATTTGTCTCCAATGTCACTAAACTGTAAAGCCAATAATTCGAATTTTTTCAAGGTTCTCCCATGAGTATCCAGGAATGTTTTCCAGCGGGGAGCAAGATTTTGATCCAAGATGTTCCAAGCTTTTCCTAGATCTACAAAGTAACTCAAATTGGCCTCCTGCAAAGAATTCTCAATGAATTGACTTTTAGCAATAGATTTTCCCCAAGTTTCCTCCCTTTCAATTGCATTGAGTAATTCTTTCAACCCTGCGATGCTACTGGAAAGTACCACATACCCTTCCAGGGGCATAAAAAAGCACTGTTCAAAACCACTAAACAGCTTACCCCATAGTTTGGAGGGAAATTCCTCGAGATTGATTTGTCGTATTTCGTTCCCTGCGAATGATTCCATGTATAAGCTGTCCTCGGTTGAATGCACAGACTTTTCTGCCAGGTCATTGAGTAGAAATAATCCTTGGTTAAAGTCCGAAAAGTGCAGATATATTAACTTATCAGGCTTTTCGTCATCTATGGTGCCAATAACCGCCAGTCCTAGCTCCTCATTCTGCACTGAAACTAATTCGGAGGGGTCCCAGTCAAATTGCTCACTTAATCGAGACCAAGCTTGTAGCTGTTCCTGATCATTTTCACTCCAATAGGCCCTAAGCCTTTTATGCCAGAAAACAGGGTCATGAAAAGTAAGATGATAAAGGACCACTACATCATTTGAAAGCAATGATTCGAATCCCAAAGAATTACCCTGAGTCCCCTCCAAGGAAGACAAATAAGGAGTGCTATGTTCATCGGTTACCATAAATCCATTGAGTAGTATCTGTTCATTAGTAACCTTTATATCTAAAAAGGTAGACTGCGCCAGGTGTCTGAGTGGAGAGAGCTCAGGTGACATATGCTCCTCGGTAAACGCAGATAGTAATTGCGGTATCTTCTGATTGTTAATGTAGATATTGCCCTGATCGTTATCCAGTTTTGCTACTTTAAACAACTTGGGGTTTGCCAATGCGAAGCTATTCTTGGTTTGCCCTGATAAATTGCGAATTACATCTTCAATCAGAAAGGGAGTAAAACTGCCAACAAAGTAGTTTTGGTGTACCAGGTAACTGAAAACCTCCTCATATTCCTGGTTGACCGCTTCATGAATAACTATGTCTTGATAAGTTCTGGTTTGAAACCTAAAATCATCCCGTGTTTTGTATTGAGCCACCAGAATATCGATCAAATTATAATCTGAGTAATCGTCTAATGAGATAAAAAACAAGAAATCGAGCTCTTCCTGTGAAATACGATGTAGTGAAAACACAAAGGGCTTTGCTTGTAGCAGTTTATGTAATTTTCCTTCGCTGCCTGAAAGACTATCCAAAAGATCTATTTTATTTCCGATACTGGCATAGTAGGGAATTTGCTGGAGATTTGTCCATACTGACTTGCTCTGAATCTCGTTCCAGTTCTCGACTGTATTGGTGCTTTCATAAACCAATATTGCCGATTCCGGTACCAGGTCCCATACATTGAGTTGTTGATCGGAATACCAATATTTGTAGAAGAAAAAACCTCCAACACTCAAAGCCAAAACCAGGCATATAAGAAAAATGTGTAAACCCCTCAATATGCGTTTCTTTAATTTAGATATGGGTTCAAATTTAAAATAAGCGGATCATTTTTTTAAGATTACCTCGATGTTTGTTCAAAAAGCCCTGTGGGAACAACCCTCAACAGTCTTGATTTACGCCTACCATAGTGCTGTGTACGGCTTGGTTACTTTCTGTATCAAAGACAATAAGTAACAGAAAAAGTCTAATTTAGCTTAAATTCAAAAAACCCGCTATACTTTGTCGCCCACAGAATTTAACTTAATTGCCATAGATGGCATTCCTTTGTTTGGCTTGTCCTGGGTCCCGAAAGAGCCAAAGGCTGTGGTTTGTTTAATTCATGGCTTGGGCGAACACATTGGTAGGTATGACCATGTTGCCCGGCATTTTAACAGGTCGGGAATCGCGGTATATGGGATCGACCAAAGGGGTCACGGTCGCAACCCGGGCAAAAAAGGTCATGTCACTTGCCAAAATTTATGGGATGATGTGGAATGGTTAATGAAAGAAGCCCGAATGCAACATCTTGATTTGCCAATGTTCTTGTATGGGCATAGCTGGGGTGGCAACATAGTTATTAACTTCCTTTTAAGGAGAAGTTCCGGTGAAATCAAGGGCGCTGTACTTAGTTCTCCCTGGTTACAGCTCAGTTTTGAACCAACCAGATGGCAACTGTTACTAGGACGGTGGATGTCCAGGATCTATCCGGGTTTCATTCAGGCAAATGAACTGTCCCCGGAGCATCTGTCCAGGGATGCATCTGTGGGTGAAGCGTATCTCAGTGACCCACTGGTCCACGACAAAATCTCAGCTGGTTTGTTTATGGAAGCCGTCTCCAACGGAATATACGCTTTAGACCATGCTGAAAAACTTTCAATCCCTGTACTGATTATGCACGGCACCGATGACCGCATTACCTCTGTTGAGGCCAGTAAGGCATTTTCTATATCCACGGCGAAATATTCCACACTAAAACTTTGGCCTCAAATGAGACACGAAACCCACAATGAGTTAGGAAAAGAAGAGGTGCTGGATTATGTCAGTCAATGGCTAATTTCCAAGTCAAACTAGTCCATGTTTTCCAATACACTCATAACATCTTTTACGTGCCCGCGGCTTATTTCCAACGAGGCTTTTTCCTCATCGTTCAAATTCAGCTCGATCACTTTTTCGATGCCATTTTCACCCAATACCACCGGAACGCCCAAATAGGTATTCTCAATACCATATTCCCCTTGTAATTGTACGCAAACCGGGAATATTCTTTTTTGGTCCCGCACAATAGCTTCCACCATTTGTGCGGCAGCTGCTCCGGGAGCATACCATGCTGAAGTTCCCATCAGTTGAACCAGTTCACCTCCACCCTTTTTAGTCCTCTCTATGATGGCATCAAGCTGTTGGCTGTCGATCAGTTCCGTTACGGGAATTCCAGCTACTGTGGTGTATCTTGGCAAAGGTACCATAGTATCGCCATGACCGCCCATCAGTACCGCCTGTATGTCCTTAGGGCTTACATTCAAAGCCTCAGCCAGAAAGGACCGAAAACGTGCCGTATCAAGAATACCCGCCATTCCCATAATCCTGGTGCGGTCGAGCTTGGAGGTAAGATGGGCCTGATAGGTCATAACATCCAGTGGGTTAGAGACAACGATTATAATTGCATCCGGGGAGTGTTTAACCACATTTTCAGTAACTGATTTTACAATGCCTGCATTGGTGGATATAAGATCATCCCGTGACATCCCTGGTTTCCTGGGAATTCCTGAGGTGATCACCACCACGCTGGATCCTGCAGTTTTACTGTAATCGTTTGTAGTACCTATGGTACGGGTATCATACAAATTAATCGGAGACTTCTCCCAAATATCCAGAGCCTTACCCTCTGCCAATCCTTCTTTAATGTCCACCAATACTACTTCATTGGCGACTTCTCGATATGCCAGAACGTCGGCACAGGTTGCCCCAACATTGCCGGCTCCAACCACTGTAACTTTCATTTGTTTTCTATTTGGTTATTTGAATGAACTAAGGGGCGCTAAGTTACAATTGGAACTTTAACAAACCAAGCACCACTGGGTAACGCCGAACATCGAACACTGAATAAGAAACATCGGGAGAATTTTCGAATATCAAACATCGAATTGGTCTCTCCTGTGATCATGTAAGACTTGGGCATTTCCTATTCAAAGTTCAGCGTTGGGCGTTCTCAACTACTTCTATCTCCAACACCCGCTTCGTTTTCTTCGTTATTTTATACCTGTCATCAACCCGATACCCTACCACCCAAACGATATTTTCATCAGAAACCAAAACCTGAATATTTTCCTTTAAGTTGACCGGGACCTTTATGTCTATTAGCAAATCGCTAAGCTTCTTGGATTGCGTCATACCCAGTGGGTAAAACCTGTCTCCAGGTAACCATTTCCTGACAGTCATAGGGAAAATCAGTTTTTCTAAGTCAAATGCACCAACCCAAGCACTCGGTCTAACCACATATCTCTTACCTGGGAGCTTCGAAAGCTTCCATTGATAGGCTCCGATTTTCGG
>CAZAWQ010000054.1:0-1623 GCA_964488585.1 uncultured Roseivirgaceae bacterium
AAATTCCGACTCAAAAGTATTTGAAGTTACCATCGAGATACACAAATCGGATTCCACTCTGAGGCCAGCTATGACTACTAGCAATAACATTATTGCTGAAGTGTTGAATCAGGTGGTATATATACCATTAGAGTGCCTGCACAACCAAGGTGACAGTATAACTTATGTGATAAAAAAAAGTCGATTAGGGCTAATTAAACAAGAGGTAGAGGTTGGCCCATCGAACGAAAATGAAGCTATCATTGAAAGGGGTGTTACAGCTAGTGATGAATTATTCCTTTCAGTGCCTGAAAATGCCGAGAATAAAGATATAGTAATCCTATCTGAAGATTAAATCTGTTTCCAGGTATTCCTCTTATGGTTGAAAACATAACCTCCAATTTTCCAATAGCCGTTGATGCAATAAGGTCAAATAAAATCAGATCCTTGCTCACAGCCCTGGGTATAATATTTGGAGTTGGTGCGGTAATTGCAATGATGGCAATTGGAAATGGAGCCCAAGTTGAAATCCTGGAACAAATAAAATTGGTTGGGGCAAATAATATAGTAATTACCCCGATAGTGGAGCAAGTTGAGGAGGAAATAACCGAATCGTTCCTCATAAGAGAACCGGAATTTTCTCCAGGCCTTACCCTGTTAGATGTCAACAGTATTAAGGATTTTGTACCAAGTGTTGATAGGGTCAGCCCAGAAATCATTATTGATACACATTTAATAAAAAATGGTATCAGGAGATCTGCAAAGCTGGTGGGCATTGATTCAACATATTTCAGTATTACTAATTTTAACCTGGCATCAGGTAAAAACTTCAACCGGGATCAACTGTTAAGAGGCGACCCGGTTTGTATAATAGGTCGTGGAATTCAAATTAAGTTTTTCAGTCAGGAAGATCCTATCGGGAAAAGTATTAAATGCGGCCAACAATGGCTTAAGGTGGTCGGAGTTTTGGAGCAACGATTAATTTCAAAGAAAAGTATTGCAAACTTAGGTATACGGAACTATAACATGGATGTTTATACTCCCATTCGAACTGTTCTTATCAGGTACAAGAATCGGGCCTCAATTACCAGTACTCTAATTCAAAGAGCTAATCAAAATAACCAAGAAGAATCCAAGGTGTCGGTTAATTATCACCAGCTTGACCGACTGGTAGTACAGGTTGCAAACTCCAATACCATGGCCGCTACCTCCGATGTGATCTCCAGAATGCTTAAACGCCGTCATTATGGTGTGGTAGACTATCAGATTAGCATTCCCGAGTTACTGCTTCAACAACAACAGCGGACCAAGCGTATTTTCAATATTGTATTAGGTGCAATCGCTGCAATCTCCCTGCTGGTGGGGGGGATTGGAATTATGAATATCATGTTAGCATCAGTGATGGAACGAATTAAGGAGATTGGATTAAGACTTTCCGTAGGTGCCAAGAAGCAAGATATAGTTTTTCAATTTTTGTTTGAAGCCATCTTGATAAGTGTTTTTGGTGGCATTCTGGGGATTATTCTGGGATGGCTGTTTGCCGTGTTGGTTTCAAAAGTAGCTGATATACCTACTATAATTAGCCTTTTTTCAATTTTATTGGCATTCGGTGTGGCAACCACCATCGGATTGATTTTTGGAATC
>CAZAWQ010000055.1:0-21149 GCA_964488585.1 uncultured Roseivirgaceae bacterium
TTTTTATTAAAGAGGGTTCTGCCAGAGGCGGGGCCCTCTTTCTTTTTGGAACAGTTGAATAGAAAGAACATTCGAGTAAGGGAGCAATTGAATGCCGAATGCCGAACGTTGAACGCGCCGGGCAACACTTCAAAAATCGCTATTCGTTAATCAGTGTTCGGTGGTGGTAATCGGTGTTCGTCACTAACACCCTAACACCTTCGTCCCTCATCCTCCGTCTCTGGTCCTTCGTCTCTCGTCCCTGACAGAAGGAGGATAAGATTGAATGTTTTTCGGCCAAATGTTCAAATGTTCAAATGTTCAAATGTTCTATTAATCTACTGCTCCCACACGTTCCTCACAATTGTACATGGATTGCGTTGGTTTTTTCACAAATTAATGCTAACATCTATCCCGATTATTATCAAAGTTTGAAAAATGAGATTTAAAGCCCTGCACAGTTGCTTCCTGATGTCAGTTATCCTGGTGGCTGTCGCTTGTTCTAAACCGGAACAACCAGAGCTGATCAGGATTAAGGACCTTAAAGTGCTGGATTTTAATAAAGAAGAGGTAATCCTGACGGGTTCTGCGGTTCTGTTTAATCCTAATGGATATTCCATTACTGTAAAAGAAATCGATGTTTTAGTACAAGTGAATAACCAGGCAGTAGGTAAAGTAAACCAAGTTGGCGAAGTAAAAATCCTGGCAAAATCAGAGTTTGAAGTACCCCTTAATGTGAGCTTTGCCCCTCAGGATGTGTACGATAATCTATTGAGTGGTCTAATCAGCTATATAATGAAGGGAGAATTTAATGTACACTACAAAGGAGTGATCCGAATCAAAGTGTCTGGCTTGGTTTTTACAGTACCTGTGGACCATAAGTCTATCGTCAAGATTTAATTCAACCCACCACTACCTTACTTAAATTTTCCAGGACCAGGTATTTTTGAGCGAGCTCCTGTATTCTTTTACTGTCGATATCTCGTATTGCCTGGAAATACTTTTGATAATAGTCATAGTCCAGCCCGCTATAATGGATGGTTTTAAATTTGTCGGCCAAAGCAAAAGGAGTATCTGCTTCTGAAATGAAAGTTCCTAGCATATAGTTTTTTACCGTTTCAAGCTCTTCAAGTGGAACAGGTTCATTTTGCAGGATTTTGATCTCTCTAATAATCTCATCTACCGTTTGGTCCCTGAACTCCTTTTTTACCTCTGTACTGATAACCCACCAGCTGCCGTGTGCTAAACAGTTGAAACCAGATCCTATACCGTAGGTGTAGCCCTTGTCTTCCCTGATATTACGCATTAACCGGGACCCGAAATATCCTCCCAGAATCTCATTTACCACCAACATTTCATTGTAGTCTGGGTGATTGCGGTTGATAAATGCCATACCCATTTGTACAGCGGATTGGAGGCTACCTTCTTTTTCTACCAACAAATTTGATGGTGCATAGTTGTATTGGGGTGTCTCCGGAGATTCTCTCGCCAGTTTTGGCTCTTGTCCCAAAAACTCATTGATTCTATTAAGATCTTGTTCTTCGATTTTTCCGGACACTACAATCTCAAAATTCCCTTTCAATTGTTCATTAAAAAACCTTTTTACCGTTTCAACCTCTGTACTTTCTATGTTTTCAATGTCCAATAGTTTTCCATAAGGATGTTTCTTCCCAAAAATGTTTGCAATGAACTTTTGTGCAGCAACAAAACTGGTTTTTTGAAGATCCACCAACAATTGCTGCTGTTTTATCCGTTTTACATTGTTAAGTTCGGTTTCCTTAAACGCAGGTTGGCTTATTAGCTCAGCAATTATTGGTAACAGGGTCGCGAAGTGCCTGGTTAGTAGATGTATGGTCAAAGTAATCCTGTCAAACCCCGGGCTCATTTCTACAAAAGCTCCTAACTCATCAAAAAAACTAGAAATCTCTTGGGCTGTTTTCTTTTTAGTACCTTCCGTGAGCATTTTCCCAGTAAAATAACTGAGACCGGGTTTGTTTTCGAACCATTTTCCCGCATTGAATATGATCTCCAGACGCATCACGGGTTGTTGTCCCGCTTTTAGTAAAAACAACCGGATTCCGTTGTCCAAACGTACTTCTTCTGCTTCTTGTAATATTAGTTGATTAATAGGTTGTATTACCGGGGTAATGGTTCTATCCGGCATAAAAATGCTGGTTAGGGATGCGCTTAGCCATAGTTTCGCAAGTATTTTTTAAAGAAGTATGGGGCCGGCAAGATTTGGTTTGGCTAAAGTATGCTTAACTTCAGCTAGTTATCAAAGTTGAATAATAAACTGAATCTCAAGGTTTCAGCAAGTGGGTGTTCCTGCTCAGTAGGAATTAAATACGCAAAATCTATTCCAAAGACCTGGTATCGGAATCCTAAACCTACGGTAAAATATTTTCTGTTGCCCTTATTCATGTGCTCGTAGAAATATCCTGCACGAGCGGCAAATAGTTGGTTATACCAGTACTCTGCGCCAAAAGCAATCATGATTTCCTGCATTTCTTCTTCAAATCCATCAGGTGCATCAAAAAAGGACCCGAACATCCCTGAAATTACTCCTCGGTCTGGATCTTTCCCTCTAAGAATGCTTGGATCCCCGTTTGGATCGTATACTATGTCTCCATTCTCATCCGTTTCATAAATCGGAGGAGTTGGGACCATTAACTTATTGAAATCCAATGACAGGGTAATGGTATTATATGCATCAAAATTGGCTGTCCATGCGGTACCTAAACGCAAATTTGTAGGTATAAAATCTTTGGTTCCCTCATTCAGGTAGGTAATTTTGCCCCCAATATTTGAGATAGAACCAGCAAATGCAATATTAGAAGTACTGGCTCCCATTTGCAGGTCTGTTTGGTAGTACACCGCTATGTCTCCAGCTACGGTTGTGCCTGCCTTGGCGTCACTTCCTAATGAAGCTATGTTTTGGCTAATATTACTGTGAATAAACCGTAAACTAACTCCCACACCCAGTTTCTCACTCAATTTTCTGGAATATGTTCCTCCTATGGACCATTCTCTTGGTCGTACACTGCCTGTAGGAGCACCTATGTCATTGAAAAGATCGATGTCTCCCAAATCAAAGTACCGCAATTCCATTCCCACCGCCTGATCATCGGACAATTTATAATATCCTGAAAGATAAGAAAGTGACATATCGTTTACGATCTTGCCTAACCAGGGTGTATAATTCAGGGAAAAACCAATTTGATTTTCAACAAATGCCAGTTTTGCGGCATTCCAATAGATAGAATTGGCATCAGGACTGATCGCAGCTCCAGCCTCTCCCATACCTGCAACTCTGGCATCTGGGGTAATTGACAAAAAGCCAACTGCAGTGGTAATCACTCTACGAGTGGTGTCCTGTCCAACAAACTGGCCCAAACTATGTTGTATCGAGCCCAATTGTATCAAACCCAGGAATATACCAAATACGATGTTTTTATTCATCCCAATACATTTCAGGAACGCAAATTTAATCATTTTATTAATATCATTTTTTTATTTTCGATATAATTGTCACCGCTAGTCAATGACTTCACTATAACTTGGTACAGATAAATACCGCTATTTATCTGTATTCCATGATTATTTGTACCATTCCAGGTGGTGCCATCTATAGTAGACGGACTATTTTCGTAATTGGTCAATATTTTGTGGACAAGCTTACCCTGTCTGTCAAATATCCGTATCTCTACCTCCAATTCGGCTCCAGGTTGATTGTGGTCAATAAGAAAAGTAGTGGATTCAGTAAACGGGTTAGGATAGTTCAGCACTTTGCCTAACGTTAGCCTGTTCCCGTCAAACACATAAAATTCCAGACTGGTATCACTTGAATTATTATAAATATCCCAAGCCTTCAGAGTTATGGTTTGTTTCCCCTCTTCCAGATTATCGATGGGATAACGCACCCAGCCACTTTGGTAAGTATCTACATCTGCCTTAAAAAAGTCGTTAAGAATAATCTCTTGTTTTGAATTTAGTACCGATGAAATATTTTGTCCAAATCCAGTATTCGAGATATTTATTCCACTTTCGTCAGTAATTTTCGCCAAAAGTACAGTGTTCTTACCCGTAGTTCCTCCATCAATAAAGGAAGTATCGTCCATGTATAACGTGATTTGGGGAGGCGTATTATCTAAAGGGGCATTTTTATTGCTTCCACCAATAATAAATGAGTTAGTGGCACCTCCGGCATCTTCTAAACCATTGAAACTGAGGGCATAAAGACTTATTTTACCTTTTCCGGATTGATAGTTAATATTTTTAGGCACGATAAAATTAATTTCGAATTTACCAGATTCGATACTTGCCTGACCCCTGAAAATAACACTTTTCCGTTCCTTGAAAGAAAAAGTCCGCCCTCCCTCGCTTCCTAAGGTTTCTGTGGTTGTTTCCTTGTCAAAAACTGTTACTTCCGCAATGCCGTGATAATTTAATACCAGTTCACCCTTTGAGTTGGTAACAGCTCCCTTCATTCGAACCGCACTTAGGGCATGAACAGTATCAGTTGGTATTGATTCGTCGGCGGTTATTTCAGTGATCCTCAGGTTTTGTCGTGGATAAGATAATTTCATTGAGGGATCTCCTAGAAGAGCAAAGTTGCGATTGGCAACGATGGTATGGCTGTCATTCTTGGTATATTTAAAGATATCTCCTAGTGTGGGATATCCAGTTTTAGTTAGGTTAAACACGATTTCATAGAATGCCCGGTTCAAAATGAAATTTTTGCTGGCAAACACCGGTCGTGTGGTAGTCACCAGACCAATAGCACCCCCTTTTGGATTAGTAATAAGTTTTTCTGCTCCAGAGATCCGTTTTGGGTCATCATACCGCCCAAATTCGCAAGTTGCGGTTACGAAAAATGGTAATCGATCATAGTTTTCCCAGCCATTGATCATATTGTGATTGAGTATTGTTTCATTTGCCCACCGGAATTCACTACCGTGACCGGTGTAATTGATGATCAATGCTCCTTTCTTTATAGCATCTTCTATAGCTTGGTTTACAGCTTCGGCCGATTCTCCATTCGGTGTTTGTTCCTGTGGAAATGCATCCATATAGATTTTATTGACATTAAAATCCTGATAGGTCGTATCTACCATAGTAGCTAATTGATCCGCGTCTCTTTGATGAAGGTTGAAATCTCCATCGTCCGCCACATAATAAATATCCTGTCGCCAACTTCCCAAGGCGGCTGTATTGGAAGAGTAGTGAATCAACTTATCTATCACCCCTTGAGCTTCTTGAACGGTGGTAACTGGTAATCGTCCTACACTGATATCCAGAACATGTCCGCCGGTGCCAGATAGTTCTTCAAACCAGTTACCTTCATCTTCATCCAGGAAGCCGTAATAGTCATCTGAGTTGTAGCTGTATATAGGATCTACAGAGTTTCGGGATTGATAAGTGGGGACATAATTTGTGTTATTCTCGGTAATGTTTTTATAATCAAATGAACACCGACCTAAAAGCAACAAATATTTAAAATCAGCGCTCCTTTGATGGAGGTGTCTGACCAAATCCCTTATAGCTGTTACATCCTGTCTGCCGGAGCTGAATTCATTGTAGATCTCCTGTGGTGTAACTATTTGTACCTCTAGTTGATCATTTTGGGCCCGAAAAGCCGCAAGTCTTTCTGCTTCTGATAAAAATCGCGGATGGGCCACGATCAGCAGATTGGGAATCTCCATTCCCCGCAGATTCTGGTTAGCTACAGGTTGTGAAACCAAAGGCAAAGAAAAATCATTTCCGGAAAACACTACATACTCTCTTAAAACCTGCGTCTGAGCTCCAAAGATGGCCTGGTCTCCTACCAGAGTATATTCTTGAATGACAGAGTTTTGTGGATCGGTAATGTCCCAAATAACCGTTTCTACGTCAGCATTATTTACATTGAAGGTACTAATCGCATTATTTAGACTGGCTGGAGACCGAAAGACAGTAGACGGATCATGCTGAGCCAACGGACTTTCATAGGATACCAGCAGGTTATTAAAAAGGCCGTTGCCTGTGGCATTGTAGGCAATCTCAAAGTTGAATGCGTTTTGATGATCAATTTCACTCTGACCTATAATAAGGGTATCAAATACCGCCACCCCTTTGTCATCGTAAGTGCCTGACCCAACTCCGGATGCTTCAATTGCTCCGATATTTGAGCCGTTTAGCGAAAAATTAAAGCTGGCCCTATCCTGGCTTTGATTCAACACCGATGATATGACAGTAATCATAGACCCTGGAGTCAACGGCGGTATATTGGGAAAGTTGACTCGAAGTGGACCTGATGACACCATTAACTCACCATACCATTCCCGGCCTGAGCTCAGTATATTTTTAAGATCTAACTCATGATACGCATAGTCAATATAGCTGTTAATAACAGGATAGTTATCGCCCCTACTGGCAATGGTGTCCATTCTTTTACCAGCCCGTGTACCCACGGTAAGAAAATAATATGCGGTGTCGGCATAAAGATTCTTTTGATAGACCAGATGCCCTTTATTATTGATATATTCTAAATTTGGGCCCTCTGAAAAGAATAAAATATAATCTGTTGCGTCAAATGAGCCATCCTCAAACCCAACGCTGTACAGGGCATTTTCTTGAAGACCTGCGGGTCTGGCCACCTGGTTACTTTGAGGCAGCATACCCATACCTTGCCCGAAAAGTTGAATATTATCTGCGACAGCCGATGCCGGTTCGAATCCGGCATCTTGGAATGTTTCAAAATCTATTTTATAGATACCTTTTGAAGTGACTCCCAATTTAACCCACTGACCCGACGACAATACTGAAGAGCTCTGTCCGTAAACCGGAAGACCAAGACAGCAGATCATTAGTAAACGATAATAATTTAAGGCATTAACTAATCCCATTTTCCTGAACACTACTAATAAGAGTATTAAATAGTATTAACGCCTACTATATTGCCACATTGCAGACATCAACAAATACAGCAACATAATGACCGGAATTGCCAAAATTCCCATTACCAGCCAAGTGATCAACGACATGGCAATAAACAAATATCGATATTTATTATCTGCCCAATTTAGATTTTGAAATTTGAAGCCAAACAGTCGGATCTTTGACACCAATAGGTAGGACAATATTCCGATGATCAAAAGCCAAATAACCGGATTTTCTAACTCAAGACGTAAATTTTCATTGATTTGGTCGATCAGTGCTGGGAAACTGCTGATAAGTAGTGCATTTGCCGGGGTGGGCAAGCCTTTAAAGTCAATATTCTGCTCCGGATCCAGGTTAAATCTTGCTAATCGCAGCGCTGAAAACAGGGGCAAGACAAATGATGCATATGGCCATGGATCATTTAAATACCCTGAACTAAGGGAGTAGATGATGGTAGCTGGCAGCAGTCCGAATGAAATCAGATCGGAAAGTGAATCCAATTGCTTCCCCAGGACCGATGAAACGCCCAGGCCTCTGGCTATCAAGCCATCGAGAAGATCCAAAATCGCGCAGGTCCAAATCATGTATACGGCCCATTGGATTTGAAAGTCCAGTGCCCAGACTACTCCCAGGCAGCCACAAAACAAACCAGCTAGTGTAATGAGATTGGGCAGGAAATGCAAAGGCTTGATTTTGACCATTTAAACAATTGCACAAAAAGGATTAGTTTTTTTTTCTTGGCCCACCGTTGTGGGTGATCCGTGGCCTGAATACACAATTGTTTCGTCGGGTAGCGAAAATATCTTTTCATGTATACTTGTGATCAGCGTTTGATAATCTCCTCCAGGAAGATCAGTACGTCCAATACTGCCTTGAAAAAGTACGTCTCCTCCCAAGCAAATTTTTGAGTCGGAATGATAAAACGCTAAGTGTCCAGGGGAATGGCCCGGAACCAACAATACTTCAAACCGGGTGTTCCCAAACTCAATTGTGTCCTGCATCTTTATGTATTGATCAACAACCGCTTCTTGATAATTTGGAAACCCGTAATTTGAAGCATATGCCTTTACTGCTCCATATACTGCCTTTTCTCCTTCCGGGATTGCCAGCGGAATCTTATACTTATTCTTAACAAACTGGTTCCCCAGTACATGATCTATATGACAATGAGTGTTGATTGCCAGGGTGATCCGGAGGTTATTTTTGCTGATAAATTCAGAAAGGGTAAGTTGCTCCTGTTGTTCGTAGCATCCGGGGTCTAGGATCATACCTTCGCCTGTTTCATCAAATGCCACATAGGTATTTTCCTGAAATGGACTAAAAATAAAGGATTCTATCTTTAACATATATGGGGTATGATTGGCACAAATTTGAGTAATAATTGGCAAATATCCTCAACACATGCTTTAATTTGGTGTATGGTATGGGATTACTTCATAGTTGGCCAGGGTCTTGCAGGATCTATTTTATCATACAATTTAATCAAACATGATCTCAAGGTCTTGGTATTTGATGATCCGGTCCTTCCAAAGTCCAGCACGGTTGCTGCGGGTATTTACAATCCATTTACTGGCAGAAAATTAGTCAAGACGTGGATGGCTAAACAGCTTTTCCCCTATCTATTGGAATATTATAAAGCACTGGAGATAGAATTAGGTATTCGACTTTTATATGACATTCCGATGTACCGGCCTTTTCTTTCTTTGGCAGAGCAAAATGAATGGGGAGCTCGTTTGTTTGAAGAGAGTTATAGTCAATTCATCGAGCGCATTGTGAATCCGCAAGAGGCATTGCCTCAGGTAATTAATCCTTTGGGTGGAATTCTGCTAAAAATGACCGGGTATGTTGACACTAGTGCCCTGATAGGGGGAGTAAGCAATTTCCTTAAACTCAGTAACGTATTTCGACCTGAACGTTTTAAGTATCAGGATCTTGAATTATCTGATAAAGGCGTGCGATATCATGGTCATTCTGCAAGGAAAATCATTTTCTGCGAAGGTCCTTCTTTGAGCAACAATCGATTTTTTGCCTGGTTGCCCCTGGAACCAGTGAAAGGTGAACTATTGGATGTAGTGTTCCAGGAGCCACTGCCTTATATTGTAAACCGAGGGGTGTTTGTATTGCCTGTAAGCAACGGTCACTGCAAAGTAGGATCAACCTTTGACAACCATGATCATAGCTGGAAGGTGACTGATAAAGCAAAGACTCAACTTCTTCAAAAACTGGAAAAACTAATTAGTTTGCCATACCGGGTTATTGGGCAAACCGTTGGGGTAAGACCTGCGTCTAGGGATAGAAGACCGTTTATTGGTTTACACCCCAAATACGAACCTTTAGGGGTTTTTAATGGTTTAGGAACCAAGGGTATTTCATTAGCTCCTTACTTTGCTCAGGAGTTTTTTGAATTTCTGGAAAGGGGAAAACCTTTAAATAGGGATGTGACCATTAGTCGCTATTTTTCTTTATATTACAACAAAAATTAATCCAATTTATGGCGCTCAGACATATATTCTGCTCTGTGCTGGTAATTGTTTTCGTCTGCTTTTCTGAAGATTCCAAAGGGCAAAAGCCCATGGATGGTTACGGCAAGAACCGGGTGCAATACAAGAATTTTAACTGGCAGTATTACAGTGCGGATAATTTTGATGTATACTATTATAAAGATGGGAAGCAAAATGCCAAAAGAGCCGCTGAATTCCTAGAAAGTGAATACGACCGCATCACCCAGGATGTTCTAGGGTATGCTCTATACTCCAAAGCGATAGTTTTTGTTTACAATTCGGTTTCGGACCTGCAGCAAAGCAATATTGGCATTAACAACAAAAATTTCACATCCAGCGGACAGACAGATTTTGTGAAACCCCAGGTGGAAGTTGCCTATCCAGGAAACGCGGTAGAGTTCAAGCAAGAATTAATCTATCAGGTTTCCAAACTACTGATCCGGGATATGATGTATGGGGGTAGTCTGACAGAGATGTTTCAAAGCTCATATCTGTTTAATCTGCCCGATTGGGTAATTGAGGGCGGAGCACTATTCATAACCAATGGATGGTCAGTGGAGATGGACGATTACATGCGTGACTACTTCAAAACCAAGAAATTTAGGAAATTAGGAAAACTGGGTGGCAAAGAAGCGGCTATTGTAGGACAATCCATATGGAATTACATAGCTGAATATTATGGGATCAACAATATTTCCAATATCATGAACCTGACCCGGATCAATCGCAGCGAGCAAAACAGTATAATCTATACATTGGGGGTAACATATGATCGTTTTATCGATGAGTGGAAGGCATATTATATTAACATGTCCGACCAGGTGAATGCTGGTTACCAGTCCCCCAATGAAGAATTTTCAGTACTTGGAGAGAATAAAAAGGGGCTGATTTATCATCAAGTGAAACTTAGCCCAAATGGAAGTATTCTGGCCTACTCTACCAATTTTAATGGAAAACATGAGGTACGCATTAGGGACCTGACTTCCGGACGAGAAGAATCAGTAGTAAAAGGGGGTTATAAAGTAATTGATCAGGAAGTGGATAAAGAAATTCCGTTGCTGTCCTGGAAAGACAATAATACGTTAGGCATCATAAATGTTGTAAAAGGTGACTATCAATTAATCCTATATGACATCGGCTCAGGCAGATCTCAAAAAAGATCGTTGAACAAAATCACTCAAGTAAAAGATTTTGAGTTTCATGAAAATGGCAAAACCGCTATAGTCAGTGGTGATAGTAAAGGTCAGAATGATCTATTTTTACTTTCATTGAGTAAAAATTCCATGAGAAGGATCACTAATGATTCTTATGATGATTTAAATCCCAGATTTATCCCAGGTACCCATAATGTAGTTTTTTCTTCCAATCGAACCAATGATACATTGAAAAGGGAGACGCTCAAGCTTCAGGAAGTTGAAACTAATTTTAATCTTTTCATACTCAATCTGGATTCTGCAAGTCAGATTCTTACCCGGGTAACTAATACACTAAGTCACGATATTCAACCAATGCCTCTGGATGGTAATTTGATTTACTACATAAGTGATCAAAAAGGCATTTACAATCTTTACAAATATGAATTAGATACTAAGCTTTATACTCAAATTTCAAAATTCTCAAAGAGTATCCAGCACTATCACATCAATTTTAAAAAGAGATCGTTTGCCTACGTTTTGACCAATGCCGGGGAAGATCAGATTTATTATCAGAAGAATTTCAATCTGGACAAGAGCAATTTCACTCCTCTAACCAGGCGACAAGAAGTTCAGCAGGCCCTGTTTATTTCTGGACGGATCAGGGATAGGAAGCTGCGCGAACTGGAACTGCAGGAGAATGACCAGGAACTACTAGATACCCTAACACTAGTCCAACCTATGGACAGTACCTCAATGGTAGAGGAAGACGAGACCACTGGTGCAATTGATACCGACAACTACGTATTTGATACAGATGTTTTAGAGGAGGTCAAGCAGGAAGAAGAAGAGCCCAGTTCAATATTGCAAAACTTCCGTAGTTTGGCCAGGGAGAGTGAAATAAATGGTCCATATGACTACGAGCCCCGCGTTGGTTTCGACAATATTGTGTTTTCCTGGGTGATTGACCCCCTAATTGGATTTGGGATTCAGGCTGATATCACGGTAAATGATTTATTGGAGAACCATAAGTTTTACGGTGGTGTATTAGCAACCACTGACTTGAGGAGTGGCAGCTATTATGGCGAATATCATTACTTAAGGGACCGTTTGGACTACCATGGGGGGTTTAGCCGCCGTACGCTGTACAGGGCCATAAATGACCCGTTAGCAGACTACGATATGAAGTATATCAAGAACAGACTTGAAATTGGAGTCAGCTACCCTATAAACATTCGGAGTAGAATCCGTGTAACCCCTTTCTATGCTGGCACCAGATCCTATGATCTTGATCCCACAAAATTGAGTTTCCCTCCCGGAACTCCAGGCCTCCCAGAAGCTGCTGATACCAAACGTAATTATCTGGGTGGTAGACTGGAATACGTTTATGACAATACCGTAGTAAACGGGTTGAACTTTGATGGGACCAGACTCAAGGTCTTTTTCGAACACTACGAGGGCATAAGTGATAGCAAGCTGAACTTCAATACCTTTAAGATCGATGCCAGACATTATCACAAAATTCATAAGGAATTAATATTTGCCGGTCGTTTGTTCTATGCTCGCTCTTTTGGTGATGATCCCAAGGATTTCTTATTGGGTGGGATGAGTAACTGGTTGTTCAACAATACGGATAACCAGAATAACGAAGGTGACCCCTTGTTTGATCCGGTGGATGAAGATAATAGTAATATACTTTTTGTTGAGTATGTGACCAATATGCGAGGATTCGACTACAATAAATTTAGTGGAAATAACGCACTATTGTTCAACGCAGAGATTAGATTTCCAGTAGTTAAATTTTTCAATAGCGGTCCCATCGCTTCGAACTTTTTCCGAAATCTGTTGCTGATTGGTTTCTATGACCTTGGTTCAGCCTGGACCGGCAACAGCCCTCTAGCCGACGAAAACAGCCTGAATACAGAAATAATTGAAGCGGGTAATTTCAAAGCCAAGATCAACAACTTTGGTAGCGCCTGGTTGGCTAGTTACGGAACTGGTATCAGGACAATACTGCTTGGTTATTATCTTAAGTTTGATGTGGCCTGGCCCATAGAGGACTTTGAGGTGGGATCTCCCAAATTTTACCTGACTTTGGGATACGATTTTTAAGTCAACTAAACCTTTAATTAGTCTATGATCAAATCTATGACGGGCTATGGTTCGGCCCAGCTGGAAAATGACTCACTTAGTATTGTAGTAGAAGTGAAATCATTGAACTCAAAGTACCTGGACACATTAATCAAACTTCCAAAGATTTTTTTTGATAAAGAAATTGAGGTTAAAAAAATGGCCGCTGAAAAATTGGAAAGAGGAAAGATTGCGGTAATTATTAACTATGAGCGCCGGGACTCAGAAGTAGCCAGGATTACATTCAATAAAAAGTTGCTGAAGTCTTATTATCATCAGTTAAAAAAGATTGCAGCAGATATTGATGCACCTTCAGATGGGTTACTAAAAATGGTTATGGAATTTCCCGAAGTAGTGCGCAGTGAAGAGCCAAAGGACAAGTTGCAGGACCATTGGAATCGGGTCAAGGATATAATTCTGGAGGCGATCAATAAGTGCGAAGAGTTTAGAGCTGCTGAAGGTGCGACTCTGAAAAACAAGCTGGTGGTTTATATTGACAAAATTGAGACCTATCTTTCAAAAGTTGATAAGGTGGATCCAGCCCGTACTGAATCAATCAAAATACGCATACAAAAGCATATGGAGGAGATCGAGGGCAACGAAAAGTTCGACCAAAACAGGTTCGAACAAGAGATGGTGTACTACATTGAAAAACTTGATATTAGCGAGGAAAAAGTAAGACTAAAAACACATCTTGAATATTTCCTGGAAATTTTGAGTGAAAGTGAATCACAGGGTAAAAAGCTTTCTTTTCTAAGTCAGGAAATAGGCCGAGAGATCAATACTATCGGATCCAAAGCCAATGACGCGGGAATTCAAAAACTGGTGGTAGGGATGAAAGATGAACTGGAAAAGATCAAAGAACAGCTGCAAAATATCTTATAAAAACCACCAATGGCGGGGTTAGTTCAGTTTGAAGATAATAGGCAGTTGCATCCTAACTCTAACAGGACGGCCACGTTGCTTACCCGGCTTCCACTTTGGTGCCCCGCTTAGCACTCGGATCGCTTCTAAGTCACATCCAGCACCAATGCCTTTCAGTACTCTTACGTCAGTAAGTCCGCCGTCTTTTCCCACTACAAATGTAACATACACTTTTCCCTCAATTCCCATTCTTCGGGCTTGTGCCGGATATTTCATATTTTTTCCAACATACGCATAAAAAGCTTTCATTCCACCTATAGGAGCGGGCTGATCTTCCACGAATTGAAAGATCTCATCTGCAGCTTCTTCTTCGGGCGCTTCTTCAAAAACAACGTCTTCTATTACAGTTTCTTCGGTAACCTCAACGTCAAGATTTACTTCAATTTCTTCCTCAATTTCTTCTTCATCCGGAACTTCAATAATTTCCGGGGGTGTTACTTGAGGAGGAGGAGGAGGAGGCTGTTCCGTTATGGGAATATCCTGTAACTCTTCAAAATCAGCATCTAGTACACCCAGATTAACCAAAGAATTATCATCATAGGACTTCCATTCAAAAGCCATTACGGTCAATAACAGACTGATCATCAGTCCAATACTCATATAAAAACTGGACTTTCTAAAGAGATCCGAATCGGGATTTTTTTTGAGTTCCATAATCAAATATTTTATTTATAACGGCGGAGTACCCACTATTTCAAATATACAAAAGAAATTACCTATCCGGCAAACCTTTTGTTAGTTTAACAATACCCAGGTAGATAAAATTCCCGGCAATTGCACCCAATGCATCCGCGATAAGATCCAACCAACTAAAATTCCTGGTGGGGACTAATATTTGCGCCATTTCTAACAGTAATCCGTAAATAACCAATAAAATTGTTATCCAGATCAGTTGTTGCCGGTACAATAGTCCAGACTTAGCATGTTGTCTAAAGAGCAGCAGTAGACTAAGTACCATAAACAAACCAAAGTGAACCAGCTTGTCAATGGATATATCCCAATCGGGAGGATTAGGAATTTTGTGTGAGGGGAGAATGGTAAGGACAAAAATAACCAAGGCCCACAGGGCTGCAGGCCAGTAACTTTTGACTCTCATCATGCTTCAAGCACCGATTAAAGCGGAATATTCTGCGTTACTTATAAGTCCGGATCGATCTTCATCATTTAGTTCGATTCGAATCATCCAGCCTTTCCCATAAGGATCCTCATTAACAGCTTCAGGGGTTTGTTCGAGCTCCTGGTTTACCTCTGATATCGTGCCGCTTAGTGGCATGAACAAATCCGACACGGTTTTTACTGCTTCAACTGTTCCAAACATTTCCCCACGGGCGATTTCATCACCTTGCGTTTCTATTTCGATATAGACGATATCACCAAGTTCTTGCTGTGCAAATTCTGTAATTCCAACCAAAGCAGACTTTCCATCATCGTCGACCAAAACCCATTCGTGATCCTGTGTGTATTGTAGATTTTCGGGAATGTTCATGTATTTTTTTTTTCAAAAATACATTCTTTTTGCAAATGCAAAAATTTATTGAGCCAAACTAAAACTAATCTGAGTGCCAAATCTGGTAGTAGCACGCTTAAATGAATTGGTTACTTTTGGTTCATTAATATTTCTTTCAAAATAAACTTGAACATTAAGCCGGTCGTTCACAACATAACTTATGGTTGGACTTAGCTGAAAGTTAAGATTACCACTGGTTATGGTATTAGACTCTTCTATTTTACGCTGGACGATTTCGCTTTCGCCAAGACTGAGGGCTAATCTAAAAGTTAGATCATTATCAAGTGTGACGGTTTTTCCTCCAATTTTCCAGGGAATCTTGAATCCTTGTTTGCGATAACCAACATCTAAAACAAAATCCTTCCTGTTAAGTTCAGTCACCTGAGCATTGGAAAGTTGCAAAGCAAGGTTGCGCTCCTTTCTATACTCAATTCGAAAATCAAGTCTGCTTTTAGTCCGTAAATTTATACCTATTAGAGGGGCGAATCGTTCCGTTATGGCCACTTGGTTGATCACATAGAGGGGCACCCATGCTCCATTATCATTAAATTCGGAAGCCAGTGGATAGTCTTCAATGTCATTGTTCAAGGTGATCAGATCAGGATCGAGGTACTGTCCTGAAGTGGTAAAGCTAATGACATCGTAAGTTGAGGTATAGCTATGGGTCAAATTTATAGAGGAGAATATCTCCGACCATTTTGGAATCTTGCTCAATCCAGCATAGTCCAGGCGCCAGTTGGGCAGCGGTGTTTTAGGAAAGGGTGACAGGTTAATAGAATTGGCATCCTTTCCAGCATAAGCCGCAATAAAAGCAGGGATAAGCACATCTTGCGATCGTGGTCCGTAGCTACCCCCGGGGTTGACATTTTCCGACTCTAGTCGTTGTTGTACGATACTGATGTTGTTTTCAAAATCCTCAAATACCGGACTGGAATCGTCTGACCGGCTTCCGGTAAATGCGGTTTTCAAAGTAAAATATGAAATACTATAGCTTCCTCTTCTGGTTGGATTATAGGTAGAAATCATTTCACGGTCATCATCGTACCTAAATATCTCATTATAGATGGCAGTTTCTAGCTTTCGCATGCTTATATCTATGCGGAGGTCAGGTAGCGGTTCCACGCGCCCGGTAAGGTTCAGGTCAACGGTCCTGGATTGCCCAAAAGGTTGGGTCAGGAAAGGGCTGGGTGCCATCCATCCATTTTCAATTACTTTATCCTTGATGGACAGGCTCTGACTACCAAGCACAAAAGCCCATCCGGGGGCATTGAACCCTTTATCCATGCCAAACAAGTGGGCATCAGGCAAATACCCGGCGAGAATTGTACCCTCACGCACACTAAAGGTTGCGTTAACCGACCTCAAGGACATTATAAGTCGCAAGGCTGTTTTCACCAGGCTGTTTTTCTTCTCCTGCGTTGTGGTATCGTTGGGATTGGGACGAGTGCGCCCGCGAGTTGGATTATTTAGATCTTTAAGAAAAGTAATTTTATTATAAAGCTTAACAAGATCTATCCGGCTGGTAAGGTTACGGTCGCGGTTATTCTGAATAACATTACCTAATGTGTCCTTTTGACTCACTTCGCTGATGGGATTAAAGGCCCCAGACGTCCAGGTATAGTTGATATGATAACCAAAGTCTGCATTGATCCAGTCGGTGAAAGGGATTTTATCCAATGGAAGCCGGTAGTTGAGGGCTATGGTCTGATCAAAATTCTTCAACCGTCCAAAATCAAATAAATTGGTTCTTACTTGTTGTCGTTTCTCACTAGTATCAAGTTCACCTTCAGGCTCGTCTATAATGGCCAAAGCCCTGGCTGAATAGTCTAGAGATAGATTACGTGACAGATTCCATCGGAGATTATAGATACGATTAAAGGTGAAACTCTTTTCATAATTTGGATTGATACCATTAGTAGTAAGATTATTATTCTCATCCACTCCCCACAACTGGGTCTTAACAAACCGGCGGTCAATATCTGCCCTGAAAGAAAAATTGTTGGGCACTGGTGAAAAATTAATGTCTTTGATCATCTGTAAATAAGGAGAACTAAAAGACTCAGAATCCTTAAGAGGTGAAATATTCCATTCCTTTGGGCTGAAATTATAAGATAGGGCACCTCTATATGATTTGTATTGGTAGGTTTCCATTTGATAACTATGCCGTAGAATATCGCTATACGCGTAGGTTAAGGAGAAATTCTCTATATCATATACTTTGGATTTTGAATCCTGGTTGGTTTTTACTTTTCGGACATTGGTAAAATTAAGACTTCTTCGAGTGGTCTGGTCCTGAGCAATTCTTCGGGCACGTTCACGTTCAACCTCGTCGGTAATGGAAGCCAGAGAGTTTTCAAGAGTTATATCCGGATCTCTGGGATCAAATCTAGGAGTGATTATAGATTTCTGGTAACTGGCAAACATAGGAATATGCAGGCCAAATTTTTCAGGAAAGAATTTTTCAAGGTTCAAATTAGTAGAAATATCAAATTCTGTTGTTTCCTCACGGGTCCTTTCAGAAATGCGGTCCTGGATGCCCCCAAACCCAAAGGTAGAATGCCTTACGGAAGCCGTCAAATTTCCGAGATCGGCTAGTTTCATATTCAAATTTGCATTGGCTGCCCACCCTGCTGTTTGGTCAAAATCACTTACACGTAGTTCGTTGGCCCAAATACAAACTGATTTTGGGGCGCCATCCAGGCTTTCCGGATTTCGTATGCCAATCATCATGGCAAAGACGGTGGACATATCCGGATTTCCCAATACCCTAATGCCGTGGCGTCCTACAATTTGTGGCCCATCCTGTGGAAACGGAAGATTGATCTCTGCATTCAGTCGGTTTCTCAAGCTTTTCAATTGGTATAACGCATTAATGTCCAGGTCGATCTCATTTTCCAAAGGCCATATCTCCCTCTGATCAGTGCTTCCATCCGGGGTCATCTTCAAGGGGATTTGTATCTCGTAGTAGTTATGGGTAAAATCCGTACCTATACGCAAGAAAGCAGTGAGTTCATCGTCTTGGGTATCGTCACTTTCAGCATGCAGGAACATTTTGATACGCCCGTAGCTAATCAGATCGAAGTCCACATTTTTAAATACCGCCCGTGCATCACGGTCGGGGAGATCTTCTACACACAGTTCAATTGACTGTTCATTTAGGCGCCTTTCCAGGGTTGAAGTATTATCCCGGTCCCGCTCAAATCCTGGTGGAACTACGTACCCTGGATTCTTTTCTACACTAACCACTGAGATATTAAATTTTGGATTCTGGTCATCTCTGTCTTCAAAAAATCCTGTTTCTTCCAGGTTCTCATTAAATCGTCGCCATTGGCTGCCGACCAAATGGAAATCCGCCAAACGCAGTACTACTGGCGTGGTAAATCCAGTCATATACATTCTCATATATCGTATGGATTTAAACCCTTCAATACTACCCTGCCGTCGGTCCGGTTGCCTTACTGGTATACGGAACAAGTACCAGGAGACTTCATCTCCGTTGACCACGTTGGTTACTTTGTCCTGAATATTTTGATTGCCAACTACTAAAGCCGATGGGTTCAGGTCAATATTATATTCATAGTACTCTTCCAGGTCACTAATAGTATTATCAATGTTCAGGTCTTCATTTTCCGGGAAGTTACTTCCTGAGGGGATAAATGATTGACTGGCATCGGTTGCTACCGGGGAGTTGTTTTCCATTAAATTAAAATCCTGATAACGTTCAACGATTTGTTGGTTTTCAGCATCCTTGTCAGCATCTAAAAAATAAGTAAAATCGTCGGCAGAGATATCTTCCTCGATTTCTTGCCTGATCAGTGGAGGTAACAAAGCCACTCTTTGTTTAAATATCTGATACAGTGTGTCATTTAGTTCCGTTTCACTGTTGACTCCGTCCAATCCGATATCTTGATTTTCCCTGGAACTGGTACTGTTGTCGAATGTATTGGTGAGGAACTGCTGGGTGGTAGTACGACCCCAGACACTGGTATGGGTATTCCCTTCGGTGATTATTCCATCGGCAGGCATTCCATTTTCGAACCCGTGATTGTCATCAGGAATCACATCCTCTGAAACACTTCCCAGGTTAAGGGTTAACTTTCCACTTAAATCTGTATTGTTTACAGGATTATTACCTACCAACACTCTTCCATTAAGTCCTTCAATGAAGGGATCCATTAACCAAAATTCTATAAATTCAATATTGGTTTTATCAAAATCAACGTCAGAGGTAATTGCCCGGGTTAATCCACCCCAATTCTGTTCAGGAACGGATAGCCTACCGTTGTCGAGAATGTCAGGGTTATAGTTATAAGGTCCACGTTCGGTAGGAAAGTAAGCTATATCAAAAATAGGGAGGTTGATATTTACTTGTCGTCGGTCCTGTTCCGTAAAAATCTCCTGGGGAATAACCGACCTGGAATAGTGATTCTCGATATCTATATTTTCAGGTGTGTTGCTGTCATTGCTGCGATAAAATACATTGTCGACAATATACCAAGCAACCTTGCCCCGCTTATAACCAGAATTAAGGTTGTTGCCGCTTGGCATGCCAAATCTACCGTCATCAGTGACCGGTGTACTAGCCATCTTCCAGCTGATCACGTTCCCAAGATTAAATGGTGTAACCGTTGCCTCAAAATCATCCAGATAGGCTAAGTCATCCCCTCCATTACGGTTAGAAGTTCCTGGCAGTAGCTGTGCAAACTCGGCATTGAAAACTATATTGGAAGGCTCTTTGGTACTGATAAGTGGTAAAGCATCCACCAATTCTGTTAATAAACGGGATTCTTTTCTATAGTTAAAATCAAGCCCCCACTTGACGTTACGTACTGGTTCGCTTCCCACACTTATCCTGGAGATTAAAGGACGTTCATTGAGATATAAAAGAGTGCCACCAAAATTTATATCATCACTGAAACGATAATCTAGGCGTGTTCCCATTAAGCTCCGGCTTTGAAAGTTGAAAAGATCTGCTTTCTCATACTCTATTTTGATCTGTTTACCAGATATTAAAACTCCTTCATCGATAATAATCACCTTACCTAAATTGTAGTCAACCCGATAGTGAACCCCTTCAGTAAGTATGGTGTTTCCGGCAGTAACGGTTACCGAATTTTCTGCAATATTGATCCCCGGCAATACGATTTCATTGGAAGATCCAGCTTGCAGTTGTCCTTTAATGAAAAATTTGTTGTGCAGTACATTCTGTTGCGCATCGTTCTTGGTGCCCGAATACAGTTCATCAAACACGAAGCGGTCCTTAAGGTCTTGCTCGTTGTCAGCGAAGAGTTTATCAAGGTCATCACCAAATGGTTCCAGCACTGGAAAAATAATGTTTCCTACTTCCGTATTAATAGTAAGGTCCTCGACAAAGTCAAAATTCCCATCCGGTTGCGGGTCGAGGTTAGAATTCAATTGATCAAGACCGAATAACTCTACCAGTGGAATATTCTTGGTATTTATCCCCTCGTGTAAACTAGGGTTGTCTTGACCAGTTATGTCATCCCTATAGATAATTCGTAATTGAAATCCTTCCTGGGCTACCTGATTGGCGTTTAGGCTATATATATTCTTCATCATCAAATCCCAGGTATTGGCGGAGGTATTGATTTTGCCTGGCCTCAGGAGTTTTAAGAATATTACCTCATCTTCAGGCCGATTGGCATAATCGTCATTTAATTCTCCTACCGTGATATTCTCTCCATTGATATTGTATTCATAGGCAACGGCCAATACTTCGTCATTTTGCAGTTTTCTGAAAAGGTTGATGTAACCCAGTTGCTTGTTTATGGTGTATTCCCGTTCGTTGAGTTTACGTGCTCCTCTGATCACCTCAAAGTCTGAAGATTTGTTCAGACCAATTGCAATCAATTCATCACTAACCTTATTTACATCTCTGAATACCGGGTCGGATAAAACATCAAAAAGATCATTGGCATCGTTGCTATTGGGGGAATTGGGGTCATTGCTGGTAAAAATATCAGTTCTTTCGATGACCTCACCTTCACCAAGGTCCATATAGGCGGCAAAGTTCCGAAGCGTTTCGGTATCATTATT